>CAMOXI010000030.1 GCA_946628965.1 uncultured Clostridia bacterium | reverse complement strand
GCTCCGCTCCTTACTTCGACGTTCAGATCGACGGCATCACCCTGCTGGATACCGCGTTCTAAGAAAAGCTTTCGGGAAGTCCCGGATCCCTCCGGGACTTCCCGTTCTCAACATTGATCCTACAATATGCTGCAAAAGAAAGCGCCGCGACATAAGGGCCGCCGCGTTTCCTTTTACAGCATTTTGCCATCTTTCCAAGGAGGATACGACTTTGGACAACAAGATTCCTGCTGTAACCATGCGCAACATCACCAAGCGTTTCGGCCCCGTTGTCGCCAACGACAAGGTCTGGCTGAACATCTACCGCGGCGAGATCCTTGCCCTGCTGGGCGAGAACGGCAGCGGCAAGACCACGCTGATGAACATGCTCTCCGGCATCTATTTCCCCGATGAGGGCGAGATCCAAATCGACGGAAAGGACGTGGTCATCCGCTCCCCGAAGGACGCCTTTGACCTGGGCATCGGCATGATCCATCAGCACTTCAAGCTGGTGGATGTGCTCACCGCCGCCGAGAACATCGTGCTGGGCCTGCCCGGCAAGCTGGATCTGAAGACTGCGGCGAAGAAGATCAAGGAGATCTGCGACGCCTACGGCTTTGAAGTGGACCCGCAGCAGAAGATCTACGACATGTCCGTCTCCCAGAAGCAGACCGTGGAGATCGTGAAGGTCCTCTACCGCGGCGCGGACATCCTGATCCTGGACGAGCCCACCGCCGTCCTGACCCCGCAGGAGACCGAGAAGCTCTTCGCCGTGCTGCGCAACATGCGCAATGACGGCAAGGCCGTCGTCATCATCACCCACAAGATGCACGAGGTGGAGGCGCTGAGCGACCGCGTGGCCGTCCTGCGCCACGGCCAGTTCATCGGCGACATGCCGACGGCCAAGACCAACGCCCAGGAAATGACCAACATGATGGTGGGCCATCCCGTGACGCTGAATATCGACCGGCCCGATCCGGTGGATCCCAAGCCCCGCATCGAAGTCAAGGGCCTCACCGTGCGCAGCATGGATGGCATCCTGAAGCTGGACGACGTGAGCTTTACCGCCAATTCCGGCGAGATCCTGGGCATCGCAGGCATCTCCGGCTGCGGCCAGAAGGAGCTGCTGGAGGCCATCGCCGGTCTGCAGCCGGTGGAGGCCGGTTCCGTCTCCTACATTGAGGACGACGGCAGCCGCGAAGAACTGATCGGCAAGGATCCGCTGAGCATCCAGCAGATGGGCGTGAGCCTGTCCTTCGTGCCGGAGGATCGCCTGGGCATGGGCCTCGTGGGCAACATGGACCTGGCGGACAACATGATGCTCCGCTCTTTCCGCCGCGGGCACTCCGTCTTTACCGACCGCAAGTCTCCCCACAAGCTGGCGGAGACCGTGGTGCACGATCTGGAGGTCAGCACCCCCAGTGTGTCCACGCCGGTGCGCCGCCTCTCCGGCGGCAACGTCCAGAAGGTGCTGGTGGGCCGCGAGATCGCCTCTGCCCCCACCGTGCTGCTGACCGCCTACGCTGTGCGCGGCCTGGACATCAACTCCTCGTATACCATTTATGATCTGATCAACAAACAGAAGCAGCAGGGCGTCGCCGTCATCTACGTCGGCGAGGACCTGGACGTGCTGCTGGAGCTGGCGGACCGGATCCTGGTCCTCTGCGGCGGCAAGGTCTCCGGCATCGTGCCGGGCCGCGGCGCCAAAAAGCGGGACGTGGGCCTGATGATGACCAAGCTGGGAGGGAAGACCGATGAATAACAAACAGCATACGCCTCTCTTCCACGTGTCCAAGCGCGGCGCGCTGCCCTGGTACGGCAGCTGGGCGATCCGCGGCGGCGCGGTGATCCTGGCGCTGATGGTCAGCGCTCTGGTCACGAACCTGCTCACGGGCGAAAATCCTGTCAACGTCTTTACCACGATCTACAAGGGCTCCTTCGGCAGCGCCCGCAAGATGTGGGTGCTGGGCCAGAACGTGGCCATCCTGCTCTGCGTGGCCCTGGCCGTGACGCCGGCCTTCCGCATGCGCTGCTGGAACCTGGGCGGCGACGGGCAGATGCTCGCCGGCTGTCTCGCCACGGCGGCCTGCATGATCCTGCTGGGGGACAAGATCCCCAACTGGCTGCTTATCGTGCTGATGCTGGTCTCCAGCGTGGTGGCCGGCGCCGTCTGGGCGCTGATCCCGGCCATCTTCAAGGCCCGCTACAACACCAATGAGACCCTGTTCACCCTGATGATGAACTACATCGCGACCCAGCTGGTGGCCTATTACATCATCATCTGGGAAGTGCCCAAGGGCGCCGGCAAGATCGGCATCATCAACCAGAGCACCAACGCCGGCTGGCTGCCCCAAGTCGGCCCCTCCAAGTATCTGCTGAACATCATCATCGTCGCAGTGCTGACGGTGATCATGTATCTCTACCTCAATTACTCCAAGCACGGCTACGAGATCTCCGTCGTGGGTGAATCGGAACGCACGGCCCGCTATGTGGGCATCAAGGTGGGCAAGGTCATCATCCGCACGATGCTCCTCTCCGGCGCGGTCTGCGGTCTCGCGGGCATGCTGCTCGTGGGCGGCACAGACCACACCCTGACCACCACCATTACCGCCGGGCGCGGCTTCACCGCCGTCATGGTCTCCTGGCTCGCCAAGTTCAACCCCGTCTGGATGATCCTCACCAGCTTCCTGCTGGTCTTCCTGAGCAAGGGCGGCAGCGAGATCGCCTCCAACTTCGGCCTGAGCGCCTCCTTCGGCGACATTCTGACCGGCATCATCCTCTTCTTCATCATTGGCAGCGAGTTCTTTATCAACTATAAGATCAACTTCCGGAAATCCGGGGAAAAGGAGGCCAAGTGATGTTTGATTTTATCTCCTTCATCCCCCGCGCCATCATGCAGGGCATCCCCCTGCTCTTCGGCAGCACCGGTGAAACCCTGACCGAGAAATCCGGCAACCTGAACCTGGGCATCCCGGGCATCATGTACGTCGGCGCCATCTCCGGCGTGGTCGGCTCCTTCTTCTATGAGCAGAGCGGGAACATGAACCCCTTCCTCACGGTGGCGATCCCCCTGTGCTGCTCGCTGCTGGGCTCTCTGCTGATGGGCCTGCTGTACTGCTTCCTCACGGTGACGCTGCGCGCCAACCAGAACGTGACAGGCCTTGCGCTCACCACCTTCGGCGTGGGCATCGGCAACTTCTTCGGCGGCTCGCTCATCAAGCTCGCCGGGGCGGAGGTTCCCGCCATCGTCCTCAACGCCACCAGCCGCTTTTTCAGCGCGAGCCTGCCCATTGCCGCGAAGCTGGGCTGGTTCGGCCGGCTATTCCTGAGCTACGGCTTCCTGGCGTATGTGGCGGTGCTGGTCGCCCTCGCGGCGGCCTACATCCTCAAGCGCACCCGCGTGGGCCTGCACCTGCGTGCGGTGGGTGAGAGCCCCACCACGGCCGACGCCGCGGGCATCAACGTCTCCAAATACAAGTATATCTCCACCTGCGCCGGCTCCATGATCGCGGGTCTCGGCGGCCTGTATTACATCATGGACTACACCAAGGGCATCTGGTCCAGCGACGCCTTCGGCGACCGCGGCTGGCTCGCCATCGCGCTGGTGATCTTCACGGTCTGGCGTCCCAACGTGGGCGTGCTGGCCTCCTTCCTCTTCGGCGGACTGTACATCCTGCATATGTACATCCCCAGCGGCATGAACCTGGCCGTCAAGGAGCTCTACAAGATGGCGCCCTATGTGGTCACCATCATCGTGCTGGTGCTCTCCTCCATGCGCAACAAGCGCGAGAACCAGCCCCCCGCCTCCCTGGGCCTGGCCTACTTCCGCGAAGAACGATAGCTTTTGATCCGACGCCGCTGCAGTATCTGCAGCGGCGTCGTTCTGCTTTGCCTCCTCTTTTAGGGGAGGTGGCCGGCGCAGCACGGCCGGAAGGGTCAGCCGTTAGCGCTTAGAAACCAAAAATACCCGCCTCTTTCGAGGCGGGTATTTTTGTATAGCCGAAGGCCGATTACTTGATGCCGTACTTCTTGTTGAACTTGTCAACGCGGCCGCTGGTGTCGACCAGCTTCTGCTTGCCGGTGTAGAAGGGGTGGCACTTGGAGCAGATTTCAACGGTGATGTTCTGCTTGGTGGAACCGGTCTCGATCACATTGCCGCAGGCGCAGCGAATGGTGGTCGGCTTATAGTTGGGATGGATCCCTGCTTTCATTTTGCGTACGCTCCTCAATCAAAGGCTGCCATGATTGTGCCCTCGCGAGCAGGCATAGTTACATGGCGCAAAGCGAAGTATAACACAGCCGTTTCCGGATTGCAAGCATTTCTTTCCGAAAAAAGCCGGAAAAAAGAGCTTTACAGGGGCAAAAACACCGTTTCTCCCACCGAAAGGAAGTAGAGCGCCGCCTGGCGGACGGGCTTGCGGCAGATCCGCGTCAGCGCCCGGGCATAGGCGCCCAGCTGGGGGGCGTAGAAGGCGGCCCGCGTCTCGGCCTCCGACCGGTTCCGGACCCGGTCGGTCTTGTAGTCGATGATCGTGAGCTGCCCGTCCTCCTCCAGGAAACAGTCCACCACGCCCTGCAGCAGCAGTTCCTCCCCGGCGCCGCTGCCCAGCATCTCCTCCGCATCCACCAGCAGGGAGAATTTAAACTCCCGGCGGATCGTGTCGGCATGGAGCATGCGCTGCCCCAATTCGGAGGCAAAGAGCTTCCGAATGGCCCCGGCGTCCACGGCCCGGGCCTCCCGGTCGCTGAGATAGCGCCCGGCGCGCAGCCGCTCGATCTCGCTTTGCACCTGCTCCAGGCTGCCGGTCTGCCCGAAATCCATATACTGCAGCACCAGATGGGTGGCGGTACCCCTCTCGGTGCCGCTCAGAGGCTTCTCCTCCCGGGTGAAGTCCGGCATACGGAAGGGGCGCTGCCGCTTCGGCAGGAGTTCCTGCGCCTCCTCATCCTGTTCCAGACGGCCCTTGAGCTCGGTGGCTGTCACCTTGGACGGCAGCTCCACCGCCGCACTGTGGGGATAGCGGAAGGCGAGCGCGCGCCGCAGCGCCTCCCCGACGGCCGTATCGGCCTCCGGCGTCTCGGCGCTTTCCTCGCCGGTCTCCTCCTCGCCCTCAGCCTCCGCAATGCGCAGGCGCAGGGTTCGGCCGCCGTCGGCAAGGGCCGCGCAGAGCAGCCAGTCCGCCGTGGAGCGGGCCTTCGCCAGCACCTCCACCGCCATGGGGACCGTAAGTGTCGCACGGGCATTCTCCACGGTCTTCTCCGGGTCCTTCAGCGAGCCGTAGAGATACAGACGTTCCTTCGCCCGGGTCATGGCCACATAGAGCAGGCGCAGCTCCTCGGAGAGCATTTCGCGCTCCAGCCGCTGTCTGATTGCGTTTCGCGCCAGCGTCGGGTACTCCACCCGGCGCGTGAGATCGGTGTATTTTGGCCCGAGCCCCAGCTCCGGGTGCACCAGCACGGAGGCCATGCTGTCCCGCCGGTTGAAGAGCCGCGCGGTGTCGCAGAGGAACACCACGGGAAACTCCAGACCCTTGGAGGCGTGCACGGACAGGATCTGCACGGCCACCGCCCCGTCGGAGCCGAGAGCCGGCTCCTGGTTTTTCTGGATCAGCCGCCGCAGCCAGAGCACATAGCGGTGCAGGCCCCGGTAACCTGTGGCCTCGAAGCGCTCGGAGAGCGACACCATGGCCATGATGCGGGCGCGGCGCAGCGCCCCGTCGGACATGGCGGCGCAGAGCGCGATCAGATCCATCTCCTCGATGAGCTGCCAGGTGAGCTCGGAAGCCCGCAGGTCGGGGCTCTCCTCCCGCAGGCGGTGCAGTAGGGCCAGAAAGGCGCGGCTCTTCTCGTTTTCATCGGCGTCCAGCAGCAGCGCGCCGTAGAGGTCGCAGTTTTTGTCCCGCGCGCGGATGCGGGAGAGCTCGTCCGCCTCAAAGCCGAAGGCAGGAGAGCGCAGCACGCCGATCAGCGGGATGTCCTGATGGGGGTTGTCCACCACGGAGAGCATGTTGATCAGGGCCGAGACCTCCACGCTGCTGAAAAAGCCGCCGCCCTGGCCGCTGCCCACGGGGACGCCCTGGCGGATCAGTTCCCGCCGGTAGACGCCGCCCACCTTGTTCACGGAGCGCAGCAGGATCGCCACATCGCTGTAGCGCATGGGCCGCTCGGCCCCGTGATCCGTCACGGTGGCGCCGGACTCCACCAGGCGCCGGATGTGCCTGGCCACGGCCGCGGCCTCCGCCGCGGTCTTGTCCGGGCTCTCCTCGTCCTCTTCGCCCGCCGGCTGCCGCAGCAGCGTCAGCTCCGGCAGCGGGACAGCGCCGGGATACGCGGCGCCGGGGCGCAGCGCCGCCGCCTCATCATAGTCCAGATCGCCCAGGGCGCGGGACATGCAGAGGGAAAAGACCGTGTTGGCGGCGTCCAGGATCTCCCGCCGGGAGCGGAAATTTTCCCGCAGCAGGATGCGCCGCGGCTCGCCCGGGGCGGCCTCGTCGGCAAAGTGTTCGTATTTTTCGGTGAAGATCGTGGGGTCGGCCAGGCGGAAGCGGTAGATGGACTGCTTCACGTCCCCCACCAGGAAGAGGTTCTTCCCCTCTCGGGACACGGCATGGAAGATCGCGTCCTGCACGCGGCTCACGTCCTGATATTCATCCACCATGATCTCGGTGTATCGCTCGGAGACGCGGCGGGCCAGCTCCGTGGGGCTGCCGTCCTCCTCGGTGAGCAGCTGCGCGGCCATGTGCTCCAGATCCGCGTAATCCAGCAGATTGGCGCGGCGCTTGTCCCGGGCGTACTCCTGCTCAAAGTCCAGCACCAGGCGCAGCAGGGCGCTCATGGCGGGCTCGGCGGCCGCCATCTCCCGTGACAGCTTCTCCGAGCTGCCGGAGAAAGTCCCGGCCAGGGCCTCCATGGCCTTTTTGCAGTCCTCCCTGCGGCCTTTGACAAACTCGACAGTCTCCGGATCCTCATAGCGCAGCAGCGCTCTGAGCTTGGGGAAGGGGAGGGGGAAGGCCCGACGGGCGCTCTCCCAGCCCTGATCCAGCCTGCGGCGCAGATCCCGCAGGGCCTCCGCCGTCGTGTCAAAGCTCTCGAAATAGGCTTTTGTGATCTTTTCATCCTGGGTGACCAGGGGCATGAGCCGGTCAAACTCCGCGACCCAGTAGTCCAGCTGCTCAGCCGTGCGCGCCAGGATCTCCCGTCCCCAGAGTGTCTCACCCACGTCACCGACCGGCGTCTGCAGAAGCTGCACCTGCTGCGCGGCCCAGCGCTCGGGCCGCGGGTGGCACTGCATCTTGTCGTAGAGGGTGAGCACCAGCTCCGTCAGGCGGCTGTCGTCCCGCCCAGCGCCCACGGTGTCGGCCAGCAGGGAAAAGCCGGGCTTTTCGTCCTGGCTGTCATACCAGCGCTCGATCGTGCGCTCCAGAGCGGCGGCCTTCATGTCGGCCGTGCGGTCCTCCGCCGCGATGCGAAAATCCGGGCTCAGGCCGATGCGGTGGGCGTGCTCCCGCAGCAGAGCCGCGCAGAAGCCGTGGATGGTGCCGATCTGCGCCCGGCGCACCAGGGCGCTCTGCCGCCGGAGCCGGCGGCTGGTCGGATCCTTTGCCAGGGCCTCGCTCAGCTCCGCGGTGATGCGGCCCCGCAGCTCTCCGGCGGCGGCACGGGTGAAGGTGATGATGAGGAAGCTGTCCAGATCCACGGGATGCTCCTCATCGCGGATGTAGTGCATGAGCCGCTCGGTGAGCACCTTGGTCTTGCCGCTGCCCGCGCCGGCGGACACCAGGACGGTGCCGCCCCGGCATTCGATGGCGTCTCTCTGTGAACTTGTGGGGCTGAAATCAGACATGTTCTTCCCCCTCCGGCCGCTGCAGGCGCTGTTCCTCCAGCATGCCCCAGACCTGCTTGTCGCTGTAGCGGGGCAGGTAACGGATATGCTCGCCGTTCTCGCCGTCGACGAAATGGCAGGCGTCGTAATATTCGCAGTTGGCGCAGGCGTTCTCCTGCTGGCTGCGGTAATAGGGATCGGCGGCGATGCTGCCCCGGCTCAGGGCCTGGGCCATGTCGCCCAGCGTGTCCCGGATATGCTCCGAGAGCTCGCCCAGCTGCGCGAGGGAGGCGACGCTGCCGCTGCCGGCCTTGCCGCGGCTGAATTTGACCGGGATGTAGCGCTTGTCCTCGCCCTTCTCCCAGGCCTCCATCAGCGCCTCGTCCCCCAGCACGAGACCGCTGCGGCGCAGTTTGTCCGCCCGCTTCTTCTCGGCCGATTCATCGTCCGTGTCCGCGTCCAAGGACAGGAGCAGGTTCTTTGCCGGGACGTACATCACCCCGGCGGGCACGATCTCGCGCCCGTAGCGTTCCGCCCCGTCGTTTTCCAGGGCGAAGAGGTAGAGCAGCATCTGCAGCCCCATCCCGAACCAGACGTCCGAGAGCTTGAACTGCTTGGTGCCGGTCTTATAGTCCACCACCCGCAGGTAGAGCTTATCCCCGTGCACCCAGCCGTCCACCCGGTCAGCGATGCCGGTCAGGGTGACGGAGGCGCCGTCCTTTGAAAGCTCCACCGGCCGGATGTCGCTGGCCTTGGAGAAGTCCAGCTCAAAGTCCAGCGGCACAAAGTCGGAGCGCCGCAGTTCCCCGGCCATGTCGTCCACGATGCGGTGCACATCCTGGGTCAGGCGGCGGAAGAGATGCAGGAAGCGGCTGCTCTTTTCCTTGAAATCGTTGAGCTCCTCATGCACATAGGCGGCGACGCAGTCCTCCGTCAGGCGGTGCAGCTCCTCATCCGAGAGGGCGGCAAAGCCGCCGCGCCGCCCGGCCTCCCGGGCCACATGCTCCAGCACATAGTGCATGAAGGTGCCCACCTCCGGCGGCTTGAAGCCCGCGGGCTCGTAGCGTTTGGCCCGCAGGCCGTACTGGCAGAAATAGGCGAAGCGGCAGGAGGCGAATTTGTCGATGCGCGAGGCGCTCAGGTACAGACGGCTGCCGTAGAGGTTCCGCACCGCCTCGGGCGAGAGGCTCCCCCGCGTCATGGCGGCGGCGCTCTCCAGCCGGGCGAAGCGCGCAGGCTCCGCCTCACGGAAATACGCCGCGGCGGCCTGGGCGGCGGGGCTTCCCCCGTGCAGCGCCAGGGCAGCCAGGGACAGGGCCGGCGCCTCCGCGTTCAGGCGGATGCGGTCGGCCGGGCAGGGCTCCACCGGCAGGGCAAAGAGCTCCTGCGCCCGCTTGAAGACCAGCGAGGGGCGCAGCGCATCCCCGTCGGCGCTGGATACGGCGTAGCTCAGATGCAGCCCCCGGTCGGGCAGGGTCAGGGTGTTGTAAATGAGGGAAAACTCCCGCCAGAGCTCACCGTCCCCGGCACCGAGATCGATATCCAGTTCCAGCAGGCGCTCACGCTCCTCCCCGGTGAAGACCTGCGTCCCCTGTTCGGTCATGGGGAGCCGGTCGTCGCTGCAGCCCAGCACCAGCAGGTGCCGGATCGTGCGGCGGCGCATCCGGTCAAAATCGCCGGCGGAGACCCGATCCAGCGAGACGGGGATCAGACCCACGTCGTACTGGCTGAGCATGCGCAGGAACAGCTCGCCGAAGGCGTGCATGTCGGTGCGGCTCTCGTCCAGGATGGCGGCCGCCTGCTCCAGCGCCGAGACCAGGATCTCCCAGAGCTGGCGGTATTCGGCGGCAAGGGCCTTCCGCCCGGATTGCTCCAGCGCCTCCGAGCGCTCCTCCAGCTGGCGGGGCAGCTCCAGCTCCTCCAGATAGGCGGCGAGGGCGGCGGCCTGCTCCCGGGCCGTATCGGCCGCAAGACCGCGCTCGCGGAAGCGCTGCAGCGGCTCCGCGATACGGCGGCGCAGGCTGTTGATCGCGCGGAGCTTTTCCTCCGCTGCCTCGTCGTATTCATTGCCGTAGCCGTCGGGGTGCTGCCGCCAGTCGCTCCTGCGCTCCCAGGCGGCGGCCCGCAGCTGCCATTTGTAGATATAGTCGGCGAGAAGGTCGCATTCTTCCTCGTTCAGTCCGGTCAGTCCCGTGCGAAGATAGCTGATCAGATCGTCCACGTCCCAGCCGCTCTCCGGGATCTCGTAGGCCAGTGACAGCAGGGCGGGCAGGGGCTTTTGCAGAAGCTCGCTGCGCATTGCGGCAAAGAGCGGCACGCCGTAGTGGCGGAACACGCTCTCCAGCGTGCCCCGATAGTCCTCAAAACCGCGCACCGCGATCGCGATGTCCCGCCAGCGGCAGCCCTCGTCCCGCACCAGTTCCAGCACCTTCGCCGCGGCGGCCTCGCACTCGGCGGTGATGCTCTCGGCGGCGGAGAGGCGGATGGGCGGTTTTTCGCCCTGCCAGCGCTCCCGGGAGAAGGAAAACATATGCTCGCTGAAATAGCGCAGCGCGTCCGGCTTGGAGGCGCCGCGGAGCACTTCCGTCCGGCTGGGGACGCCCAGCTCCCGCGCAGCATCCAGCAGTCTCCGGCAGGAGATGCGGGAGAGGGCGAAGACCTCGTTCTCGCTCTCCATGCTGTCCACGGTCATGCAGACCGTGAGCTCCACGCCCTTGCGCAGAAGGGCGATCAGCACCTCCTGCTCCTGGCGGGTAAAGTCGATGAAGCCGTCCACATAGATGTGATTGCCCGGCCCCAGGTCGGAGGAGGCGATCTTCTCCGCCAGCACCGTGAGCCGGTCGGCGGGGTCTGCGCGGCCGTTTGCGACGATCGCGTCGTAGGCGCTCTGGATCAGCGCGAGATCCAGCAGCTTGTCGCGCAGGCTGTCGTCGCAGTTTTCGGCGGCGGCTTCCAGCATTTCGGGGCTGACGCAGGCGCTTTTGAGCTCGTCCACGGCGGAGAGCAGCATGCTCTGCAGCTCGCTTTTGCGGCGGGCCGTGTCATAGATGCGCAGGCGGGAACCCACCTGCTCCAGCGCAAGCGCCATGCACAGAAGCCTGCCGCCCTTGTCCAGCCACTGGCGGGCCGCGCCGCCCTGCTGCTGCAGCACGCGGCGGGCAAGGCCCGTGAAGCTGAACACCTCGCCATAGAGGGAGAGGCTGTCCCCACATACGCGGCAGAGCTCGCGCTCGGCCTCGTGGCTGTACTGCTCGGGCACCAGGAGCATGCTGCCGCCGCGCCCGGCCTCCACGGCCCGGCGGATCTCCCCGATGACGGCGCCGGTCTTTCCGGCCCCGGCTTTTCCGATGATGAGACGCAGCATGCGGCACCCTCCTTTTTGTATATTTATCATACCAAATCCCTGTCTGTTTCGCAAGACGGACAGCACTCCTACAAAAGTGACACGGTTCACTTGCACCATGGGGTTCCGCGGTGTAAAATAGAACGACAGAAAAACGGAAAGGAATGAGTGCAAATGAAGTATTCCTCCAAGATGGAGCGCTGCCAGCTCTCCCCCATGCGCAAGTTCAACGGGGAGGCCGCCGAGGCGGTGGCGCGCGGCATCAAAATCTATCATCTGAATATCGGCCAGCCCGATATTGTCACGCCCGAGGCGTATTACGATGCCCTGAAGGCTTTTGCCCAGCCGGTTCTGGCCTATGCCCCCTCCGCCGGCGTGACCGAGCTGCTGGACGCGGTGGCGGACTACTATGCCCGCATCGGCGTGAAGCTGGAGAAGGGCGAGATCTTTGCCACCACCGGCGGCAGCGAGGCCCTGCAGATGACCATGGCCGCCATTCTGGACGACGGGGACGAGATCGTGATCCCCGAGCCTTTCTATCCCAACTATCACACCTCCGTGACCCTGGCCGGGGCGACGATTCACCCCATCCCCACCAGCCCCGAGGAGGGTTACCGCTACGCTGTGCGCGAGCGGGTGGAGGCCTGCATCAACGAGCATACCCGGGCCATCATGATCACGAACCCCGGCAACCCTACCGGCAGCGTTCTGACGCCTGAGGAGCTCAAGCTCATGCTGGACATCGCCAAAGAGCATGACCTGCTCATCATCTGCGACGAGGTGTACCGCGAGTTTGTCTACGGCGGCGAGCCGCTGATGAGCGCCCTGCAGTTCGAGGGCTATGAGGACAATGTGATCGTCATCGACTCCGTGTCCAAGCGCTTCTCCGCCTGCGGCGCCCGCGTGGGTCTGCTGATCTCCCGCAACAAGGACTTTATGGCTCAGGCCATGAAGTGGTGCCAGTGCCGTCTGTGCTCCGCCACGGTGGACCAGGTGGCCTCCGCCGCCCTCTACCGGCTGGATCCCTCCTACTTCGACGCCGTGCGCGAGGAGTACAAAAACCGGCGCGACACGCTGATGCGCTGCCTGAAAAAGATCCCAGGCGTCATCTGCCAGGAGCCGAAGGGCGCTTTCTACGTGATGGCCGCCCTGCCCATCGACGATGCGGATACCTTCCAGCACTGGCTGTTAAACGAGTTTGACGACGAGGGCGACACCGTGCTCTTCGCCTGCGGCGAGCCTTTCTACGGCACCCCGGGCAAGGGGAAGAATGAGGTGCGCATGGCCTACACAATCAACTGCGCCGACATCGAGCGGGCCATGGAGGTTCTCGGCCACGCCATCGAGAAGTACAACGCGAGATAAAAGAAATACAGAGAACGGGTCGTCGAGGACGCCGACCCCTACGAAAGCATGGTAGGGGCGGCCTCCGGACGGCCCGCTTTTTTCTTTTTCTGTGAAAGCTTTTGCCCGCCTGAGGCGTATATAGGGTGAAGGCTTCAAAATGAGGTACATGGCCATGACCGACGAGCGCTTTGCTTCCTGCGCAAAACAGTATATGGATATGGTATTTCGCATCGCCTACGGCTACCTGAAAAACAGCAGCGACGCAGAGGATGTGACCCAGGAAGTGCTGCTGCGGCTATACCGGACGGAGACGGACTTTGCTTCGGAGGAGCACCGGAAACGCTGGCTGATCCGCGTGACGGTGAACTGCTGCAAGTCCCTCTTCCGCGCGCCCTGGCGGCAGCAGGAGAATCTGGACGATTACGCCGAGACCCTGGGCTTCGAGCGGGAGGACTATACCGCCCTCTTTACCGCCGTGATGGGGCTGGAGCGGAAGTATCGCGTCCCGCTGCTGCTGTATTACTTTGAGGGCTATTCGGTCAAAGAGATCGGGGAACTGCTCCGTCTTCCGGAGAACACCGTAAGTACCCGGCTGCGCCGCGCAAGGGCAAAGCTCAAAGACATGCTGACGGAGGAGTGAGGGACATGACAGAACGCGAAAAATTCATCCGCACCTTTTCCCACCTACACGCCTCCGACGAGACTTTGACGGAGGTACTGAACATGGCAAAACAGGAAAACCCGCGCCGCCATACGGCGGCCTTCTCCCGCCGGGCGGTGACGCTGGCGCTGGCGGCGGCGCTGCTGCTGGCGCTGGGCGTGACGGCTTACGCGGTGGGCCTCTCGATCCACGCGAAGCGGCAGGAAGAGCTGCGGAACGAATATCAGGTGGAGGAAAACCACGTCAACGCCTACCGGGAGTATGAGACCCCGGAGGAGGCGCAGCCCGGCGTCACGCTGCTCGCGGCGTATAACGACGGGCAGATCCAGCACCTGTATCTGAACATCAGTCCGGTGGAGCCGGAGGAGCTGCGCGACCCCTTTATGCAGGACCGGCTGGACGACGGACGCCTGCACTATCTGAGCTACGAGCTGGAGCCGCTGGAGGGCGAGGAGCACCATTATCTGGCGGACTTCCACACTGGGGAATGGGAATACGCGCCGGAGGAGCTCTACGATTGGGAGGACAGCAGGGGCAACAAGCTTTCGTTGCCCACCGACGAAGCAAAGCTGCGGCGCTATCTGGCCCAGTCCTACGACGCGGAGACAAAGACCGCCACGCTGGAGACCCATTTCTGGCTGGATACACTGCCGGAGGGGGCGCGGGAGGCCAGCTTCCGCCTGGCCTGCTATGATAACTATGAGCAAATGGACGAGCAGGGGCTCTACGCCGTTGAGACGGAGAAGAGCCTGCACCGGGAGTATGGCAGCTTTACGGTGGAGATCGTCCCGCCCGATACGCGGGAGTTCCGCTTCCCCGAGCCGCTGCGCTTTCCCAATCAGGCAGACGGCGGGGAGCTGGAACTGCTGGGACTCACGATCTCTGCCACAGGTGTCACCTGGCAGGCCCATCTGGACGATGCGGAGACGATCCTCGGCAAGCTGGACACTTCGGACGAGGTTGCCTTCCACGCGGCCTTTGAACTGCAGCTGCGCTGGATCAATCTGATCGATCAGAGCCTCTCCGACGCAGAACTGGTGCTGTCGGACGGCGAACGCCTGCCGATTCCCGGCTATGACGGAAATGAAACGCCTGTGAACGGAGACCTCACGCTCATTGGCGCCCATCTCGGGAGCACCATTGATGTAAATGAGATCATCGCCGTCGAGGTCGCCGGGCAGACGATCGAGATCCCGCAGATGGAGAGTGCACCCCTGGGTGGCTGAGACCGGCCCAAGACAACGGGAAGGGCAAGCCCTTCCCCTACAGAGAAAAGGGCAGACTTCCGCAGCAGGGGCGGGGCTTGTCCCCGCCCGGTGGAGTGGCCTTCAATCAAAAAACAGGAGAGGCGAATTCGGAAAAAAGAATTCGCCTCTCCTGTTCGCACATTTTGCGTTCCGCTCAGTTTGTGCGGCGGCCGAGGGCCTCCATCAGCTGGTCGATGACAGCCACGGCGTCTTTGTCCCAGGGGAAGCCGCAGCTCTCCAGCATGCCCGCGTCGGTGAGGAGGTTTTTGGCAGCCTCCGTATCCTTGCCGGTCAGGGTCTCCACCATGGCCTCCACCGCGTCCAGCTTCTCGCCGAACTCGGCCTGGCCCTCCACGCTCTTGGCGGCCATGTAGTCGATGACCACGGTCAGGGCCTCATCGGTCAGCTGGCCCTTCGCCGCCCAGTCCAGCAGGGTCGCGGCGGCGGTGGCGGCCCGCAGGGAGCTGCCCGCGGTGCCGGGCTGCACCAGATCGTCGATCAGAATGAACTGCTCCAGCAATGCCTGCTGGCTCTCGTCGATGGCGGCCGGCGCGTTGGAGAGGTCCGGCTGCTCGATCAGGGAGCCCTCTTCGGGGGCCTGTGTCTGCTCCTCGTCAGCGGGGGCTTCCGCGCTCTCCTCCGCGGGTGCGGGGGCGGGCGTCTCGGGCGCGGCCTTGGTCAGGGCGCCGCAGGCGGTCAGAACCAGCAGCATCGCGGCTGCCAGCAGAAGACTGGTGAATTTTCTCATGCGTGTTCCTCCAATTTTGTTCCGCCGAGCCAGACGCTCAGCGCGTTGAGATCCTTGTCGCAGACAACGAAGTCCGCGTATTTGCCGACAGTGAGGGAGCCCACCAGCGCGTCCGCGCCGATCTCCCGGGCGGGCGTCAGTGTGGCGGCGGTGATGGCCTCACTCTCGGGCACGCCGAAGGAGACGGCCCGCCGCATGCACTGGAAAAGGTTCGTGGCGGAGCCTGCGATGGTCCCGTCCGCCAGGCGGGCGATGCCGCCCTGCAGGAAGACCTGCTGGCCGCCCAGCTCATATTCGCCGTCCGGCATGCCGCAGCAGCGCAGCGAGTCGGAAATCAGGCAAACACGGCCGGGAAAGAGCCGGAAGGCCATGCGCACCACGCTCGGGTGCAGATGCTGGCCGTCGCTGATGACCTCGGCCACCACGTCCTCCCGCTCAGCGGCGGCGCCGATGACGCCGGGCTTGCGGTGGTGGATGGGCGGCATGGCGTTGAAGAGGTGGGTCACATGGCTGGCGCCGGCCTCGAAAGCGGCCTTTGCGTCCTCATAACCGGCGTCGGTGTGGGCGACAGAAACCGTGCAGAGCCTGCTCGCCTCGCGGATAAAGTCCGCCGCGCCGGGAAGCTCGGGCGCCACGTCCGCGATCCTTACCAGCCCGCCGCAGCCGTCATACAGCTTCTTGAAAGCCTCAAAGTCTGGCAGGCGCAGGTATTCGCCGTTTTGCGCACCCTTTTTCTTCTCGGAGAAGAAGGGGCCCTCCATCTGGATGCCCATAAGTCTGGCGCAGCCCGCGGGCGCTTCCTCGTGCAGACGCTGCGCGGTGGCAAAGGCGGCCGCCAGCGTCTCGTAGGGCAGAGTCATGGACGCGGGGGCGAAGCTGGTGATGCCGTTTTTGGCGTAATAGGCGGCCATGCGGCAGAGCCCGTCATAGTCGCCGTCGGAGAAGTCCGCGCCGGAGTTGCCGTGGCTGTGCACGTCGATCAGGCCGGGGATGACCTTCGCGCCGCCCAGGTCGATGCCGTCCTCCGCGGGATCGGCGTCGTAAATGGCGGCAAAGCGGCCGTCCTCCACCCGGAAAGCCCCGGGGACAAAGCGGCCGTCGAGAAACAGAGAAGCGTTTTTGAAAAGCATGGCGCACCTCCAATGATTTCATGCATCAGTATATCACGAACGCGCAAAAAAACAAGGGCCGTCAAAGACGACCCTTGCTTAGATGCAAGCTGACAGAGAAATATGAGAAGCGGAAACCGTGGTTCTGCACGGTAGGGGCCGTTCACGAACGGCCCGCTATGTCCGACTCTGCCACATTGGCGGGCGAGGACAAGCCTCGCCCCTACCGGCCACTGGCCACTCCCTATCCCCCAGTCTGGCCGCTGCGCGTCCAGTCAGCAAGCTGGGATCGTCGCGCGCTTCCCGCGCGTCGTTATGCCCCCTTTAGGCAAGGGGCCTTTTGTTTTACTCGAGCTCGAACGCGCCGGTGTAGAGCTGGTAGTAGGTGCCCTTGTCGGCGATCAGCTTCTCGTGGCTGCCGCGCTCGATGATGCGGCCGTGGTCCAGCACCATGATCACGTCGGAATTCATGACCGTGGAGAGGCGGTGGGCGATGACGAAGACCGTGCGGCCCTCCATCAGCTTGTCCATGCCCCGCTGCACGATGGCCTCGGTGCGGGTGTCGATGGAGGAGGTGGCCTCGTCCAGGATCATGACCGGGGGATCGGCCACGGCGGCCCGGGCGATGGCGATCAGCTGGCGCTGGCCCTGGGAGAGGTTCGCGCCGTTGTTGTGCAGCTCTGTCTCGTAGCCCTGGGGCAGACGGGTGATGAAATCGTCCGCGCCGGCGAGCTTTGCCGCCCGGATGCACTCCTCGTCCGTGGCCTCCAGACGGCCGTAGCGGATGTTGTCCATGACGGTGCCGGTGAAGAGGTTGGTCTCCTGCAGCACGATGCCCAGGGACTGGCGCAGATCCTTCTTCTTGATCTTGTTGACGTTGATGCCGTCGTAGCGGATCTTGCCGTCGGCAATGTCGTAGAAGCGGTTGATCAGGTTCGTGATTGTGGTCTTGCCCGCGCCGGTGGCGCCGACGAAGGCCACCTTCTGGCCAGGCTCGGCGTAGACGGATACGTCGTGCAGCACCGGCTTTTCGGGGTCGTAGGCGAAGTCCACCTCCACCATGCGCACGTCGCCGCGCAGCGGGGTGTAGGTGATGCCGCTGCCGTCGGTGTGGGGGTGCCGCCAGGCCCAGTGCCCGGTGTGCTCCGCGGTCTCGTGCAGGGTGCCGTCCTCGTCCTCGGTGACGTTTACGAGCGTCACATAGCCGTTGTCGGCCTCGGGGGCCTCGTTCACCAGCGTCAGCACGCGCTGGGCGCCGGCGCCGGCCATGACGACGGAGTTGATTTGCTGGCTCAGCTGGTTTACGTTGCCCGTAAACTGGCGGGACATGTTCAGGAAGGGGATCAGCACCGTGATGTCAAAGATCTTGCCGGAGAAGCTCAGGTTCGGGATGCCGGCCAGGATGAACACGCCGCCGGCCAGAGCGAGGCCCACATAGAGGATGTTGCCGATGTTGGCGATGATGGGGCCGAGGGTGCTGGCGTAGGCGTTGGCGCGGAAGGCCACGTCCCGCAGCTGGTCGTTGACCCGGTCGAAGTCCTCCAGGCTCTGCTCCTCGTGGCAGAAGACCTTGACCACCTTCTGGCCCTCCATCATCTCCTGGGCAAAGCCCTCCATGGCGCCGGTGGCCTTCTGGGCCTCGACGAAGTACTTGGCGGAGCCGCCGCCGATGAACTTGGTCACATAGAACATGGCCGCCACGCCGACCAGCAGCACCAGCGTCATCCAGACGCTGAAGTAGAGCATGATGGCGAGCACCGCCAGCACAACGGAGATGGAGCGGATCAGCGCGGGGAAGGAGCCGCTCACCAGCTGGCGCATCGTGTCGATGTCGTTGGTGTAGAAGCTCATGATGTCGCCGGTCTTGTGGGAGTCAAAGTAGCGGATCGGCAGATCCTGCATGCCGTTGAACATCTCCCGGCGCATCTTGTCCAGGAAGCCCTGGGTCATGTAGGCCATGAGCTGGCTCTCCACGGTCAGGGAGATGATGGACAGGGTGTAGAGCCCGATCAGCAGGAAGATGAGGGGCATGAGCTCGGCCTTGGCGGCCGCCCAGTCGCCGGAGAGGTACCACTTTTCGATGACGGCCAGCACCCGCTGAATGAACAGGGCCGGGATGGCCGACACGACGGCGGAAAACAGGATGCAGAAGACAGACAGCGGCGCCAGCACCGGGTAGAAGCCGAAGAACTTCTTCATGGTCCAGCCGATGGCCGCAAAATTGTCTTTCAGATTGCCTTTTCCGTGCTTATTCATCGCTGTCACCTCCCTTGGTCTGCTGCTCGTAGACCTCGCGGTAAATGGGGCTGCGCTTGATCAGCTCGTCGTGGGTGCCGGCATCCGCGATGGTGCCGCCGTCCATGACCAGGATCAGGTCCGCGTCCTCCACGGAGGCTACGCGCTGGGCGATGATGATCTTGGTGGTCTCGGGGATGTAAGTCTTGAAGCCCGCGCGGATCAGCGCGTCGGTGCGCGTATCCACGGCGGAGGTGGAATCGTCCAGGATCAGGATCTTCGGCTTTTTCAGCAGGGCCCGCGCAATGCAGAGGCGCTGCTTCTGGCCGCCGGAGACGTTGGTGCCGCCCTGCTCGATGTGGGTGTCGTAGCCGTCGGGGAAGGAGCGGATGAAATCGTCCGCCTGGGCGAGGCGGCAGGCCTCGATCAGCTCCTCGTCCGTGGCGGTGGGGTTGCCCCAGTGCAGGTTTTCCTTGATCGTGCCGGAGAAGAGCACGTTTTTCTGCAGCACCATGGAGACGGCGCTGCGCAGGGTCTCAATGTCGTAATCGCGCACATCCACGCCGCCGACCTTCACGCTGCCCTCGGTCACATCGTACAGGCGGGGGATCAGCTGCACCAGCGTGGTCTTGCCGGAGCCGGTGCCGCCCAGGATGCCCACGGTCATGCCGGAGCGGATGTGCAGGTCGATATTGGCCAGGGCGCTCTCCCTGGCGTCCTTGACGTACTTGAAGGAGACGCCGTCGAAGTCCACGGAGCCGTCCTTCACTTCCATGACCGGGCTCTCCGGGTTGGAGAGGGAGGGCTTTTCGTTCAGGACCTCGGTCAGGCGCTTCATGGCTTCCATGGACATGGTCATCATGACGTAGATCATGGAGATCATCATCAGGCTCATCAGGATCTGCATGCCGTAGGTCAGCATGGCGGAGATCTGGCCCACGTCGATGACCTGGCCCCTGCTCTCCACGATGAGCTTGGCGCCCACCAGCAGCACAAAGACCATGTTGAAGTTCATGCACAGGGTCATGAGCGGGGAGTTGAGGGCCACGATGCGCTCGGCCTTGGTGAAGTCCTTGCGGATGTTGTCGGAGGCGGTGGCGAACTTCTGCTTTTCAAAGCCCTCGCGGGCAAAGCTCTTGACCACGCGCATGCCGCGCACGTTTTCCTCGATGGATTCGTTCATCCGGTCGTACTTGCGGAACACCGCCCGGAACGCGGGCATCGCGTGCTTTGCGATGGCGAGCAGACCCACGATCAGCACCGGGATCACCACGACGAAGGTGGTGGCGAGGCTGCCGCCCATGCGGTAGGCCATGATGATCGAGAAGATGAACATCAGCGGCGAGCGCACCGCCATGCGGATCGTCATCATAAAGGCCATCTGCACGTTGGAGATGTCCGTGGTCAGGCGGGTGACCAGGGAGGCGGTGGAGAACTTGTCGATGTTCTCAAAGGAGAAGCGCTGGATGCGCTCAAACACGTCCCGCCGCACGTTGCGGGCAAAGCCGGTGGAGGCCTTGGAGCCGAAGTAGCCGCCGCCCGCGCCGCAGCACAGGGACACGATGGCCATGCCCACCAGGATCAGGCCCAGCCGCACGACTTCGCTCATGAGGGCGCCGGCCTTGATGTCGTTGACCAGGTCTGCGGTGAAGAAGGGGATCAGCACCTCGATGAACACCTCGCCCACCATGAACAGGAGGGTGAAGATGGTCGGGGCCTTGTATTCCCGGATACACTTGATGAAGGTCTTAATCATGGTTTTCGTCACATCCTTTCTCGCAGCTCTCCCAGGCGTTGCGGAGCATCACGTCCGTGATGGCGGTCAGCGCTTCCAGCTGTTCGGGCGCAAGGCCCCGGCAGAGCCAGCGGAGCGTCTCCTCCTCCACACGCTGGGCGTCGTCCTTCAGCAGCCGCGCCTTCTCCGTGGAGGCGATGCACTTGAAGCGGCGGTCCCGGCTGCTCTGCTCGCAGGACACAAAGCCCTTCTTCTCCAGCCTGCGGAGAATGTCCGTCATGGTGGCGTGGCTGATGCGCCCGGCCTGCTCCAGATCGCGCTGGCTGATCTCGCTCTGCCCCTGCATCTCCAGGCGGACCAGGGTCTGCATTACACCGAACTGGACGCCGGTCAGGTCCTTTTCGCTGAGCATTTCGTCCATTTTCCGTCGGAAAGCCCGGTGGAGCAGCGAGAAGCGGACGCCCATGGGGATGTCATGGATCATATCATCATCTCACAAAATAAAATGTCGCACACGACATGTCGTGCACGACCTATTATATACGATTCAAAAGCAATGTCAAGCCCAAAAGTATCGGTTGCGGGGAAACGCAGAGGGGCGGCTGTAGAAACAGCCGCCCCGATCGGGTATGGGGCAAAGCCCCGTGCTTTGTGTTATGCCAGGGTGTTGTAGTAGGCGAGGAAGCGCTCGGCCAGCTCGCCGCGGGTCAGGGCCGCGTCAGCGGCCTCTTCCGCTTCGAAGGGCGCGCCGACGGCCTCGCTGAAGACGGAGAGGATATCCTCCACGTCGCTGCCGGTCAGGACAGTGTCCGCCGTCACGTCGCCGGGCAGGATGCCATAGGAGGCCAGGGTCGCCATGGCCTCGTCCTGGGCGGCGGCATCGCCGCCGATCAGGGCGTAGAGCATGCCGGCCAGCTCGCCCGCGGTGGCGTCCAGATCCACGCCGAAGGCCTCGTCGGAGGCGGGGGCCATCAGCATCTCCTCGAACACGAAGCGCACGGCCTCATAGTGCTCGTAGTCCTCGGTCACGTCGGCAAATTCCACCTTGCTGTTGTCCACAGAGCCGAAGGGGTTGAGGATCTGATCGTAGAGGTCGGCGTTGGCGTTGATGGCGCCGGCGCCGCCCGCGGTGAAGCGCACGCCGTTGGCCAGGAAGGCGGCGTAGACTTCCGCAAAGCTCTTGAGCTTCTCGGGCGTGAGAGCCTTCAGCTCCTGCATGTGCTGCAGCTTCAGGTCTTCGGGTTCGCTGCTCAGGCGGGAGAGGATCGCGCTCACGGCGCCGCTCAGCTCGCCCTCGGGCTTGGCGTAGGTGTTGTAGGCGGAGAGGATGTAGCCGTCCAGCTCCTCCTGGTCGATCTCCAGATCGGCGACATAGTCGGCCAGGCCATCCATCACGTCAAAGCTCTCGGTCACGTTGGGGTCGCGGTAGGTGATGATGTAGGGGCCGCCGTCGCTGATAAAGCCGTGCCACACGCTGTAGACGCCGTACTGGTCGCGCAGCATGGGGTAGAGATAGTCGTCGCTGAGGAGCGCGGAGACCGCGTCCTGCTCGGCGGAGTAGCTCTCCAGACCGGCGTCCTCAAAGCTGGAGACGATGCCGTTGAACTGCACGGAGCTGTCCACCACCAGGGCCTCGGCATCGGCGCAGGGCTCGAAGTCGTAGGTCTGGGCCTCGATGGGATTGGCGTCCAGCTTCTCAAGGAAGGCGTCGGCCAGCGGGGCGTTCACGGCAATGCCCTCGGCGCTGCCCGCGCAGGCGGCGATGGCGTTCGTGCGGTTGTGGAAGAAGCTCTGGATCTCCGCGAGCTTCCCGGCCACGGCTTCGGGCTGCTCAGCCATGGCGGCTTCCACCTGCTCAAGGAAGGCGTAGTAGTCCAGATAATTGAAATAGTAATAGTAGGCGTAGAGCGGGGAAGTGGCCGCAAAGGCGCGATAGAGCATGGGGTTGTAGGGGGTGCTGTTGATGGAGCTCTTGAGAGAGGCCTTGCTCTGCTGGATCAGGCCCAGCAGGGTCTCGCTGTCGTCGAAGGAGGTCTCGTACAGCAGTTCGTACAGCAGATCGTAGCCCGCTTCCAGATCCTCGTCATTGGCGATCCAGCCGGCGCGCAGCTTCGGGCGGTACTCGTCCGTGCCGTAGGTGTTGAGCAGGGACAGGCGGATCTCGCCGTTGTAGAAGTAGCGGCCGGTCAGGGCAGCCAGTTCCTCGTAGCTGTGCTCCGCGGTATCCAGCTTGCCCAGCAGGGAGGTGTAGAGGGCGAACCAGTGGATGTCCTCCTGGGGCAGGCCGGAGGCGTCCAGCAGCAGCACGACCTGGCTGACGCCGTCGACGCCGGCTTCGGCGCTGATGCGGCGGACGTTATCCTCGCCGGTCTCGTCGCTGATCGTGTATTCACGCATTTCCTCGGGCAGGGAGGAGGTGGTCACGGCCTGCAGCTGGGCCACCAGCGCGGAGGCGTCGTCCTCTTCCTCGTCCTCGGCGTTGGCCGCGTCGACAAGGGCCTGGATCTCCTCGGCGCTCATGCTGGCCTTGACCTCCGCCAGCTTCTCCGCCAGGGCGGCGTCCAGCTCCTCGCGCAGGCCGGGCTCGGGATAGGTGCTCACGAGAGCGGTGACGGCACTGCCCAGCAGCTGCTCACTGACGGCCTTCTGGTACAGGCCCTGCTGGTTCCAGTCGTCCAGCAGCTCCAGCGCGTCCACATAGTCCATGTAGTCGAAGGGGTTGCCGGAGGCGGCGTGGGAATAGGCGATCTGGGTGATCAGATCGACGCCCACGTCCTCGCCCTCGCCGGTGAGCTTCAGCTTCAGGCCCGCGGAGGACATGACGCTGTCCACCAGCTCCTGATTGAAGCCGTTCTCGGCGACCTGGGCCAGGGCGGCGTCCACGGTCTCACGGAAGGTCTGGGCGTCCTCGGCGTTCACATTGCCCGCGTAGAAGACTACCGCATCCTCGGGACCCTCGGTCTCAATATAGGTGGCAAAGCTGCCCGCGGGCAGGGCCTTCTTCAGCCCCTGCATCAGCGGGGAGGCGTCGTCCACCAGCAGGTCAGTCAGGGTGTTGAGAACAAGCTCGGTCTGGGGATCGCCCTTCACGCCGGGGCAGATGAAGGTGTAGTAGATCGCGGAGCGGTTCTCGGTGTTGGCGCCGGCCTCCACGGGGAAGGCAAAGCTCTCCTCCGCGTCTTCGCTCAGGGCCGTGTAATCGGGATCCTCAAACGCAAACTCCCGTTTCTCGTATGGCGCGAAGGCCTCGTCCAGCAGCTTGAGGAAGGCGCTGTAGTCCTCAAACTGACCGTAGAGGTAGGCGATGCAGTTGGAGGGGTGGTAATAGGTGTTGTGGAAGTCCTGCAGGGATTCCCAGGTCATATCGGGGATGAACTCGG
>CAMOXI010000029.1 GCA_946628965.1 uncultured Clostridia bacterium | reverse complement strand
CGCCGCGCTTCTTGGGATCGTCGCCGGGCTTCCAGCCGGTGCAGGCCCAGGGCTTCTTCTCGGGATCGACCTTGTAGTCGACCATCTCGGGCATCTCCACGGGCTCCATCATCTGGGCGATGATGCCGTCGGCCAAAAACAGGACCGGCATACGGTACTTCTCGGCCTTCTCAAAGGCAAACATCATGATATCAATGGCTTCCTGCACGGAGGAGGGAGCGTAGGTCAGCAGGTGGTAGTCGCCGTTGCCGCCGCCCTTGACGCCCTGGAAATAGTCGCCCTGGGAGGCCTGGATGTTGCCGAGGCCGGGGCCGCCGCGCATGACGTTCAGGATCACGCAGGGCAGCTGAGCGCCGGCGCAGTAGGAAATGCCTTCCTGCTTCAGGGAGACACCGGGGCTGGAGGAAGAGGTGATGACGCGGGCGCCGGTACCGGCAGCGCCGTACACCATATTGATGGCCGCGACCTCGCTCTCGGCCTGGAGGAAGCAGCCTCCAACCTCGGGCATACGGGCGGACATGTATTCGGGAATCTCAGTCTGCGGGGTGATCGGGTAGCCGAAGAAGAAACGGGCGCCTGCGCGAATGGCGGCCTCCGCGATTGCTTCGCTGCCCTTCATAAGAGTCAGTGCCATATTCTTTTCCTCCTTATTCTCTCTCGATCCTGATCGCCACGTCCGGGCAGGTGCGCGCGCAGGACGCGCAGCCGATGCACGCCTCCTGATCCACCACTTCTGCCGGGTGGTAACCCTTGGCGTTGAGCTTTGTCTTGGAAAGGGCAAGCACACTCTTGGGACATGCTCTGACGCAGAGCCCGCAGCCCTTGCAGACCAGCTCATTGATGGTTACTGTCATCTTTGCCATGATTCTACCTCTTTTCTTTTATGATTTACGTATTTTGGATAACGGGGGAAGTGACCAGTGATCAGTGGTCAGTGATGGAGTCCGCTTCGCGGACGATTGGAATATGCCGCGGGGCAACGCTTTAATAGCCGCCGGCCGACTCGAACAGCACCTGCTCGCTGGGGCCGCCCAGACCCCTGACCCAGCTGTCCCAGTCACGCTGCATATAGGTGTCGATGGGGAAAGGGGTGCCGATGTACTTCGGGTCGTGCCCCTCGGCAAGGAACTGATCCAGCAGCGCCTTTTTGCCGGAGGTGTAAACCACGGGAACGCCGGTCTTCTCGGAAACCTCGCGGATCATCTCATAGCCGTCGCGCAGCTCCTCCGGCGTGGTCATCTGGGCGAGGTTCGTGTTGTTGATCATGCCGGTGATCTTCAGCCTGCCGTGGATCTGCATTTCCTCCTGCAGGTGCATGATCTTCTCCACCGTGCCCGCGAGAGGCCGCCGGATGTTCACCACGTTTAAAACCTCCAGCGCGCCGTCCTCCATCTCCATGAAGTCCTGGTGGTAGCGGCCGAGGGCGGTGGAACCCACCGCGTCGCCGCCCACGTCGAAGACGACGGTGTCCCAGTCCATGGCGAAGGCGGACTGCACTTCGGCGGGGACGGAGAGGCTCTCGATGCCGGAGCAGGCGTAGTTCGGAGAGACCACGCGGATCTCCCGCAGACGGGCCAGTCTTCCGCGCTCGGTCAGGCGGAAGAAGGTGTTCACCATATCCAGGTCGATCAGCTCGGTGCGCTCGCCCCGCTCGGCGGCCTTGAACGCGAAGTTCAGCGCCAGTTCGGTCTTGCCGCTGCCGTAGTTGCCGATCAAAACATACATTTTCTTCATCGTGATTCTCCCGTCGGCTGTGCAAAGAGCACAAAAAGCCCGCCTTATAATCCGGTTCTATTCTACCATTCAAGTATCAGAGCCGTCAACGAACAAACTGCACAAGAATACTTTGAAATAAGCATCAAATTGACGGAGCTTTTTTAATTTTGTTTTGATTTCGATGCAAATTTGATTGAAATGCCGCAGAAATGTGCTTCAAGTTTTCAAAGTTTTACCAGATGCCCTTTGCAGCTCGGCACTCCGGGCATGAAAAAAGAGATGTGATAATCACATCCCCGGCAGATTGCAGGCAAAGGCAAGCTCTGTCATTCCGAGCCAGTGCCGCAACACCGGCGTGGGAATCCGTGTCCTTATTGCTGATGCTCCTCGGCGCAGTTGTCCAGCACGCGAAAGCCCGTGCGCTCCGCCTCGGGCACGCGGTATTTTTTGATGGACACGCTGTCATATTCCGGCGCGATGCGCGCCTCCGGGTTGAGGCGCAGGTTGTCGGTCGGCTCGACGATCTGTTTTTTCTTTTTGTGTGACATGAAATCACCCCCGCTTCCAGTATGCCCGGAAACAGGGGTGATTACGCGTTTATGCTGTTTTTTCCGCCGATCGTGCGAAGCGGCGGTTCAGGGCGTTCAGCGCGAATGCCGTCAGCCGGGGGACCAGCAGGATACCCGCGAGGATGCCGAAGCCGGCGCCCCAGCTCATGAGGCCTATAAAGAGATTGGAGAGAAATGCAGTCTTTTGTTTCTTGCCGGATCACCTGTGATAATGATATCTGTCTGAATTATAAATTGCTTTTGCCGCCGGCGCAAGCCCGTCTCCTCCCGCCGCAGAGTTTTTTCGCGTTTTTCCTTAAAATTCTTGTAATTTCATGCCGGCTCAGGTACAATGCGGAATTGAGAGAATCCATCGCCAAAGGAGAAGAAGAAGCGTATGAGCGAAGAGTACAAGCGCCGCTGGGGCGACCGGCGGGACGGCCGCTGGGTGCGGGACGTGTCCGGCCTGACCACGCTGATGATGCACATCATGCCGAGCCGCACGGAAGCGGAGGTCTATCTGAACGAGAAGCTGGACGTGACGGATCTGATGGCCTATCTGGGGCGGGAAAACGAAAAGCACCCGGACTACAGGACCACGATCTTCCACGCGCTGATCACCATCGTGGCGCGCATCCTTCGGGAGCGGCCGAAGATGAACCGCTTCGTGCAGGGGCGGCGCATGTATGAGCGCAATGAGATCAGTCTGAGCTTCATGGCCAAGCGCCGCTTTGCCGACAACGCCGAAGAGGCCTTCATGTACCTGGTGCCGAAGGATGAGGACACCCTCGCCTCCGTCAGCTACGAGATTGCAGGCAAGGTCCACGAGGCGCGCAAATCGGAGCATTCTGCCGGCGGCTTTGACTCCACGGTGGACGCCTTCGCCAAGGTGCCCCGCCTGCTGCTGATGCTGATCGTGCGCATTGTGCGCTGGCTGGACTTCTGGGGCCTCAACCCCAAGGCCCTCACCGAGGGCGACAGCAACTATTCCTCGGTGCTGCTCTCTAACCTGGGCAGCATCCGCGGCCCCGCCGTCTATCACCATCTGAACAATTACGGCACCAACAGCATCATGGTCACCGTCGGCACCGTGCACAAGGAAAAGCTGCCCATGCCCGACGGCAGCGAGCAGCTGCGCGACGTGCTGGAACTCGGCGTCACCATGGACGAGCGCATCGGCGACGGCTTCTATTTCGTGCGCAGCCTCCGGCTCTTCCGCTACGCCTGCGCCCATCCCGAACTGCTGGAAAAGCCCCTCGGCGAGCCCAGCGGCTTTGACTATAATTCTAAGGAGTTTTAACTTCATTCAAAGCGAAACACTGGTTTCGCTTTGAATGAGCAACTCGCGCTCATCGCCAGAGGCGCGTGAAAAAGCGCCTCTGTTGATCGGCAAGAGGGCTCACGTTGTTCGCCTTTGTGTGTTTTTGGCATGGCGAAGCTATGCCAAAAACATTGATAAGAGGCCGCAATCGCAGGCTATTCGAAAAAAGACTACAAGGAGAAAAAACAATGGAAGCGATTACCGCTAAAATGCCCTGGGCGCCTTATGTGGGCGAGCTGCCGCTGCACTTGGAGTACTTTGAGGGCTCCATGTTCGAAAAAGTCGCCCAGGTCGCCGAACAATACCCGAACAACACCGCCTTCACCTTCATGGGCAAACAGACCACTTACCGGCAGATGATCCGGGAGATCGAGCGCTGCGCCAGGGCCCTCAAGACCATCGGCGTGCGCGAGAACGACAAGGTCACCATCGCCATGCCCAACTGCCCCCAGGCCATCTACATGTTCTACGCCGTGAACCTGGTGGGCGCCATCGCCAACATGATCCACCCGCTCTCCGCTGAGAAGGAGATCGAGTTTTACCTGAACGAATCCGAGTCCGTGACGGCCATCACGCTGGATCAGTTCTATCACAAGTTTGAGAGCATCCGGGAAAAAACCGGCGTTGTGAACATCATCATCGCCTCGGTGAAGGACGCACTCTCCAAACCCGTGCGCGCGGGCTACATGCTCACCGAGGGGCGGAAGATCAAGCCCATCCCCAAGGACGCGCCGGTCATCCGCTGGAAGGAGTTCATGCGCCTTTCCGAGCACTGCTTCTACAAGTACAAGGTGCAGCGCAAGTCTGAAGACCCGGCCGTCATCCTCTATTCCGGCGGCACCACCGGCACCACCAAGGGCATCGTTCTCACCAACCGGAACTTCAACGCCCTGGGCCAGCAGGTCATCGCCACGAACCCCATGTTCCGCCCCGGCGACAAGATGCTGGCCGCGATGCCGCTGTTTCACGGCTTCGGCCTGGGCGTCTGCATCCACACGATGCTCTCCCAGGGCGGGCAGTGCATCCTGATCCCCCGCTTCACCGCCAAGAGCTACGCCAAGGACATCGTCAAGTACCGCTGCAACTTCATCGCGGGCGTGCCCACGCTGTATGAGGCGCTGCTGCGGCTGCCCAGCATGGAGGGCGCGGATCTGAGCTGCCTCAAGGGCGTCTTCTCCGGCGGCGACAGCCTGAGCATCGAGCTCAAGAAGAAGTTTGACAAGTTCCTCTACGACCACAAGGCCAGCATCCAGGTGCGCGAGGGCTATGGCACCACCGAGACTGTCACCGCCTGCTGCCTGACGCCGCCCCACATGGCCAAGGAGGGCTCCATCGGTCTCCCCTTCCCCGACACCTACATCAAGATCGTCGAGCCCGGCACTGACCGGGAGCTTCCCTACGGCGAGGAGGGCGAGATCCTGCTGGCCGGCCCCACGGTCATGAAGGAGTATATGAAGCATCCGGAGGAGACCGCCCAGACCCTGCGGCACCACGCCGACGGCCTCACCTGGGTCTATACCGGCGACCTGGGTACCATGGACGAGCAGGGCTTCATCTACTTCAAGGGCCGCGCCAAGCGCATGATCATCTCCTCGGGCTACAACGTCTACCCCGGCCAGATCGAAAACATCCTGGACGCCAATGAAATGGTGCAGATGAGCTGCGTCATCGGCGTGCCCGACCCATACAGAATGCAGAAGGTAAAAGCCTTTGTAAAGCTCGCTCCCGGTGTCCCCGCCATCGACGCGACGAAGAACGAGCTTCTCGACTACTGCCGCAAGCACATCGCCAAGTACGCCATGCCCTATGACATCGAGTTCAAGGAGGACATGCCCAAGACCCTGGTGGGCAAAGTGGCCTACCGCGTGCTGGAGGAAGAGGAGCTCGAGAAGATCAAAGCCGCCGAGAGTGAATAAACGCTTCGTTTTCAGTATTTAGCGCTTAGAAAGGGCCGCGCGAAAGCGCGGCCCTTGGCATTTTACAAAGTATGGAGTATAATGGAGAAAACAAGCATCCGGGAGGGGCAGAGGAGATGAATGAGCTCCCTCAGCGCAAGAGGATACGGCTGCCCGATTACGACTACAGCAGCCCCGGTGCCTATTTCGTGACGATCTGCACATACCAGAAGAAATGCTTTCTTTCTCAGTCGTAGGGGCGATTCATGAATCGCCCGAAGCCTTCGTTCGTCTGACAAGCGCCGGCCGTGCTGTACAGCAAGCCATTGATGCACTCGCTGCGCGATCCGGCAAGATTCAGGTAGATAACTGTGTCATCATGCCGAATCATGTTCATCTTCTGCTGCGTATCCAGGAGGAGCGGGCGATTCATGAATCGCCCCTACAGTATGACGGCAAACGCTCTCTTCTTGACAAGGCCATCGGATACCTGAAGATGAACAGCAGCCGCAAGATTCATGTTTCTCAGCCGGAGCTTCCGGTCTGGCAGCGTTCTTATTATGATCACGTGATCAGGAACGAACGAGATTACTTTGAGATCTGGAATTACATCAATAACAATCCTGCCCGCTGGGCAGAGGATCGTTTCTTTGTCGACGAATAACACCATCCGGGAGGGGCCAATGAGCACCGAAGAGAGAGAACAACTGGATACGGTCGAGGGGCTGCCGGTGAATGATGCCGAGCCGGAGGACGAATACGACCTCGACGGGCAGACTGCGGACTCGTCGGAGGGCGGCCTGCGCCGGAAGCTGCGGCGCAAGATCGGCGCGGGCGCGGTGGCCCTTGTGACCTCGGCCAGCATGCTGGTGGGCGGCATCTTCAACTCCCCCGCCCTGCTCCCTGACGACGAGGACCCGATGCCCCAGATCGCCTACACCGAGAGCGATGAGGACGATCTGGACGGCAGCGGCGACGGCGGGGACGGCAAGGACGGTGCGGAAAAACCGGAAGAGGCGCAGGAGGAGCAGGCCGAGGAAGCGCCCGAGCCCGCCGCCGTCGCAGAGGAGCCGGAGCAGGCGCCCAACGTCTGGGACGACGTGCGGCGTAAGCTCCAGAAGCTGCCGCTCCGGGTGCGTCTGCTCGCGATCCCGGTGGGAGCGCTCATCTGCTGGCTGATCGTAAGCGGCGTGACCGCGCTGCTGGGGCCGGTGCTGGGGCCGATCGTGGGCAGCGTCCTGTCCTGGGCGCTGGGGCTTGCGGCACTGCTGGGCTGCTTCACCGCGGCGGTCAAAACCGTGTTCCCCGACCTGCCGCTCAAAAAGATTTTGAACAGGCGCAGCATCTCCGGCGTTCTGATCGGCGGCGCGGTACTGGCCGCGGCGGATATCGTCGTCCCCCTGTTCTGGGCGGAGTATACCCGCATCGAAGCCCTGATCCGGGCGCTGGGCATCCTGGCCGTGATGGGCACGGCGACAGGCGTGTTCACCGCGCGGGAAAACCGGCGGCGCAAAGCGGAGAGCGAGGCTGCGGAAGCCGAAGTGGAAGAGGAAGAAGAGGAGCCGGAGGAAGAGGAAGACAAGCCTCTGACCCGGGAGGACATCCTCGCCCTGGCCGACACGGTGAGCCGGAAGAGAAGATAGTTTTGAGTCGTGAGTTTTGAGTTTTGAGGAGATTTCCGGACGATTCTATCGAATTGTCTACAGCATAAAGGAGAGATTCCCGTTTAGAGGAAGACAAACCCATGACTCGGGAGGACATCCTCGCCCTGGCCGACACGGTGAGCCGGAAGAGAAGATAGTTTTGAGTCGTGAGTTTTGAGTTTTGAGGAGATTTCCGGACGATTCTATCGAATTGTCTACAGCATAAAGGAGAGATTCCCGTTTAGAGGAAGACAAACCCATGACTCGGGAGGACATCCTCGCCCTGGCCGACACGGTGAGCCGGAAGAGAAGATAGTTTTGAGTCGTGAGTTTTGAGTTTTGAGGAGATTTCCGGACGATTCTATCGAATTGTCTACAGCATAAAGGAGAGATTCCCGTTTAGCAGGGAATCTCTCCTTTTTTCTCAAAACTCAATACTCAAAGCTCAGAACTCTCACTGTCGGCAGGTGAAGAGCAGGACCTGGCGCTCCCGGCCGATCTGCTTGAGAAGCTCCATAGCCTGCCGGAAGCGGGTCTCGTCCAGGTTCACCAGCGCATCGTCGATGACCAGGGGGCAGGGCTCGCCCTCTGGCAGCGCCAGCTCGCAGGCGGCGAGGCGCACCGCCAGATACATCAGATCCAGGGTTCCGGCGCTGAGATACTCGCTGTCGCGGGCCACGGCGTCCTCCTTGGTGCGGGCCTTGGCCGAGAAATCCCGGCTGATGAGCACGTCCTCATAGCGCCCGCCGGTCACCTCGGACATGTAGCGGGCGGCCAGGCGGCCCAGCTCCGGCGAAAAGCGGCTCTGCAGCTCGGCGTCCGCCTCCCGCAGGGTATCCTCCGCCAGGGTGATGGCGTCGTACTCGTTCTGGATCAGCTCATATTCCTCCCGCAGGCAGCTGAGGGAGCTTGCCAGCACCAGGGGATCGCCCATGGCCGAGAGGCGGCCGTTGAGCTGCGCGATCTCGCCGGAGAGGCGCTCCGCCTCCGCTCGCGCCGCGACCAGCGCCCGGCTCAGGCGGGCGGCCTCGGTCTCGCCGCCGGCAAAGTCCAGCTCGGAGATGGCGGTCTCCTCCAGCTTTGAGACCATCTGCCGGGTCTTTTCATATGCTTCGCGGCTCTTCTGCTCCGCAGCCTCCGCCGCGCGCACGGCCGCTTCCAGACTCTCGCGCTGCTCCAGCACCCTGTTGAGATCTGCAGGGCTGCCCGCCCGATAGCGTTTGAGCAGCGCCCGCCTTCTCTCGGCGGCCTCCACGGCGGCCTGCCGCGCCTTGGAATAGCGCAGCATGAAAAACACCGCCGCAAGGCAGAGGACGCCCGCCGCGATCATCAGCGGGATCCAGGGCCGATAGGTGTACACCGCCGCGCCGATCGCGGCCAGCAGGAAGCACAGAATGGCGGGCCAGAGGGCCTTGCCGGTCTTTTTCTGAAGGCTCAGTTCCTCCAGCTCCTCCTGATCGGCAGTAACCTGGTTCTCCAGTTCCTCCTGCGTGAGCTCCCCGAAGTCGCTGTGCCGCAGCGCCTCGCGCCGCTCGGAGAGCTCCGCCAGACTCTCATCGTGGGCGTCGCTTGCCTCCTGCATCCTGCCGCGCCCGCTGCTCAGGCGGTCGAGCGCCTCCCGGCGCTGCCGCTTGCGGCTCTCAGTCACGGCCTGCTCCAGGCGGCTGCACTCGGCGCGCTTCTCTTCCAGCTCCTTTTCCAGCTTCTGTACGTCTTCCACAGAGCTGCCCATGTCATCGAGCCTGCGCTGCAGCTCGTCCATCTTCCCTTCCAGCTCGGGAAGGAAACCCCGCCGGTTATAGCGGCGCTTGCGCAGCCAGCCGCGCAGCCGCTCGTCGGTCTCGGAGAAGGAGCTGTGCTCCTCGCCGGTGGTGACGATGGCGCTGATGCGCTTTTCCAGGTCCGGGCTGCCGCTGACGGCCACCGCGCCCTGGCCCACGAAGGCCGTGCGCCGATAGACGTCACGGGTTACGCCGGTGAGCAGCTCCCCGGCGTTCTGGCCGGTCATGCCGTCCACTGGGGTGTTGGTGCCCGTGTAGGTGGCGGTGAACTCCCGCATGGGCGCGCCCTTGGCGTGGGTGGTGCGGGTGATGGTAATATCGCAGTTATCGGCGGTCAGCTCCATGGTGCCCTCCATGGGCGCGCCGGACCAGGGCGCGTAGCGCAGCTTGTCCGGCAGGTGGCCCGCCCGGGCACGCTCCGAGGAGTCCACGCCGTAGAGCATGGCCTGGATAAAGGCGCACCAGGTGCTCTTGCCGCTCTCGTTGGGGGCGTATATCACGTTGAGCCCGTCGTGAAAGCTCAGGCTTTCGTTCTCCAGCTTGCCGAAGGACGCGGTCAGCTTATTGATCTTCATGCTGCACTACCTCCTCCGCGTTGTCCAGCGCCGCCAGCCCCCAGCGGGCGGCCTGCTCGATGCGGATGCGCTCCTCCTCGCTGTGTGCGCTCTCGAAGCGCTCGCGCAGGCGGCCGAGGAACAGGCCCCGCAGGGTGTCCTCCCCGGCATTGTCCCAGACGCTCTTGCGCAGGCGGGTCTCGTCGCGCAGCTGCAGCTCAAAGAACATGTCGGAAAGGTTCTCGTACAGTTTGTTCAGGTCGGGCGGCGCGTCCGTCTCCCCGGTGAGGACGATGCGGTACACGTCGCTGACCGTGTCGTCCGGGATCCGGCTGGGGATGGCCAGCAGCGGATCCTCCCCCTCCGTGTCCAGCCGGAGGATCTCATAGCGCCGCTTGGCGATGGACACGGTCTCCAGCTCGCAGAGGCTCCCGTCCAACGTCACGATGTTGACGGTCTTCTCCCCGGTCTCGTCAAAGCCGCGCCCCTCCGGGCAGCCGGGCCAGGAATACCAGGTGGAGCCGGCGCGCAGCAGGCCGCTCGCCTTGTGGATGTGGCCCAGGGCCGCGTAGTCCAGCTTGCTGTGCTCCAGCTGCTGCTCGGTGATGGGGTTATATTTGGAATCCTTCACCAGCGCATCGCCGTGCAGGCAGAGGATGTTGTACATGCCCTCCACCTTCTCGCAGCGAAAGCCCTCCAGCAGGGAGTGGCAGCTGGGCTCGGTAAAGGCGGCGCCGTAGACCCGGGTGCGCAGCTCCGGCAGCACCACGCTGCGGATGGTCTGCTCGGTGAAAACATGCACGTTTTCCGGCAGGCGCAGTCGCGCGTAGGGGGACTTGGCCGAATACCAGTCGTGGTTGCCGGGGGAAATGAACACGGGCACGGGGATACCCCGCAGGGCGCGGATCAGCTCCTCGCCGGTCTCATAGTAGGTATTGGAGCTGTCCAGCAGGTCGCCCGCCAGCAGCACCAGGTCCACCTGCTCCGTGACGGCAAGATCCGCAAGCCGCGCCAGCAGCTCCCGCTGCTCCTTGCGGCGGATGGCCGCCTTGCCCGCGGAGAGGCCCTCAAAGGGCGAATCCAGGTGCAGATCCGCCGCATGCAGGATTTTCAGCTTTCTCATAAAAGTCTCACACCTTCCGCGCTCAGGCAGCGCCCGGTCTCCGAATCGATGACAAACAAACAGCCCTCCAGCTTGCTCGGCCCCTTGGCCGACTCATAGCGCCGCGGCGGATCGCCCATGAACTTGCCGATGCTCTGCTCCGGGTCGATGCCCAGCACGGACTGGACGGCGCCCGTCATGCCCAGGTCGGTGATGTAGCCCGTCCCCTTGGGCAGTACGCAGGCGTCCGAGGTCTGCACATGGGTGTGGGTGCCCCAGACAGCGCTGGCCTTCCCGTCCAGCAGAAAGCCCATGGCCCGCTTTTCACTGGTGCCCTCCGCGTGGAAGTCCACCAGAATGATCTTCTCCTGGATCTCCGCCATATAGCCGTCGGCGATGACGAAGGGATTGTCCGTATTGTTGTCCAGCGTGAAGCGGCCCATCAGGTTCAGCACGCACACGTCCCCGAAGGGCGTCTGGTACACGGCGATGCCCCGGCCCGGGCACTGGGGTCCGAAGTTTGCCGGGCGCAGGATCTTGCGCCGCTCGTCCAGATAGGGGCGCAGCTCCGTGCGGGTCCAGGTGTGGTTGCCGAGGGTGATCACGTCGGCCCCGGCGCGGAAAATCTGGTCGGCCTGCCGCGGCGTGATGCCCACCACGTTTGCGTTTTCCCCGTTGACCACAACGAAGTCGATGCCGTTTTCCTTGCGGTAGTTTTTCAGCGTCTTCTCCAGAAAGCTCAGTCCCGGTTCCCCGCACACATCGCCCACAGCCAGAATCTTAACCTGCATTCCGCAGCCTCCTTTGCCTCCCGCCGAGCCCGGCAGATACCTTTTCATAGTATTGTACCACATTTCTCCCGCCGGTAGCAATGCCTATCTTGTGAACATGCGGATTTGTCCGGCGGGCTTTGCTGTTAAAGCGCGGCATTCGGGGCATACTATCGGCGGATGCAAATACTGCGGAAGGAGGATGGACATGAACACGAAGAACATCACCATGGGCGTCATGGGGATGGCCGCCGTCGGCGCCGCCGCCATGCTGCTGATGCCGAAGAAAAACCGCCGCATGAAAAAGGCGCTCAAATCCGTCGGCGCGGCTGTAAACACGATCTCCAACATGATCGGCTGATTCTCTGAAAGAAAATCAAAAAAATTTGAAAAACCCCTTGCAATTCTCTCCAAGCTGTGCTAAGATATCCAAGCTGTCAAGAGAAGTCTTGATATGCGCTGTTAGCTCAGCTGGATAGAGCGTCTGGCTACGGACCAGAAGGTCAGGGGTTCGAATCCCTTACAGCGTGCCAAAAAGCGGGACACCCATTCGGGTGGCCCGTTTTTTGCATAGTCGTAAGGGATTCGAATCATGTCCGCAGATGCCATAGGGCATCTGCGTTGACCAGTTCAAAAACTGGTCAACACCTTTATCGTCTTTTCCCGTCTCACGCAAGGGAAAAGACGATGCAAGCGAATCCCTTACAGCGTGCGCAGCGCACAAGCCCTGGAAACGCGGGAATGCAGAAAGACGGCAAATCCGTTTTCCTGTGCCGATCGGCGATTTTACGGCAGGAAGCCGCGAAGAATGCAAAGAAAGCGGCCCCATCTCCTCGCCCGGCGGCCCGAAATGCCGGTATATGGCGAAAAACCGACAAAAAAGTGGAGCTCTTTGCGCCGGATTTCGTCTATTCGGGTAGCTTGACGGAACGGCCCGAAAACCATATACTGCCTGTGGCACAAACGAATACTTGAAGCAGAGGCTTTCTTATGGATATATTTGATGTGATCTCCCTGCTCGGCGGCCTTGCCATGTTCCTGTACGGCATGCGGCTGATGGGAGATTCTCTGAAAGAAAACTCCTCCGGCGCGCTCAAGCGCGCCATGCAAAAGGTGACCGACAACCCGTTCAAAGCGTTTCTTCTGGGCATCTTTGTCACGGCGCTCATCCAGTCCTCGACGGCTATGATCGTCATCACCGCCGGTCTTGTCGGCGCGGGCATCCTGACGCTGCGCCAGTCCCTCGGCATCATCGTCGGAGCAAACGTCGGCACGACGGTCACCGGCCAGATCATCCGTCTTCTGGATATCGACTCCTCCGGCGCCGCCTGGCTGCGATTCTTCCAGCCCTCCACGCTGGCTCCGATCGCGCTCATCCTCGGCATGGTGCTGATCATGGGTCAATTCGTCAAGAACGCCAAGTCCATCGGCAACATCGCGGTCGGCTTCGGCATCCTGTTCTCCGGCCTGCTCAATATGACGGGCGCCGTGCACAGCCTCACCCAGTCCGGCACGATCGAAAACCTCTTCTCCGGCCTCGGTGAGAACCCCTTCCTGGGCTATCTGACCGGCGCGGGCGTGGCTTTCGTGCTGCAGAGCTCCTCGGTCACAGTGGGTATTCTGCAGGCCTTTTCCGCCTCCGGCATGCTGGCATTCAAGGCCATCTATGCGGTGATCGTCGGCATCTACCTCGGCGACTGCGTCACGACCGCCATCGTCTGCTCCATCGGCGCCAGCGCGGAAGCCAAGCGCGTCGGTGTTGTGAACATCCTGTTCAACCTCAGCGAGACCGTCCTGGTGCTTGTGGGCGTCACGATCGTACACCGCCTGGGCCTGCTGGACGGGCTGTGGGACCGCACGGTGAATTCCGGCATGATCGCCAACACCAATACCATCTTCAATCTCACCTGTTCCTTCTGCCTCTTCCCCATGCTCACGACCTATGAAAAGCTGAGCCGCCGCATCGTGAAGGACGAGCCGAAGCCGGTCAAAGAGGAGAAGTACCGCGACGAGCTGGAGGCGCTGAACCCCGGCTTTGTCAACACACCGGCTCTTGCCCTGCAGAGCTGCTATCATCTGCTGCTGACCCTGTTCCGCGCTTCCCGGGACAACATCGAGAAATCCTTTACCCTGCTGGAGCACTACGATGAAGCTGTCCATCAGGAGATTCTGGCCGAGGAAGAAAACATCGACCACCTCACCGACTGCTGCAGCCGATACATGGTCGAGCTGCTGCCCCACCTGCAGCTGGAGCAGCACGTCGGGATCCTCAATCAGTACTTCAAGGTCAACGCGGAATTTGAACGTCTCGGCGACCATGCCGTGTGCATCGCGGAAATCGCCTCCGGCATGGTGCAGAGCAACACCGCCTTCTCACAGGCCGCCGTGAAGGAGCTCCATGTGATGGAGGATGTGCTCCGGGAAATCCTTGATCTCACGGAGAGCACGTTCAGCGGCCGCGACGAAGAGTCCGCGCGCAAAATCGAGCCGCTGGTACAGATCGTCCATGAACTGGGCACGATTCTCCGGCGCAATCATCTGCGCCGCATGAGTCTCGGCCAGTGCAACATATACGCCGACAGCAGCTTTTCCAATCTCGGCGTCGAGTTCCGCAGAATTGCGGCCGTCTGCTCCAACGTGGGCGTCGCCACGGTGGTGCGTCTGCATCCGGAGCTGGCCGACCACGAGCACCTGTACTTCGAAAGCCTGCGCACCAGCGGCGACGCCGCGTTCAACGAGGCCTACGAGGCTGCCCATGCCCGCTATTTCCAGCGGCTGGAGACGTCGGAGGGCGCGGCAGCCCCTGCCGGCACATCGGTTGAGTTGACACAGGCCTGAGTCAGCGGCGCCTACGGACCAGAAGGTCAGGGGTTCGAATCATGTCCGCACATGCCGGTGGCATGTGCATGAGCCAGTGCGAACACTGGCGAATACCTCTATCGTCTTTTCCCGTCTCACGCAAGGGAAAAGACGATGCAAGCGAATCCCTTACAGCGTGTCCGCAGCCCTTGCTAAGTAACCAGCTCGAAAAGACGGCTGCGCTTCACGCAGGAGACGACGCTCTTCAGGCCGCAAGACGGAGCTCGCGGCGCAGGAGGCGCGGGAGCGCGGTTACTGCAGACTCCCGGCCCGGGTCGAGGAGCTGTACGCCTTTCTGCAATAAGGCGGCACACGGACAACCCGCAGGCAAACAGGCCTGCGGGTTGTCCGCATCTTTTGACCATCTCTTTTTTCTTTGTTTTCTATATGCTATAATGATATTATTCCCATCTTATGACAGGAGTGATACCGGCTATGATCAAACCCAAACCGATATTCTGGATCGCGCTGATCGTTCTGGCCCTGATCTATTTCAACAACAGAGAGCCGGCTCCTGAGCCGCCTGCGCCGACGGCAACTCCTGCGCAGGCCGAAGCCCGCTCCACCTTCTCACCTGTCCCCACGCTGCCGCTGCCCACGCCGGATCCCTACGCCTATAAGGCCAGAAACTGGCAGCAGATCATGCCAACGCCTTCGGTTGAACAGATCTCTCTGGCAAAGGGGAGCGCCCGCTCGCCTTACATTGCCATCTATCACCACTTCCCCAACGTCAATCGGGTGCTGGAATACGCCGTCGATCTGCATGCGGATCACGAGCCCAAAGGGACCTATCTCTGTCCGCTCAACTGGTGGATGGACGTCTCGGCCCTGCAGACCAGATACGCCTCCGTCTATAATGACTATACCGGCGTCCCGGGCGGGTACTGCGGCTTCCAGACGCTGGAGGATGGCTCCCACGTCTTTATTATGACGGTATGGAGCACCTTCTGCCGGGACTATGCCGGGAACGTGACGGTTTTCACCCCGACGGTGCTCTACCCGGCGGGACAGGGACGCGGAAATACCACCGATGCAGAAGGCAGCTTCACGCACTGTATTCTCCCCTTTGACTGGCACGCCGGGCGGGACTACCGCGTGCTGGTCCAGCAGAGCTATTCGGAGAGCACCGGAAACGTGGTTCTGTCCGCCTCGGTGTGCGACCTGCAGAAGAACGCATGGTATCTGCTGGCGTCTTTCGACACCGGCGTTCCCGACGTCTATCTGTGCAGCGTTGGCGGCTTTCTGGAAAACTTTCTGACAGACTACGCGGGCGAGGTTCGGACCATGGAGCTTCGCAACCTGAAGGCCAGATCGGCGGACAGCGGCCAGTGGGTCAACGCGGATTCTGTGCAGTTTCTGCTCAACGGTTCCAATTCCCCGATGGACTACGCGGGCAGCGCCTCTTTCGGAACAGACGGAGCTTCCATCTGGGCGATTACCTCCGGGGTGAGCGGCCTGTGTCAAGCACCTTCCGACGCACTCTCCTATCCGCTTTTACCGGGAGACGCCGCTGATCCCTATTGATCTTCCATCCTGCCTGCATCATACCGCAAGGCAAGCGAGACGCAAAAAACGATCCCGCAGGCCCGTTGGGCCTGCGGGATCGCTGCATTTTCAGGGGATCTGCATTCGCCCGCCGCTCCGCCGCCTTGATCATTTCAGCCCGTTTCTCTGCCGGTACGCCGTCGGCGTCATGCCGACGGTCTTTCGAAACTGCTCGGTAAAATAGCTCTGGGAGCCGAAGCCGAGGCGGTGGCAGATGTTCTGGATCGAGTCGCTGCTGCTGCGAAGGGCGTCCTGCGCAAGCGCCAGCCGCCGCTCCAGCAGGTATTCCTTGAGCGTCCGGCCGGTCTCGCGTTTGAAGGCCCGGGTCAGGCTGGAGACAGAGCAGCCCATCTTTTCCGCCAGCTTCGGAACGTTCAGCTTTTCCTCCGGGTGGGCGTCCAGATACTGGCAGCAGCGGCCGGTGAGCGGGGACAGCCGCCCGCTGCGGCAGCGGTGCACCTGACTGACATACTGCTCCTGCATTTCCGCGTTGATGGCGGTGACCTCTTCAAAGCTTCCGGCGTTCTCAATGGCAACGATATAGTCGTCGCTCAGCCGGTAACCGGCCTCCGGCGGGAGACCGCCGCGGATCGCGGCCCGGGCGCAGAGGGCCGTATAGATGATGGTGGAATTCTTGAAGTGCCGCAGGGTGTCCCCCGCCCCCAGCGGGGACATCTGCCCTTTGCCCACGAGCTTTGCGGCGCGCTGCCGGTAGTCCAGATTGCCCTCCTCGATCAGGCGGAACAACTCCTGCTCCATGGCCCAGGTGCCGTGAGCGGCGTCCTCGCTGCGCGGGCCCGCATCCTCCCCGTTCTTTGCCTGTGACAGGAAGGTAAAGCTGAGCGTGCTGCCTTTTTCTCCGGTCAGACAGCAATGGAGCATCAGGCCGTAATCGGCAAAATGGTTGATCGGGAAGAGGGGCAGGGCGGAAAGCTGCTGGAGCAGCACCCGCTTTTCTCCGCCGACCAGCCCGAGCGCGGAGAGATGATCCTCGATCCGGCGCGCCGCAACGTCCTCCACATACACCGGGCCCAGCAGATGATAGGCCAGCAGTCCTCCATCCGCATCCTTCTCATAATCCAGGGCCCACAGGAAGCCCGGACCCGTGGAAAGAATGACCGGCTTTCCAACGGCGGCGAGTTTGCAGGCCCGGGATGCGAAACCTTTATCCATGTCCAGCAGTGCGAGAATATGCTGCTCAAAGGGGCAGCTGCTGTCCAGCAGGTGAAACGCCGGGTCAAGGACGGACAGGTACAGCTCATGGCCGCAGCCGATCAGCTCCCGGAACAGGCGCAGTTTCTCGTGAATGTTCATAAAAAATCACAGCCTTTTTTGTGCAAAAAATGGAAACCGAGCGGGATTGCGAGTTTGCTATAAAATTGCCGTATTTATGATAACACAAAAAGGCGGCTTTTGCTATTGTATAAGCAGAGAAAACCAAAAAAACGACTTGGGAGGATAATCCACATGGCAAAAAAAGAACGGCTCAATGAAAAGGGCGTCCCGTTTGGCGCGAGACAGCGCATGCCGATCTGGTACGGCGCAGTCTGGTCCACCCGCGGCATTGCGGCGGCCATCAACGTGGTGCTGGTCGTCTACGTCACCTTTTACAGCACAGACCTTCTCGGCCTGAATCCCGCCATCATCGGCGGCATCCTTCTGGCGTCCCGAATCATCGACGCCTTCACGGATCTGGGCTTCGGCTACATTCTGGACAAGACCCACACGCGCTGGGGCAAGGCGCGCCCCTACGAGGTCTTTATCATTTTAGAGTGGCTGTTTACGATCCTGCTCTTCAACACTCCGCAGCACGCGAGCGCCGCTGTGCAGTATGTCTGGATCGGCTTCATGTACATTATGATCAACGCTATCTGCGCTACAGCTCTTGGCGGTATCGATTCGGTGTATCTGGCCCGCGCCTTTACCACTGAGCAAAATCAGATCAAAGCCATCTCCATCAACGGCGCCATCGTCATGATCTGCTCCATCGCGTTCAACATCGTGTTCCCCGGCTTTCTGGCCGCAGGCGGCAAGACTCTGGCCGGCTGGAGCAGCATGGTCATCTCTCTCGGCGTTGTGATGGCAGTCCTCGGCATCCTGCGCTTTATCTTCTGCAAGGAGATCGTGAAGGACGAACCGAACGAGGACGGCAAGCGCACCACCAATGATCTCACCATGAAGGAATCGCTGTCCGCCATCTCGAAGAACAAGTATCTCTTTATCATCGTCGGCCTGATGCTCATCACCTTTATTGTGAACAACATGCAGAGCGCCACGACCTATTACTTCAAGTATGTCTACGGTGACGTGAGCACGCAGGGCACCGTCGCCATCACGACGCTGATCGTAGTTCCCGCCCTGATCGTGTTCCCGGCGCTCGCCAAGAAGTTCGGCACGACAAAGCTGCTGCAGGTCTGCAGCGGGATCGGTATCGCGGGCATCGCCATCCGCAGCCTCGGCGGCACCAATCTTGTCACGCTCATCATCGGTGGCATCCTCTTCGGCCTCGGCACCATGCCCATCTCCCTGATGATCAACACCTATCTCATTGACTGCATGGATTACGGCGAATGGAAAACCGGCGTGCGTGTGGAGGGGCTGGTTGCCTCCATCGCCAACTTCGCCTCCAAGGTCGGCGCTGGCATTGCCTCGGGTCTCACGGGTCTTGTCATGGGGCTTGCGGGTTATGACGGACTGGCCGAGGTGCAGACCGCCTCTGCCAACAACGCGATCGTGTTCCTGTATAACTACATGCCGCTGATTCTCTTCTGCGTCATGCTCGTGCTGAGCTTGATGTACAAGGTGGACAGCATCCGCCCGCAGATGAACGAAGACCTTGCCAAAATGCACGGCAAAGAGTAAAATAATTATCAGAGAATAAAAGACACCGCGGAGGCGGCGGCTAAGCCGCCGCCTCCACATGCTTATTCAGGAGGAAATAACATGCAGAAACAAAGCTTTAACACCGGCTGGACCGTAAACGGAAAGCCTGTTACGCTGCCGCACGACGCGCAGATCTCGGAAAAGCGCGGCAAGGACGTCTCCAACGGCGGCCACGGCTACTTCCCCGGCGGCCTCTATACCTATGAAAAGAGCTTCACCGCGCCTGCCGAGTGGGAAGGCAAAACGATCCTCGTCGAGTTCGAGGGCGTGTACAAAAACGCGACCATAAGCCTGAACGGCAAGGAACTCTGCTTCCATCCCTACGGATACACCGGCTTTTTCGTGGAGCTTCAAGGGCTGAACTACGGTGCGGAGAACACGCTGACGGTGGTCGCGGATAACAGTAAACTCCCCAACTCCCGCTGGTACTGCGGCTCCGGCATCTATCGCCCGGTCTGGCTGCACGTCTGTGAGAAAGACGGCCTGCGCCCCGAGAGCGTGAAGATCAGCACGGTCTCCATCGACCCCGCGGTCATCCGGATCGAGTCTCCCGTCTCTGTCAAGGCGGAGGTGGACGGCATCAGCGGCGAGGGCACAAGCTTTGAGCTTACCATCCCCGGCGCAAAGCTATGGAGCGACGAGACGCCGCATCTTTACACCGCGAAGATCACCGCGGGCGAGGGCGACAGCGTGGAGATCCCCTTCGGCATTCGGCAGATCACCTGGTCCAACAAGGGGCTTTTCATCAACGGCAGGGAGACCCTGCTTCGGGGCGGCTGCGTCCATCATGACAGCGGCATCCTGGGCGCCGCCACCTATGACGAGAGTGAAGAGCGCCGCGTGCGCATCCTGAAGGAAAACGGCTTCAATGCCATCCGCTCGGCGCATAACCCCTGCTCCAAGGCCATGCTGGAGGCCTGCGACAAATACGGCGTGTATATGATGGACGAGACCTTCGATATGTGGTATAACCGCAAGAACCCCTTCGACTACGGCGTGGACTTTGAGCAGTGCTGGGAAGCCGACGTGACGAGCATGGTGGAGCGGGACTTCAACCACCCCTCCGTGATCCTCTACTCCATCGGCAACGAGGTGGGCGAGCCCGCCGAGGCCAAGGGTCTCGACTACGGCAAGAAAATGATCGCCCTCTGCCACAGGCTGGATCCCTCCCGCCCGGTCACCTGCGGCGCGAACCTGATGATCATGGGCCGCACCGCCAAGGGCGACGCCCTCTATAAGGACGGCGAGCAGCCCGGCGGTGGGAAGCCCCAGAAGGAGAAGGACGGGCAGAACGCCTCCCTCATGTTCAACATCATCGCCTCCTTCGTGGGTTCCGGCATGAACAAGAGCGCCAATTCCAGGAAGATCGACGAAGTGACCACGCCCTTCCTGGACGCGCTGGACATCGCGGGCTACAACTACGCCTCCGGCCGCTACCCGCTGGAGGAGAAGGCGCACCCCGATCGCGTCCTTTTCGGCAGCGAGACCTTCCCGCAGGACATCTGGAAGAACTGGCAGATGGTGAAGAAATACCCCTATCTCGTCGGCGACTTCATGTGGACGAGCTGGGACTATCTCGGCGAAGCCGGCATCGGCGCCTGGAGCTACACCGGCGGCATGCCCTTCAACCGCCCCTATCCCTGGATCCTCGCGGGCGCGGGCGTGATCGACATCCTCGGCATCCCGGACGGCAGCTGCAAATACACCGCCACGGTCTGGGGCCTGGAGCAGAATCCCGTCATCGCCGTCAAGCCCGTGAACCACCCCGGCGTGCGGGTGTCCAAATCCATCTGGCGCGGCACCAACGCGATCCTGAGCTGGAGCTGGGCCGGCTGCGAGGGCAACAAGGCCGAGGTGGAGGTCTACTCCGATCAGGCGCAGGTCGAACTGCTGATCAACGGCAAATCCGTCGGCCGCCAGAAGGTCAAGGAGTGCAAGGCGCTCTTCAAGGTCAAATACGCTCCCGGCACGGTGACCGCCGTGGCCTATGACGCCTCCGGCCGCGAGACCGGCAGAAGCGAGCTGCAGTCCGCTTCTGGCCCCTTCGGCATCGCGGTGCGTCCGGAGAAGGAGACCGTCAAGCCCGGTGAGATCGTCTACGTCCCCGTGAACGTCGAGGGCGCCAACGGCCTCGTCGAATCCAACGCCGACCGCAAGGTGACAGTGACGGTGGAGGGCGGTGAGCTGCTGGCCTTCGGCAGCGCGAATCCCTGCACCGAGGAGCAGTACCATACCGGCAGCTTTACCACCTATTACGGACGCGCGCTCGCTATTGTCCGCGCGGGTGAGCGCGGGACGCTCAAGGTCTCCGCGACCGGCGGCAGCGCCAGCGCTGTGGCTGTCATCGCCGTAAAATGAGGATACCGGCATGCGAGCTGCCCATTTACAGGTCGAATACCTGACCGAGCCTCTGGGCCTGGGTAACCCAAAGCCCCGCTTTTACTGGCACGCAGAGGGCGGCATCACCCAGACCGCCTATCAGATCATATGCTCCCGCGCGGGCAAGACCGTCTGGGACAGCGGCCGGGTGGAGAGTGCCTCCATGACGCATATCCCCTACGGCGGCGAGCCACTCCACAGCCGCGATCTTGTGAATTGGAACGTGCAGCTCTGGGATGAAAACGGCGAGCCGGGCGAGATCGCGGAAAGCCGCTTTGAACTTGGACTTTTGAACGAGAGCGACTGGACGGCCAAGTGGATTTCCGGCGACTATAAAATTGAGAAGAACCGCCGCTATCCGGCGGACTGCTTCAAGAAAGAGTTCACGGCAAAGGATGTCGTCAAGGCGCGGCTCTACGCCACGGCCCGGGGCGTCTATGACGTGACCATCAACGGCAGGCGCATCGAGGACTTTCTCCTCGCTCCCGGCTCGACAGATTACCGCAAGCGCATCCAGGTGCAGACCTATGATGTGACCGACTATATTAAAGGCAGCAACACTCTTGAGCTGCGTCTGGCCGACGGCTGGTTCCGCGGCAGCGTGGCGGCCTACGGCGTCACGAACGTTTTTGGCACGCAGACGAGTATTCTCGCGCAGTTGGAGCTGACGCATGCCGACGGCAGCGTGCAGACGATCATCACCGATGAGAGCTGGGCCTGGTCCAACGACGGCCCCATTCGTTTTGCCGATCTCAAGGACGGCGAGGTCTACAACGCCACGATGCAGCCGAGTTATTCCGGCAAGGCGCAGGTCGTGAAGGCGCCCAAAGACATCGTGCTCTGCGCCTCGGACAATGTGCCCGTCACGGAGCACGAACGCTTCACCCCGACGCTGCTGCCCGGAAAGGTACTGGATTTCGGCCAGAACATCGCCGGATCGCTGGCCTTTCGCGTCAAAGGCAAGAAGGGGCAGAGCTTCCGTGTCGTCTGCAGCGAATACTATGACGCAGAGAAGCAGGCCCTGATCCGAAACGCGGTGGAGACGAAACCCGCCTCCGGCTGGACGCAGCAGAAGCTGATCCTGAAGCTGGTTGCGCAGAAGGTCAGCGGAGAGGCGGTGGATACCCCGCTGCAGGAGATCCTGTTCACCTGCTCTGGCGGCGTGGACGAATACAAAACCAGCTTCACGGTCTTCGGCTTCCGCTATGCGCAGATCATCGGGGATATGGAGATCAAGCCCGAGGACTTCACCGCCATCGCGGTCTATTCCGATCTCGAGCAGACCGGCGACTTCTCCTGCTCCGACGAGCGGGTGAATCAGCTGGTGAAGAATACCCGCTGGAGCATGAAGGGCAACTTCCTGGACGTGCCCACCGACTGCCCGACCCGGGAACGCCTGGCCTGGACCGGCGACGCGCAGGTCTTCTTCCACACAGGCGCCTATTTCATGGATACGGCTGCCTTCTTCAAAAAGTGGCTCCGCGACATGGAGGACGGCCAGTATAAAGACGGCTTCATCGGCGCTGTCGCACCTTTCAGCGGCGTGGAAATGATGTACAAGGCCACCGGCGGCTCGGTCGGCTGGGCGGACGCGATCTATCTGATCCCGTATCGCTATTACAAACGCTTCGGCGATCAGGAGCTGCTGCGCTCCTGCTTCCCGATGATGAAAAAGTACGCGGACACGCTGCTGAAAAAAATCGAGAAGGACGGCCACTATGTAAAGGGCGTCCATCTGGGCGAGTGGCTGGAGCCGGTGGAGTTCCGCGACAAGGTCAACGGCGCCCAGGCCAAGCACCCCGAGGAGGCCACGGCCTACCTCTATCTCACCATGCGCACCATGGCGGAGATCGCGTCCCTGCTGGGCGAGAACGGCGACGAATACCGCAAGGCAGCCGAGCGTGCGAAAGCGGCCTATCCCCAATACGCCGAGCTGGACACGAACCGCCAAGCCAAGCTGGTACGGCCCCTGGCCCTGGGGCTGCTGGACGGCGAAGAAAAAAAGAGAGCGCAGGCCAGGCTCAAACAGGCTGTGGAGAACTACCGTTACCGTGTCGGTACGGGCTTCCTGTCCACGCCCTTCCTGCTGGACGAGCTGACCAAAGCCGGAGCGAGCGAGACGGCCTACCGGGTGCTGCTGAACACCGAGAAGCCCGGCTGGCTCTATGAAGTGCTGCAGGGCGCCACCACGGTCTGGGAGACCTGGGAGGGCTATGTCGGCAAGAACGCCGTTGACAAGGGCGACGCCGGCAGCCTCAACCACTACTCCCCCGGCGCGGTGTGCCAGTGGCTGTTTGACAGCTGCGCGGGCATCCGACCGGACGGGGAGAATCATTTTGTGATCGCCCCCATTCCCGGCGGCGGACTGACTCACGCGGAGGCCCGCTGCAGGAGCCTTTACGGCGAGGTCGCGAGCCGCTGGGAGAAGACGGATGGCGGCCTGAAATATACGATCAGTATTCCGTCCAACTGCACCGCGGAGATCCGTCTGCCCGGAAAGCCGCCGGTGACGGTGACAGCGGGCGACCACTCCTTCCCGGCGGAAACCGCCGAAACGTGACCCCGGAAGCGCAGGAGGCGCCGGGAGAATTAAAGAGCCCGGAAACCGTTAGAAACAGCGGTTCCCGGGCTCTTTTGATTGAAACCGCGCGATGCATGTTCCGCCTTGATGAAAGCACGGCAGCGTGGTAAAATAAACAGAGAAGATAAGCTCTTCCCCCGGGAGGCAGTCCCCTTTGAACCTTTTTATCACTGTCAGGAGGGCCCCATGATCACAGTAAACATCTACTACAGCGGCGAAAACGGCAGCGCCCGCGCCTTTGCCGAAGAGATGGTCCGCAGCGGGACTGTGGCCGCCATCCGCGCGGAGGACGGCAATCTGCGCTACGCCTACTTTTTCCCGATGGACGATCCCGAAACCGTTCTGCTTATCGACCAGTGGCGGGATCAGACCGCCATCGACGCGCATCACGCCTCTCCCATGATGGGGCAGATCGCGGCGCTTCGGGAGAAATATGACCTGCACATGAGAGTCGAGCGCTTTGTGTCCGACGAGGCGGGGCTGCCGGAGAAGGATCTGCAGTTCATCAAGAAGTGAGGAGGAAACACACATGACAAAGAAAATCACCCAGACCGCAGGCCGGGCCCAGCTCGGCGAGTTTGCGCCGATGTTCGCCCACCTCAACGACGACGTGCTCTTCGGCGAGGTCTGGAACGAGG
>CAMOXI010000028.1 GCA_946628965.1 uncultured Clostridia bacterium | reverse complement strand
TCTATCCCATCGCCCGCGCCATCATCGGCGTGCAGAACCTGAAGATCATCACCTTTGGTCCCCGTCCCCAGGACTTCTTCGCCTGCAACGCCCCCATCAAGGGCCTCTACGAGCTGGGCGTTGAGATCGAGGAGAACTCCGAGCTGGATCTGCTGGTGAGCTACAAGGCCCACGCCGGCGACAAGCGCATCCCCGAGGTCTGCGCCGACATGGCCGCCGAGATGGGCGAAGGCAAGTATTTCCCCGACATGCTCGAGCGCATGGCGCAGTTTGAGCTGACCCTGCTGGACTGGGCCGAGGAGCACAAGGGCGCCCGCAAGTACGTCGCCTTTGCCGACAAGTGCTGGCCCGCTTTCCCCGAGCAGTTCGGCTTTGAGCCCTGCTACGTCAACTCCCGTCTGGCCGCCCGCGGTATCCCCGTGAGCTGCGAGGTCGACATCTACGGCGCCCTCAGCGAGTACATCGGCTCCTGCATCTCCGGCGACGCCGTCACCATCCTGGACATCAACAACTCCGTCCCCGCCCAGATGTGGGAGGAGCAGATCAAGGGCAAGTTCGACTACAGCCTGACCGACACCTTCATGGGCTTCCACTGCGGCAATACCCCCAGCTGCAAGATGTGCGCCGACCGCGCCGTCAAGTACCAGCTCATCCAGCACCGCCTGCTCGAGCCGGAAGGATCCGAGCCCGACTTCACCCGCGGCACCCTGGAAGGCGACATCGCCCCCGGCGAGATCACCTTCTACCGCCTGCAGTGCGACAGCGAGGGCAATCTGCGCTCCTACATCGCCGAGGGCGAGGTCCTGCCCGTGGCCACCACCAGCTTCGGCGGCATCGGCGTCTTCGCCATCCATGAGATGGGCCGCTTCTACCGCCACGTGCTGATCCAGAAGCGCTTCCCGCACCACGGCGCCGTGGCCTTCGGCCATCACGGCAAGGCCCTCTTCGAGGTCTTCAAGTTCCTGGGCGTGCAGGACATCGGCTACAACCAGCCCAAGTGCCTGCCCTATCCCACCGAGAACCCCTGGGCCTGATTCAGAAGAAAACAGAAGAAAAGACAGCCAGAGGAGGCACTTCGCAGGAAGTGCCTCCCTCGGTTTCTGCAACGTTAAATGCATAGGAGTAAGGGCTGCGAGCCGGACACTTTGTATGAACAAAACAAAGGAAAGAGCGCACGAAATCATCAATCTCTATATCAGCGCCGCGAAAGAATTGGACTTCATAAAAGCGATCATCCTGGTTGGCTCTCTTTCAGATGACACCTATACCGTAAATACCGGAAGCGACATTGATCTGGTCCATATTGTTTCTGATGAAACCGATTATCGATCAGAGAAAAAGGCCATTTTTGATCTCATTGAGCGAATTGAAAACCAGACCGAGCATAATATTCCGATTTCAAGGGTTGTGTTTCAAGAGCAGCATTTGAAGCACCCATACAAATATGACTTTGAAGTAAGTCCGGAAAACAAAGATCTGGTGGAGCGTCCGGTTGAGATTTTCAGGATTCTGGACAGCGGGATTACCCTGATGGGCGATGCAGGCATCCTGGCTTCTATGGAACGGCCAACACGAGAGGATGTTCTTGAGACCAAAAGGCTTGAGATGAAGCAAATGGAGAGCCTGCGCGAAGAAAACCCGGATTTTTACAAGGAATACCATAATACATTGCAGAACCCGTCGATCCGAATCATGACGCAGATCGTTCTCACAACAGCTCTTTCGGAGTATTTCTTTTACACAAACAAATCCTGTTCAAGCAAGTTCTATATTCTGAAGCGCATAGAGGAGGATTTGCCCGAGTTGTCCTATTTGCATCTGCTGAGACTTTGTCATAAAAATCGGTTTACGCCCGAACAAATGACAGAGGCGGATATAGCAGCAATGCAGGAAGAATATCAGAGCGTTTTCCTGAACCGGCCGGGAACATGGCCGTGCTGTGGGAAACCATAAAAAATGCGCGCTGAAGGTGGAAAACCAGCGCCTGTCGGATGACAGGCGCTGGTTGCAGATTGCAGACAAGGTCCGCTTTGTCATTCCGAACCAGTGATCGATGTCACTGGTGTGGGAATCCGCATCTAAAAAGAAAGGAAAAACCAGTATATTTGAAGAAGGACGGATTGCCGCGCCAGTGTTTTCTTCATGTGCAGGCTTTCTTTCGTTTTATTTGTTCCGTATCATCGGAATATCGGTATGATAATTTCATCACACTATGGTGCTCCTGTAAATAACAAAAGTGCGTGATGCGCATAGAAAAGGGCAGAGGAGGCAAGTCCCCCCTCTGCTCTCGTTCTCTCAGAATACGTTGCACTGGCCGTAGCTGTTGTCGCCTGCGGCGACCAGCGTGCCGTCGTTCAGACGGGCGACGATATGGTCGGTATACTCGCCCTCGGCAGGGTAGATCCAGAAGACATTTTTCCAGCCTGCGATCTGGTCGAGATAATCCAGCGTCCCGAATTCACCGCCGGTGGCCAGCACCTTGCCGTCCCAGGTCAGACCAAGGGTAAATTCCGTGCCGCTGAAGAGCTTTCGCACATCCGTCCAGCCGCTGAAGTCCCATTCGCCGTAGGGATAGCCGTCCTGCTCGCTGACTGCGGCGACAGTCCCGTCGTAATGCAGGCCTACCGGCAGATAGCGGAACTCGCCGTCAAAGGACAGATCCAGAATGTCTTTCCACTTGCTGATCTGCTGCAGGCGGTCGTCCATCCTGAAATAATCTTCATGGAAGTTCGCCGCCACCGTGCCGTCATAGCGCAGGCCGAACACGGAATCCGGCGCGATGAACAGCGCCTCGATATTGCTCCAGCCGTGGGAGTTCAATCCGATGACGCCGCTGTCCCTGACCGCAAAGACACCCATGGCGGTGCAGTAGATCTGATTAACATGTGTCCATTGCGGTCCGCGCTCGGCGCCATTACCCCAATAGCCGCTCATACTGTTGAGCGTTTCCCAGTCATTGGTATAGACTGTGTCGTCCTGCCCCAGGCCGACGATCAGGGAATATCCGTTTGTGCCGATATCCCGGAGGGGCGGCCAGCCCTGGCAGCCCTGTACAGCGCTGAGCGCGTCGCTGTCAAGCGTGCTCCAGTAGAAACCGCCGCTCTCATCCAACCCCAGCGCGATATTCTCGCGGATGACCACCTTAATGATCTTCTCCCAGCCGGCCACGTGCGACTGATCGAAGCTGTCTCCGTATACGTTTTCAAGCGGCTGCAGCAGCGTCAGGTACACCCGCTCGTCCGAAGTTCTGCCCAGCAGGTACTTTCCGCTGTCCTGTGTCTCGATCCAGACCACGTCCTCCCAGCGCTGGACTTCCCGGGCGGCGGGAATGTCGGGATTGCCCGCGTACAGGACGCGTCCGTCCATGCGCAGCCCGACCGTGCAGCCAGGGGCTGCGACGGCCATGACGATGTCGTGCCAGTCCCCGGCGGCGGAGGCAGGCGCGGCGAAGACGGCAAAAATGAGTACCAGGCAGCAGAGAAGCGCAAGCGTTCTTTTCATCATGTTCGGTCTCCCTTTCTATTTGGTTTTATCAACCTTGTCTGCCCTTCCATGCCCGGCCTCCTGTTCCAGGTATTTCCGGAAAAAGCGGAAGGCGATGGGCAGGGGATAGACTTCCCCCAGCTCCGCGGCCGTGACCCAGACACAGTCCGGGAGCTCTCCATCGCAGTCAATAAGCCAGCCGTGCATATGCCACTCCACATGGGTAAAGATGTGGGCCGCCTCCCCGCAGGGGGCGCAGTGCAGGGCACCCGGGATGAGGGCGGACGCTTCATCGGCCCCCAGCGCGCCCGGCTCGTTGGGAAACTCCCACAGCCCGGCAAGAAGACCCTTCCCGGCCCGGCGGCGGATGGCCCAGCGCTCGCCGCAGCGCAGCAGCAGTACTGTGCGCTCTTCAATGCGGCGGGGTTTCGGCGCGGCCTTCACGGGGTACCTGTCCACCGTACCGGCTTTCTGCGCCCGGCACAGATCTCGCAGCGGGCAGAGGCTGCATTTGGCTTCCCCGCTGGGGATACACACGGTCTCGCCCAGCTCCATGATGCCTTCCGTGAGCAGGGCGGCCGCTTCCCCGGAGGGGTAGACGGCCCGCAGCGCTTCGGTGACGCGGCGGCGGGTCTTCTGCTCCATGATGTCATCGTCAAAAGCCAGCAGCCTGGACAGGACCCGCAGCACGTTTCCGTCCACCGCGGGCTCCGGCTCGCCGTAGGCGATGGAGGCAATGGCGCCTGCGGTGTAGTCCCCGATGCCGGGAAGCTTTTTCAGTTCTTCCGCCTTTCGCGGCAGCTCACCGCTGAAGTCGGTCATGATCTGTTTAGCCGCTTTCTGCAGGTTGCGGGCGCGGCTGTAATAGCCCAGGCCCTCCCATAGCTTCAGCAGCCGGTTTTCCTCGCACTCGGCCAGGGCCTTCACGTCGGGAAGCTCTGCAAGAAAGCGGCTGTAATAGGGGATCACGGCCTCAATGCGGGTCTGCTGCAGCATGATCTCCGAGATCCAGACGTGATAGGGTGTGGGCGATTCCCGCCAGGGCAGGACTCGCCGGCTTGCGGCATACCAGTCCACAAGCAGCGCGGCGGTCTGCTTCAGAATCTCTCTGTCTTCCATACTCACAGCTCCCGCAGGATCAGATCGGTCTCGCCCGGGTTCAGGCCCAGCTCGACGCGCAGCACCTTCGCGTGTTGTGCTGCGTGGGCGCGGATCGCGTCCCGCAGCACGGTGCCCCCGTGGTAGCCGTGGATCACCTTCAGCCGGTAGACCCCGCTCCCGGCCCGGCGCAGCGCGGCGTCCAGCGCGGTGATGGCCTGGGTCTTCGTCATGTTGTGCACATCCAGCTCCGCAAAGGCGCTCTGGTTCAGGTTCAGTCTCATTCCATATCTCCGACGTAGGTAAAGCGGCGGAAGGTCCTTCCGCCCCGCGTGATCTCTTCGTTCCACATGGACGCCGGGCGCACCCAGATCCCGCCCTCGCCGTATAGCGCGCGGTAGACCACCATCAGCTCCTCCGTCTCGGAGTGGCGGGCGGTACAGATCAGCTCGTACTCGTTGCCCTTGAAGTGGCGATAGCGCCCGGGCCTGAAGTCGTCCATATCCAACACTTCCTTTGTTTAAAGCATACCATCTGCAGGTCATTTTTTCAAGTATTGTGCACGGCGCAGGGCAATCCGTGCCGACCGAAAAAGAGAAATTATCGAAAAATCAAGACTTCCCTTTGCGGGGAAAATAAGGTATAATAACTCTGTATTTGAAACTACAGAGGTGATAGCTATGGAAGAAGCCGCCAATGTGCTGTTTCGCATCGGGCCGCTGGAGGTGACGAGTACGGTCACCACCATGTGGGCGATCATTGCGGTGCTTGGCCTCATCAGCTTTCTTGCCACACGCAATCTCAAGGAGATCCCCGGCCCGCTGCAGACCGGCGCGGAGATGGCGGTCGGCGCCCTGCGGAACTTCTTTGAGGGCACGCTGGGCAAGGAGCATACGCGCAAGTATCTGCCGATCATGGGCACATTTTTCGTCTTCATCATTGTCTGCAACTATTCCGGCATCCTGCCCGGCGCTGGCCATCTGAAGGGCTTTGCGGTGCCGACGGCCTGCCTGTCGGTGACGGCTGGGCTCGGTGTCGTCGCCTTCTTCACGACCCATGTGATCGGCGTGAAGGAGCGGGGGCTGGGGCCCTATCTGCACAGCTTTGCCAATGTCAAGCCTGTAATTCTGGTGGTGCTGATGCTGCCGCTGAACCTGATCGAGCAGGTGATCCGCCCGGTGTCCCTGGCGCTGCGTCTTTACGGCAACCTCTACGGCGAGGAGACCGTTACCGAGCAGCTCTATGAGATCTTTCCCATCGGCGCGCCGCTCATCATGCAGGTGCTGAGCCTGCTCTTCTGCCTGCTGCAGGCCATCGTCTTTACCATGCTGCTTTCCATTTACATTTCCGAAGGTCTGGAAGAAGAATAAACAAGAAGAAAAAATTTTAGGAGGACTTATCTATGGAATCCGGAATCATCGCCATCGCCGCCGCACTCGTTCTGTGCATCACCGCCGCCTTCACCGCCATGGCCCAGGGCAAGACTGCCACGCAGGCCATGGAGTCCATCGCCCGTCAGCCCGAAGCCGCCGGCGATATCCGCGGCGCCCTCGTCATCTCCCTGGCTCTGATGGAAGCGCTGACCATTTACGGCATGCTGGTCGCCTTCATGCTGGTAGGCAAGATCTGAAAAGAGACCGTTCGGGAGGAGAGAGTCCATGTTAAGCATCAACATTTCCGAGCTCATATGGACGATCATCAACTTCTTCCTTCTGTATTTCCTGCTCAAGCGTTTCCTGTTCACCCCCGTGTGTAAGCTTCTCGATGAGCGCCAGGCCAAAATCGACGGCGGCCTGAACGCGGAGAAGGAGGCCCGGGCCTCGGTGGAGCAGAGCCGCAGCCGCATGGCGGCCGAAAAGGCGGAGAGCCGCCTGGAGGCCAACCGCATTCTCGCCGAAGCCGAGGCGGAGGACGAGAAGAACCGCGGGGAGAGCGTCAAGGCTGCCCGCAGCAAGGCCAGGGAGGATCTGCGCCTCGGCGAGGCTGAACTCAAACAGCAAAACGAGCAGGAGGAGACGCTGCTTCGGGAAAAGAGCGGCGACCTCTCTGCGCTCCTTTCTGCCCGCATCCTGGGGCAGGAGGACTGAGCGCATGAGAGAGCATGACAGGAAGGAGGGATGACCGGACATGCATGGCTGGAACATCATATACGCACTCATCAACTTCTTGATTCTCGCGGTCGGCCTGTATTTTATCGGCCGCAAGATCGTATTGAACGCCATCCGCGCGCATGCTGATAAAGTGAGCGGGGATCTGGAGCAGTCTGCGGCATCCCGGGAAAACGCGAAAAAACTGCTGGACGGCCTGGAGGGCGAAAGTGCGAAGGGCGAAATTGAGCGGGAGGGTATCCTGCGCCAGGCCAAAGCCGGTGCAGAGGATATTCTGCGCACCGGGCAGGAAAAGACCCGGGAAGAACTGGATAAGATCGCGCTGGACGCCCATAAGGATCTGCGGCGCCTGACCCATGCCCAGCGCCTGCAGGTCAACCAGAAGGCGGCGGAGGAGATCACCGCAGCAGCGGCCGAGCAGATTGCGCGGCCGGAGAACGCTGCGGCCCGCGCCCGTTTGAGCGAGCGCTTTCTCCAGCGTCTGCCGGAGCAGCTGCGCATCACACCGGGCGATCTGAGCGGCATCCGCAGCCGCGGCTTTTTCAAGGTCCGTGTCAGCAGCAGCGAGGAGCTGGGCGAGGGCGACCTCGGCCGTATCCGCGCCGCTGTGGATCAGGTGCTCGCCCCCACGGGCGAGGAGCCGGAGATTCGTCTGGAGACCGAAGTGAAGCCCGATCTCATCGGCGGCATCCGCCTGCAGCTGGGCGATACCGTCTATGACGGCAGCGTCGCCGGTCTCCTGGAGCGCACAAAAAACCAGCTCTCCGCTTTTGACAGCACCGATCAGGAGCTGATCGGCGCCCTGCGGGAGGAGCTGAGCAAGGTCAACCAGGACCCCGAGGTCTACCAGATCGGCACCGTCATCAGTGTGTCCGACGGCATCTGCCGTGTCTCCGGCGTTTCCGACGCCATGGCGGGCGAGCTCTTGGAGATGAAGGGCGGCCTGCGCGGCATGGTCATGGATCTGGAGCAGGACAACGTGGGCGTCGTGCTGCTCGGCAATTACGACAATCTGCAGGAGGGCCACTGGGTCCGCCGTACCGGGCGCATCACCGAGGTGCCTGTGGGTTCCGCGCTGATCGGCCGCGTGGTGGACGCGCTGGGCAATCCGCTGGACGGCGCGGGCGATCTCAACACCCATAACACGCGCCCCGTTGAGTCCCCGGCTCCGGGCGTTATCGACCGCAAGAGCGTGTCGGTCCCGATGCAGACGGGTATCAAGGCCATCGACGCGCTGGTGCCCATCGGCCGCGGTCAGCGTGAGCTCATCATCGGCGACCGCCAGACCGGCAAGACCGCCATCGCCCTCGATACCATCATCAACCAGAAGGGCAAGGACATGATCTGCATCTATGTCGCCATCGGACAGAAGGAGTCCACGGTGGCGGGTGTGGTGCAGAAGCTGCGGGAGCACGGCGCCATGGACTACACGATCGTGGTCTGCGCCAGCGCCTCCGAGTCTGCGCCCATGCTGTACATCGCGCCCTATGCGGGCGCCGCCATGGGCGAATACTTCATGCACCAGGGCAAGGATGTGCTGATCATCTACGACGATCTCTCCAAGCAGGCGGTGGCCTACCGTGAGATCTCCCTGCTGCTGCACCGTCCGCCCGGACGCGAGGCCTACCCGGGCGATGTGTTCTATCTGCATTCCCGGCTTCTGGAGCGCGCGGCGCGTCTGTCGCCGGAGGCCGGCGGCGGCAGCATGACCGCCCTGCCCATCATCGAGACCCAGGCCGGCGACATATCGGCCTATATCCCCACCAACGTCATCTCTATCACCGACGGCCAGATCTTCCTGGAGACCGACCTCTTCAACGCGGGCGTGCGCCCGGCGGTGAACGTGGGTCTGTCCGTCAGCCGTGTGGGCGGCTCCGCCCAGCTCGGCGCCATGAAACAGGTGGCCGGGCGGCTGCGCATGGATCTGGCCCAGTACCGTGAGCTTGCGGCCTTCGCCCAGTTCGGCTCCGACCTGGACAAGACCACCCGTGCGACCCTTCATCGCGGCGACCGCATGACCGAGCTTCTCAAGCAGCCCCAGTACAGCCCCATGGACGCCAGCGACCAGGTGGTCTCCATCTGGGCGGTCAACGAGGGCTATGCCGATAAAGTCGAGCTCAAGGACATCGCCCGCTTCGAGAAGGGACTGCTCAGCTTCGTGCATGAGCGCCTGCCCCGCCTGGACGACATCATCCTCACCGGTAAGAAGCTGGACGAGGGGCAGATCAAGTGCCTGCGCCAGGTGGTCGCCGAGTACGCGGAGAGCTTTGAATAAGCTTTGCGTTGTGCTTCCCCCTTGTGTAAGGAGATGCGGATGAGCAAAGCCAGGCCGAAGGGCTTGTTCGGATAATGAAAGCTCTCCGAAATCAGCACTCAGAGGATTATACGCAACCCCTCACCCGCTGCGTGGGAGCTCCCCTTACACAGGGGAGCCAATAAGGAAGTGATACTATGGCGAATCTGCGCGCCATCCGCACCCGCATCAAGAGTGTGGAGAACACCCAGCAGATCACAAAATCCATGAAAATGGTGGCGGCGGCCAAGCTTCGCCATACTCAGACGGCCTTCTCCGCGCTGAAGGAATACGCCAAACGGAGCGACGCCATGCTCCGGCAGGTTTCCGGCGGGAGCGCGGATTGGAGCCATCCGCTCCTTACGCCCCACGAGAAAAATGAGCGTGTCTGCTATGTACTGATCGTGGGCAACCGCGGCCTCTGCGGCACCTACAATTCGGCCCTGCTGCGTTATCTGCAGGATCTTGCGCCGCAGGACGAGCGGGAGAAATCCCTTGTGGTCTGCGGCCGCTGGGGGCGGGACATGCTCCCCGGCGCCGGGATCCCGATCCGAAAGACCTTCGAGATCAGCGACGCGCCGGACGGGAAGGAAGCCACGGAGCTGGCCGCTTATCTGCGGGAGCTCTATCTCGGCGGCGAGGCGGATGAGATCGTGCTGGTCTATCAGCAGTTTAAATCCGTCCTGCAGCAGATCCCCTGCACAAAAACCCTGCTTCCCATGAACGCCGAAGCGGCGCAGGAGAAGCGGGAAGGGGAGGATCGCCTCTGGTTCTATGAACCGGACCGGGCGTCCCTGCTCAATACGCTGGTGGACATGGCGTTCAACAACACGGTGCACGCCGTGCTGCTGGAGGCCCGGACCGGCGAACACTCCGCCCGCATGTCGGCCATGACCGCCGCGGCGGACAACACCGAGGAGCTGATCGGCGAACTGACGCTGCAGCTCAACCACGCCCGCCAGGCCGCGATCACCACGGAGATCTCCGAGATCGCCGGCGGGGCCGAGGCCTTGAAAAACAAGTGATCTGCTTCCCCCTCCGGGGGAAGTGCCCGAAGGGCGATAGGGGCGCTTTGATAACGCAAACATCTCGAAATCCTGGCGCAAAGAAAACTGCAACAACCCCTCACCCGCTTCGCGGGAGCTCCCCTTGCACAGGGGAGCCTACAAGGAGAGTTTATATGGAAAAAGCAATTGTCAAACGCGTGATTGGCCCGGTGGTGGACGTTCACTTCCCCGAGGGGCAGCTGCCTGAGCTGTACCACGCGGTGGAGGTGCGCCTGCCGGAGCGCAAGGTCGTGATGGAGGTCGTACAGCAGATCGGCGGCGGCGACGCGCGATGCATCGCCCTCTCGTCTACGGACGGCATCTCCCGCGGCTGCGAGGCCTTCAACACCGGCAGCTCCATCACCATGCCCGTTGGCGAGGCGACGCTGGGCCGCATGTTCAACGTGGTGGGCGAACCCATCGACGGCAAAGGCCCTGTGAATGCGGAAAAGCGCCTGCCCATCCACCGCAAGCCCCCGGTGTTCACCGACATTCTGCCGGCCACCGAGCTGCTGGAGACCGGCATCAAGGTCATCGACCTGCTGGCCCCCTATGCCCGCGGCGGCAAGATCGGCCTCTTCGGCGGCGCAGGTGTGGGCAAGACCGTGCTGATCCAGGAGCTGATCCGCAACGTGGCCTATGAGCACGGCGGCTACTCCGTCTTCGCAGGCGTGGGTGAGCGCAGCCGCGAGGGCAACGATCTCTGGAACGAGATGACCGCGTCCGGCGTCATCAACAAGACCGCCCTGGTCTTCGGCCAGATGAACGAGCCGCCCGGAGCCCGTCTTCGCGTGCCGCTTTCCGGCCTGACCATCGCCGAGAACTTCCGCGACGAGAGCGGCCAGGACGTGCTGCTTTTCATTGACAATATCTTCCGCTTCACCCAGGCGGGCTCCGAGGTCTCCGCTCTGCTGGGGCGCATGCCCTCCGCCGTCGGCTACCAGCCGACGCTCGCCACCGAGATGGGCGATCTGCAGGAGCGCATCACCTCCACCCGCCGCGGTTCCGTCACCTCCGTGCAGGCCATCTATGTGCCCGCGGACGACCTGACCGACCCGGCCCCCGCTACCACCTTCGCCCATCTGGACGCCACCACGGTGCTGGCCCGCTCCATTGCGGAGCTGGGCATCTACCCCGCGGTGGATCCGCTGGAGTCCAGCTCCCGTATGCTGGACCCGGTGATCCTGGGCAAGGAGCATTATGAGACGGCCCGCGCCGTGCAGCAGGTGCTGGAGAAGTACCGCCAGCTGCAGGACATCATCGCCGTGCTCGGCATGGACGAGCTGGGCGCCGAGGACCGCGCGGTCGTGAACCGCGCCCGCCGCATCCAGCGCTTCCTGTCCCAGCCCTTCCACGTGGCCGAGGCTTTTACCGGCATGGAGGGCAAGTACGTCAAGCTCCAGGATACGATCAAGGGTTTCCAGGCCATCCTGGGCGGCGACGTGGACGATCTGCCCGAGCAGGCCTTCCTGATGTGCGGCAGCATCGACGAGGTCATCGCCAAGCGCGGCCAGTACTGAGGAGGCACCATGAGGGATCTGTTTCGCCTCTGCATCGTGACCGGGGACGCCACCGTCCTGAATACGCAGGTGCAGTCGGTCAATCTCCCGATGGACTTCGGCTCCCTGGGCATTCTGGCCCATCATGCGCCGATGCTCTGCACCGTGAGCAAGGGCGTTCTGCGCTGCGTGCTGGAGGACGGGAACACCGTCCGCGTCCGCGTGAGTTCCGGCGTCGCCAACGTGATCGATAATGAGCTGACGCTGCTCTGCTCCAACGCGGAGGTTGTGGAGTAAAAAAGTATAAAGCAAGGCCATACGGTCATGCACTTTTCGTGCGGTGACCGTATGGCCTTGCTTTTTACTGCGCTGATTCCTCGGCTTCCATATGGTAGAAGAGCCCTTTTCCGATCGGCGTCACCTGCTCGATCGGATCTCCAACGATTCGGAACCCGGCTTTTTCGTAGCAGGCGACAGCGCGTTTGTTCCAGGTACGGACTTCAAGGTAGACAGGCTTTCCCGGATAGAGCTGATGGGAGAGCATCTGGGCGGTTTTCGTGATTTCCTGCCCGTAGCCCTGGCTGCAGCAGTCCGGAGCAACGCCGATCCCGAAAAATACGGCGCTTTCCTCCTCAACCAGATTGATATAACCGATAAGCTTATCCTGGTCAAAAAAGGAGAAAAAGCTATTTTTAGGGTTGGCAAATCCACGGTGTTCACGGAGCTGCTGCTCGTAGGGAGGATTGTTGTAGATGGCGTATTCGCCGTCGTATTGCCAGTCACAGATAATATGTTTTTCGTCTTCCGTGGTCTTGTGATAGCTGAGCATGGATGCGTCCTCTTTGGTTTGGAGTTTTACTGATCGGAGCGTTTTGCTGTCCTGCACGAGGCAATGAGCATCACGCGAATGGCGGTACATTGATCGCTCAAACGTTTATATGCTTCATCATCAAGGTAACCTGTTTTGTTAAGGAGTTCAAGCCAGTAGCCTGTTTCACTGGCCTCCTTTAAGGCAATCTCCAGCTTTGAGATAAAGTCTTTCTTACCCTGGGCATAATTAGCTTCGTATATATTTGCCCCGATAGAAGTGCCGGAGCGGCCAATCTGATTGGAAATGATGGTCTCATGTTTCACTTTAAGATCTTTGACAAGAGTGATAATCTGAACAGAGAACGACATGGACAGGTCGCGCAATTTCGATTCAGACATGAAAAACACTCCTTCTTTTCAGTGATGTAAGCGCCGGAGGCGCTAGTGATGCGACAGAATCTGCCGTGATGCAGTTCGCTGCACTCACAGTGATGAGATATGTTCCTCTCTCGCGCCGCAGCGCACATCACACGCGCCAGCGTACATCACAAGGCAGCGCCGACATCACGTTCCGCGCAGCGGAACATATCGTTCAGAAAAACTCTTTTGCCATAAGGCAAAAGAGTTTTTCTGTTGGTGCCGGTGGTGGGACTCGAACCCACACGATGTCGCCATCGGCGGATTTTGAATCCGCTACGTCTACCATTCCATCACACCGGCGTATGCAATTGTGGCCAAATGCGCTTACTCGGAAAGTATATACCACGAAGGGCAAAATTTCAAGAGGCAAATCGCATTGCCCGTCGGCGGCCTTTCTGCATAGGATGGACTGCAAACCCATGCGGAAAGGATGACCCGAACTTGGAAATCTATGTTGTCAGGAGCGGCGACACGCTCTGGAATATCGCGCGGCGCTACGGCGTCTCCGCAGAGGAACTGGCGGAAGTCAACCAGCTGCAGAACCCGGCCCTGCTCTCGGTGGGGCAGGCGCTGCTGATCCCCCGGGAGGATGCGCAGTACACGGTGCGGCAGGGGGATACGCTCTGGGCCATTGCCCGGCGCTACGGCCTGAGTCTTTCCTGTCTGCTCGGCGCCAATCCCCAGATCACGAATCCGGATCACATCCGGCCCGGACAGATCCTGCGTCTTCCGCTGCGTGGCTGTGCACAGGGAGAAATCCTTGTCAACGGCTACATAAGCAGCGCGTCGGCGGCGTCTCTGGAGGCGCAGCTGCCCTTCCTGAGCTTCCTCTCACCCTTCTCCTGGCGGGCGGACAGCGAAGGGGGACTGACGCGGGATGTGAACGTGGAGACCGGCCTCTCAGCCGGGTACGGTACCGCGAACCTGCTGACGGTGACGAATCTCCGCCCGGAGGGCGGTTTCTCCGGCGAGATCGCGCATGCGATCTTCCGGGATACCGCGGCACAGGAGCGCTTCCTGGAGAACCTGGAGGCGGCGCTCTCAGCCGGGGAGTACTATGGCCTGAATCTGGACTTTGAATACGTCTTCCCCTACGACCGGGATGCCTACAACGCCTTCCTGCAGCGCCTGGCCGACCGCCTCCACTGCCTGGGCTACCTGCTGGTGACGGCGCTGGCCCCCAAGACCTCCGACAGCCAGCAGGGCCTGCTGTACACCGCCCACGATTATGCCGCCCACGGGAAAGCGGCCGACTATGTGGTGCTGATGACCTACGAGTGGGGCTACACCTACGGCCCGCCCATGGCAGTCTCGCCCCTCGACCGGGTGCGGCAGGTGCTGGACTACGCCGTGAGCGCGATGCCGGCGGGGAAGATCCTCCTGGGCGTACCCAACTACGGCTACGACTGGACGCTGCCCTTCCGGCAGGGGAGCGTCGCCCGGGCGCTCACGAACACCGGGGCCGTGACGCTGGCCGGGCAGGCGAAGGCGGCCATCGAGTATGATCCCCGCGCGCAGGCGCCCTTCTTCCGTTATGCTGACAGCGAAGGGCGGCAGCACGAGGTCTGGTTTGAGGACGCGCGCAGCCTGCGCTCCAAGTACGCCCTGGTGGCGGAATACGGCCTCAGCGGCCTCAGCTTCTGGAACCTGAACAGCCTCTGGCGCACGGCACTGCTGCTTCTGGGATCCATGTACGGCGTGGAAAAGCTGGTATAAGATAAAACGAGGCTGTGAAAACGATCTGTTTTCACAGCCCCGTGCGCATATCCTTCTTATGCGGTTGCTTTCGGCTTCTTCACCCGCGGAGTGGCCACCAGCAGCTGGATCAGCGCGAAGATGGCCCCGCCGATGGCGGAATAGGTACTGCCGCGGCCCAGCTTCAGGCACACGTACTCGGCGCCGCAGGCGCACAGCAGGCACAGCAGCACCGGCGCAATGAGCCAGAAGCGGCTCTTCGTCTTCTCAAACGCGGCAGGAATGCCGAGAAATCCCAGCACGCCGGCGGCGATCAGCAGCAGATAGGCGAGCCTGCGGCCCTGATACTGGTATTCGGCCTCGTCCTCGATCTCCTGCGCGGAGAGCCGGGCGGCCTCGGTCAGCTCCACCCCGGCCTCATTCCGCTCGGCCACAGCGTCCCGCTTCAAAAGCAACAGGCGCAGCGAGCGCTCCTCCTGCTCCAGCTCCTTGCGGGCTTCCACCGCCTGCTCCAGCTCCTTGAGCTGGGCGGCTTCCGTTTCCAGCCGCTCCTTTTCGTACTGGAGCCTGGCGGCCTTGTCGCGCTGCTTGCCCATCTCCCACCAGATCTGGGCCCGCGCGTCATAGAGGGCTTTTTCGCCCGCTTCGATCTGTTTCCCGGCCTCGGCCAGCCCCGCACGGCCCAGCTCGATGGCGGCCCTGCCCTGCTCCAGCAGGGGTTCGGCCTGGGCAAGCTGGCTCTGCGCTGTGCCGATGACGCCGCCGATCTGATCGGCGATGCCCTGGATCTGACCGAGGATCCCGTCGGCAGAAGCCTGCACGCTCTCGATCAGGGCGCGGTTCTGGTTGTAAGCGGCACGGACGGCCTCAAACTGCTCGTCCGTCATGGGCTCCTCAGTCTCCCCGGCGGCGATGGCGTCCCGCTGGGCCTGGGCCTGGGCGCGCAGCTCCGTGAGACTCATGCCGGTGGCCTCCTGAGCGGCGCTGTCCACCGCGGGCAGCAGCGTGTCCATCTGATTGACCAGCTCCTTGACCTGGGGCCAGACCGCGTCGTAGACCTCCTTGATCTGCCGGACCTGCTCCGGGTCGATCTCGGGCATATCCACCTCACCGCCGCCAAAGTCGCCCATCTGGCTCAGCTGCGAAAGACTGTCCAGCGAACCCGCGTCCATCGCGGCGATGGCGTCCAGCGTGGGCGTCAGATCCTTCACGGTCTGCAGCAGGGCGGCGCTCTGGTCGGCGGCGGCCAGCAGCCCGTCATAGCTGCTGAGCGTCAGCTGACGGCGGGCGTCGGGGTCTTCACTGTCCATCAGCTCCGCCATGGCGTGGGCGTTCTGCGAATGATACCAGGCGTTCTGCAGCAGGCCAGCGGCCGCGTCATAGAGGACCGCAAAATTCTGCAGCTGCTGCTTGCCCTCCTGGAACTGGCGGTACTGCTCGTCAAAAGCGGCGGCCTGCTTGTTAAACTCGGCAAGGCCTGCCTCGTACTGCTTTTTCCCCTCGGCAAAGGCTGCATCCGCCTGATCCATGGCGAAGGTGCCGGAGCGCAGGCCGCTCTGGGTGGCGGTGTAGAGAGCCATCTCGCTGCGATGTTTGGAAGCAAGCTTGTCGTGCTCGGCCTGGTGGCGCTGCAGCGTGTCGTTTGCTTCACTGTATGGCGTGCCGCCCTCCAGCGCGGCGAGCGCATCGGTATAGGAGGCGGCCCGATCCCGCAGACGGCCCGCGTCTTCCATGGAGCGCTGCCGGTCCCGGGCTGCGCTGCGCAGTCCAAACACGCCTGCAAGCGTCATCACAAGACACAAGATGGCCAATACGATGGCAAAAACCCGTGCCAGTACAGGATGTTTCATGGCAGCGCCTCCTTTCCGCTTAGTCAAATGCGATATTCGTTTCTTTCTAACATGATAGTATACACAAACGCGGGCAAAAAACGATGTACAGTTTGAAAACTTTACCTCGTTTTTTTACCCGCGTTTGCAGATCCGGCGGCGCCTTCGCTCAGATATCCGTATAGCAGATCTCGAAGATCCCGGTGGCGCAGAGGAGTTCATCGTCGTTCTGCCGCACGTTGACCTGCACGATGGCGCTGCGCCGCCCGGCCTTCAGGCAGATGCCCTCGGCCAGCACCAGCGGCCCGGAGACCGGGCGCAGATAGTGGATGTTGCAGCTCTGCGTCACAATGGGCCGCGCCTCCCCGTGGGCGAAAAGGCCCGCGGAGCCGCCCGCCACATCCATGAGCGTGGCAAGCAGGCCGCCGTGGGCGAAGCCCTGCGGGTTTTTGAAGCGCTCCTCCATGTGCATGGATACCAGACAATGGCCCTGAGAGGCCTCCACGTATTCGATGCCGCAGACCCGGGCGAAGCCCACGCTGCGCTTTTCCAGAAAGTCGAGAATCTTCGGATCGTTCATCTTATACCTCACACCAAAGGATCAGTGGTAGAAAACGCCCCGCCGCATGGTGCGGCGGGGCAGGAAGGATTGCCGGTAAACTTACTTGATGGAGAAGAAAGCGGCGGCGCCGGGGTACTGGGCGACGTCGTCCAGCTCCTCTTCGATGCGCATGAGCTGGTTGTACTTGGCAACACGGTCCGTGCGGGAAGGAGCACCGGTCTTGATCTGGCCGGCGTTGACGGCGACAGCGATGTCGGCCAGGGTGGTGTCCTCGGTCTCACCGGAGCGGTGGGAGACGATGGCGGTGTAGCCGGCGCGGTTGGCGGTCTGGATGGCGTCCAGGGTCTCGGTCAGGGAGCCGATCTGGTTGACCTTGATCAGCACGGCGTTGGCAGCGCCCAGCTTGATGCCCTGCTTCACGCGGGCGGCGTTGGTGACGAACAGGTCGTCGCCGACGAGCTGGACACGGTTGCCCAGGCGCTTGGTCAGTCTGACCCAGCCTTCCCAGTCATCCTCGCCCAGGCCGTCTTCGATGGAGATGATGGGGTACTTGTTGCAGAAGTCTTCCCACATGTCGATCATCTCATCGCTGGTCATGACGGTGCCGCGCTTGGGCAGGTGGTACTTGCCGTCTTCCTTGTCGAACCAGTCGGAGACAGCGGCGTCCATGGCGATCTTGAAGTCCTCGCCGGGCTTGTAGCCGGCTTCGGCAATGGCCTTCACGATGACCTTCAGAGCGTCCTCGTCGGTGGCCAGGTCGGGAGCGTAGCCGCCCTCGTCGCCAACACCGGCGGCGGGAGTGCCGTTCTCCTTCAGGGTCTTCTTCAGCTGATGGAAGACCTCAGCGCACATACGCAGGGCTTCGCGGAAGCTCTTGGCGCCGATGGGCATAATCATGAACTCCTGGATGTCAACGCTGTTGGAGGCGTGGGCACCGCCGTTGAGGATGTTCATCATGGGCACGGGCAGGGTCTTGGCGTTCACGCCGCCAATGTAGTTGTACAGGCTGTTGCCGGTGGCGAGGGCAGCGGCCTTGGCGCAGGCCAGGGACACGCCCAGGATGGCGTTGGCGCCCAGACGGGTCTTGTTGGGGGTGCCGTCGAGCTCGATGAGGGCCTTGTCGATGGCGGTCTGCTCCAGAACGTTCATACCGACGATCGCATCGGCGATCTCGACGTTGACGTTCTCAACAGCCTTCAGGACGCCCTTGCCGCCGTAACGGCTCTTGTCGCCGTCGCGGAGCTCGCAGGCTTCGTGGATACCGGTGGAAGCGCCGGAGGGAACGGCAGCGCGGCCGACGGTACCGTCGTCGAGCGTGACTTCAACTTCAACAGTGGGGTTGCCGCGGGAGTCCAGAATCTCTCTGGCCATCACGTCGACGATCTCAAAAAACTGGTTCATAATAGCATTTCCTCCTAATCATTTTTAGGTCTGTGTTATTATAATGATCATCGCACAGAGATGCAGGGGCCTTGCGCCTGCCCTGCCGCAGGAACGAAGATGCGGCGGCAGAGAAAGACTCCCGTATACTGTATGATGTTCATTTCATAGAAGCTGCCGCAAAGCGGCTCGGCGGAGCCCTTTATAGGGTTTCAGCCTTTCTAAACTATTATACCCCAAGGCTTGCCAAAAGGAAAGACAAACTTGCGCCTTTTTGGAAAAATTGATAATTTTTGTGCAATGTGTTGTGCTGTGCCGCAGCCTGGCTGCCTGAGGCGTCGGGGCAAACCGGCAGATTATCAGCCCCGGCTCTCCCGGAAGCGGCGCACGGCGTCGTCGTTTTCCTCCCAGCCGTAGTCCAGCAGCCAGTAATGGTAAGGATCTTCGATCTCTTCTCCCTCCTCGGGGATGCCGGCGGGCTTGATGCGCCTGAGCTTCATGCGGGTCTCGTAGGCACGCAGCTCCTTGACGGTGAAGGGCAGCCCCAGCTCCTCGGCGATGGGCAGCAGCACGTTTTCCACCACGTCCTCGCGGATCTCCAGGCTGCCGGGGTAGCAGGCCTCGGCCTCGGCCACGCGGGCGCGCAGCCCCTCGTCCTGTTCGTACAGCTCAAAAAACTTTTCGGCGTTTTCGATCATGGGAAGTTCTCCTTTTGTTATACGATGATTCTTGCCCTTTCGGGAGACAGAGAGGGAAATAGTACACACTTTTTCTGCTCGCAGGGGTTCACCAGCGGTATGCGCCCCCCATTCTTTCTTTTCGTCTTGCCGAAAAGAAAGAACGCGCCGCGCCCGGTGTAAGAAAGAAAAGGGCGATGGCTTTGTCACAAGAGGCAGCCTGCGGTCAAAACCATATTCGCCGCCTTCCTAACCGTGGACTGTCTGGCATGCTTCGGTGTTCGCTGTCGCTATGCTGTACGGCTCTCGAATTATGCTTCTCCTGTACAGGCGGCTCGACACGCGCACGTTTTGTCTGTACGGGTCGGCGTCCTCGATGGCCCGGAGCTATCTATACAGCGAGCCGCGGGGTGGAGCGGGGTATACTTCCGATCAGAACTGCACATGAGCGGCAGCGGAATGCGTGGTCAGCAGCTACGCGTACTTGCTCTAGCGGCGATCCACGTTCAGCCCTTAGGTTGCCTCTCCGCACGAGGGGTCAAGGGGACACATCCCCTTGTCGCCTTTTCTCTTTGGAGTGTAAGAACCGTTTCTCTTTCCGCGATCAGGAAAGAGAAATGGTTCTTCAAATGCGCAGTTCGCTGTCTGCAAACAAGTGATTATTATCCTGTACCTTTGTTCCTGTACGTCGCCATTACCAGCGAAAGATATTCCGCCAGCCGCGAAGATCCACCGGCTCAAAGCGCCACTTGAGCTCATGCACCATGCGGTCCTTGTCCGCGTCGGGGATGACCACGTCGCCCCCGCCGGGGACCGAAGAAAAGACGACCGTCTGCTTCGTGCCCAGCCGCTCTTCCAGCTTCACGATCATGCGCTCTCTCAAAGCCTCCGCTGAGCAGATCTTGAGGCAGGCATAGCCATCCCGCTCCTTCATGCCGTCGTGGGCGAGGCGGACTTCCCCGAACCAGGGCTGCCGGCGCAGCGCTTCCGCCGCGGCCTCCACCTCCGCCTCCGGGGCGAGGACCATGAAGTAGATCACGTTTTTCAGATCCTCCCGCCGGTAGGGCACAAAGTTCCGATAGGGCGACTGCCGCTTCTCCTCATAGAGCTGCCGGATGGCCTCGTTTTTCAGTTCGGAATAGCGCACCAGCACGGCATGCGCCTCGAGAGTGTTTACAAAGAAGGGGAGACCGCGCGCCTCCAGATAGTCCGCGATCCGGAGCGCCTGGGCGTCACTAAGCTCCACGACCTCCAGAAACTCCCGTTTCTTCATGTCGTAGAGGGCCGCGCCGTCCATGGCGATCACGGGGCAGGGCAGATTGACGCCCTCCATCAGCTCCCGCACGGTGGCGGGGGTCTGCATCGTGGAGATGCTGAACTTCGCCCCGTCCTCGATCAGGCGGTTGAGCTCCACCTTCGCGTAGGGGGAGAGCTTGTTGGCCTTCCCCAGCAGGGCGGGATTCAGACCGGAGAGAAAGAGCGTGTCCGTATTGCGGCTGCGCGGCAGATGCAGACGGTTGATGAGCTCCGCCACCACCACGCCGATCAGCGTGTCCACCACGCGGTGCAGCACAAAGAGGTAGGGATTGGCGTCACCGATGTGGTTGACGGTGATGGAGAGCATGACCACGGTGGAGAAATACGCCGCGTCGGAGATCTTCAGCAGCACCGTGAAATACAGCACCAGCCCGGCGAAGAGGCCGATGAGCAGCACGTGCACGCCATAGTCCGGCATCCCGTCGCTGATCAGCTCCGTCTCCAGCAGCAGGGCGATCAGCCCCCAGAAGGCGCCGACGAAGGTGCCGATCACGCGCCGGCGCGCCACCGGGCGCATGGCCCGGGTGTTCGGCTGCAGGCACTGCAGGGCCGCGATGGCAGAGTAGAAGGGCATGCCTGTCCGCCCGCGCAGCAGATAGATCAGAAAGCAGAGCCAGATGGCCAGCATCGAGCGGAAGATCCGCTGCCCCGGTATGGGGAAATGCAGTTGATGCCGTTTGCTGTCCATGGCTGCCTCCTGTGAAAAAACTGTGTATATTATAATGAGGGAGCCTCTGTTTGTCAAAACGTTTCGGGGAAGACGAAAAAGATCGGGCAGAATCCGGAAAATCCGTATTTTTTCGGTTGACAGGGGGAAAACTCGGTGTTAGAATTGCCCATGTTAAAGGCTTTGACGGAGAACGTCGGCGTGGGAAACGCACAGAGAGGGCTGCCGCAGGCTGCAAGCCGCCCCGTGGATCACACCGAAGGACCGCTCCCGAGCCGGGCGGAGGAAATGCCGCCCCGGATTGATCCGCGTTAGAGGGATCGACGAGTGAAACACAAGGTGGAACCGTGTAAGTTTTTGCACCCTTGGCGATGAGCCGGAGGTGCATTTTTCATTTTAAGGGAGGATTAACCGATGAAGATCATTTACAAGGACGGTACGGTCGGCGAGTGCCCGCAGGAAGAGGAACTGCACGTCCTGCGCCATACCGCGGCCCACATCATGGCCCAGGCTATCAAGCGCCTTTTCCCGGAGGCGGACTTCGCCTACGGCCCCGCCACCCAGAACGGCTTTTACTATGACGTGGATCTGGGCGACACCAAGCTCCAGCCCGAGGATCTGGAGAAGATCGAGAAGGAAATGAAGAAGATCTGCAAGGAAAATCTTCCCATCAAGTCCTTCGTCCTGAACCGCGAGGATTCCCGCAAGCTCATGGAGGAGCGCGGCGAGAAGTACAAGCTTGAGCATATGGAAGACCTGGCCGACGAGACCGAGTTCAGCTTCTACCAGCAGGGCGAGTACGTGGACATGTGCCTCGGACCCCACCTGACCTACACCAAGGCCCTCAAGGCCTTCAAGGTCACCCAGCAGTCCGGCGCCTACTGGAAGAACGACAGCGAGAACAAGATGCTCACCCGCATCAACGGCGTGGCCTTCCGCAGCGCCGAGGAGCTGGCCGAGTGGGAGAAGCAGCAGGCGGAGGCCCGCGAGCGCGATCACCGCAAGATCGGCAAGGAGATGCAGCTCTTCATGACCGACGACCTGGTTGGCCGCGGCCTGCCCATGTTCCTGCCCAACGGCTACACCGTCTGGGAGGAACTGGAGAACTATATCAGAACCAAGGAGCGCAAGCTGGGCTACCAGCATGTGCTGACCCCCTGCGTCGGCACCGTGGATCTGTACAAGACCTCCGGCCACTGGGAGCACTACAAGGACAACATGTTCCCTGCCATGGAGCTGGAGGGCGAGGCCTATGTGCTGCGCCCGATGAACTGCCCGCACCACATGCGTATCTTCGCCAACCGTCCCCGCTCCTACCGCAATCTGCCCCTGCGCATCGGCGAGATCGCCCATGACTTCCGCTATGAGTCCTCCGGCACCCTGAAGGGCATCGAGCGCGGCCGCCACTTCTGCCAGAACGACGCCCACCTCTTCGTGACGCCCGAGCAGATCAAGGACGAGGTCGCCTCCGTCTGCAGCCTGATCTTTGACGTGTATAAGGACTTCGGCATCACCGATTACCGCTGCGTCCTGTCCCTGCGGGATCCCGCGGATACCAAGAAGTATCATCAGGACGACGAGATGTGGAACACCGCCGAGAACGCCCTGCGCGAAGTGCTGCGGGAGATCGGCATCGACTTCACCGAGGAGATCGGCGAGGCCGCTTTCTACGGCCCCAAGCTGGACGTGAACGTGAAGCCCGCCGTCGGCGCGGAGTACACCCTCTCCACCTGCCAGCTGGACTTCTGCCTGCCTGCCAAGTTCGACCTGCGCTACATCGACCGGGACGGCACCGAGAAGTGCCCGGTGGTCATCCACCGCGCGATCCTCGGTTCCCTGGACCGCTTCATGGCCTACATCATTGAGGAAACCAAGGGGCGCTTCCCGCTGTGGCTCGCGCCCATGCAGGTCAAGGTGCTGCCCGTGAGCGAGAAGACCCTCGACTACGCCCGCGGCGTGTATGATGCGCTGGAGGACGCCGGCGTTCGCGTGGTGCTGGATGAGAGCAACGAGAAGATCGGCTACAAGATCCGCCTTGCCCAGCAGGAGGACCGCGTCCCCTACATGCTGGTCATCGGCGCGCGCGAGGCCGAGGGCAATACTGTCGCCGTCCGCACCCGCGCCGGCGAGGATCTGGGCGCCATGAGCCTGGAGGACTTCCTGGCAAAGGTAAAGACCGAGATCAAAGAGAAGAAATAAACAAACTGCATAATTGAAAATGCCCCCTCACAAACTAAGCAAAAAGCTTGTGAGGGGGAGTTTTTATGTCCCGGAAGCAGAAAAAGCTGATCCTGGCGCTGGCGGTTCTTTTTGCGCTGAACATCTTTCTGATCGCCCTGGCCCAGAGCGCTTCGGCCGATCTGTATAAACGCGGCAGCAGCGGGGCCGTCGTGCGGGAGATCCAGACCCGGCTCAAAAACTGGGGCTATTACAGCGGCCCGGTGGACGGCGTCTACGGCAGCAAAACCGAGGAGGCGGTCCGCCGCTTTCAACGCAAAAATGGCCTGAGCGCCGACGGCCAGGCCGGCAGCCAGACCCTGGCGGCGCTGGGGATTCCGGAAACGGGCGGCGGTGGGAACAGCGGCGGCGATCTGCAGCTGCTGGCGCGTCTGATCTCCGCCGAGGCCCGGGGCGAGCCCTATATCGGCCAGGTGGCGGTGGGGGCCGTGGTGCTGAACCGGGTGGAGCACCCCTCTTTCCCCAACAGCCTGGCCGGGGTCATCTACCAGCCCGGCGCCTTCTCCTGCCTGGACGACGGGCAGTTTGACGAGCCGGTGAGCGAGAGCGCCTACCGTGCGGCCAAAGAGGCCATGAACGGCTATGATCCCAGCTACGGCGCCATCTACTATTTTAATCCCGCCACGGCCACCAGCAAATGGATCTGGTCCCGCCCTCTGATCGTCACCATCGGCAATCACAGATTCTGTTCGTGATTTGTCGTCGATTCGTATTGAAACGGGGAACATTTTCCGCTATAATCAGTCTATCCCTGAAAAGGAGGGACAGACATGGCCTATTGCAAGAAATGCGGCGCCTATATTCCGGACGGGCTGACAGCCTGCCTGGCCTGCGGCTTCGACGAGAATCTGACGGAAAAAGAGAATACGGCTGCAAAGACTGAGAGCGCCAACGACGTGATCCGCGAGCGCCTGGAGCAGCAGCGCCGCGCCCGGCAGGAGGAAAACCGCCGCTGGGCTGAGCAGGAGCAGCAGCGTCGTGAGCAGCAGGAGCAGAGCCGCCAGTGGGCCGAACAGGAGCGGGAACGCCGCGAGCGCCAGGAGCAGAGCCGTCAGTGGGCGGAGGAGGAATACGCCCGACGCCAGGCCGAGCGGGAGCGGGCCGCGCGCAACTATACCTACCGCAGTACGATGAGCCGCGCCCCTGCCCGGAGCGGGGAGGGGAACAAGCTCTTCGCTGCCCTGAGCTACCTGAGCTTTCTGTTCATCCTGCCCTATATCGTCACGCCAGACGATGAGTTCGCGAAGTTCCATGCCAAGCAGGGCCTCAAGCTGTTTGTCTTCAATCTGGTGGCCGATGTGATCGGCGCTCTGACCGGCGTCGGTTGGGTACTGACGCTGCTGCGCTTCTATTTTATATATAAAGGTATGAGCAGCGCCTTCCAGGGGACGAAAGAGCCGCTGCCGTGGATCGGCAATATCGGGAACTGACGCCGGCCCTTTGTGAAAAATGCCCAGAGGCTGCCTAAGTTTTGTGCTTTTCGCCGCTAATGATCCACAAGATTTAGCGGCGAAAATTTTTTGCAAAAAAGCGTCAAAAAAGTGTTGACAAAGCAGCATTTTGGGTGCTATATTATGCAAGCACCCCGCGAGGGGGCTGCTGAAAAACCGGAAGAACAAAAAATCTTCAAAAAAAGATAAAAAAGTTCTTGACAAACGCTTCAAAGCGTGGTAGAGTAAGCAAGCTGTCACCGAGAAGGAAACAGCGAGAGCGTGTACCTTGAAAATTGAACAATGTAAGAAAAGCTTATGCAAATAAGCACCAGAGAAGGGTTCTTTAAAAGTCATAAAAGACTTTAAAATAATTCTTTTGAGAGCTAGTAAGCAATCAAAAATTAGATTTTAAGCCTTCGGGTTTAAGATACAATTTATTGAGAGTTTGATCCTGGCTCAGGATGAACGCTGGCGGCGTGCCT
>CAMOXI010000027.1 GCA_946628965.1 uncultured Clostridia bacterium | reverse complement strand
CCGAGGAGAGCCTGCCCCAGACCCTCACCAGCTACAGCCCCTGCTTCCGCAAGGAAAAGGGCGCCCACGGCATTGAGGAGCGCGGCATCTACCGCATCCATCAGTTTGAAAAGCAGGAAATGATCGTGGTCTGCAAGCCCGAGGATTCCATGGCCTGGTATGAAAAGATGTGGCGCTACTCCGTGGAGCTCTTCCTCAGCATGGAGATCCCCGTACGCCAGCTGGAGTGCTGCTCCGGCGACCTGGCCGATCTGAAGGTCAAGTCCTGCGATATCGAAGCCTGGTCCCCCCGTCAGCAGAAATACTTTGAGGTCTGCTCCTGCTCCAATCTGGGCGACGCCCAGGCCCGCCGCCTGAAAATGCGCGTCAAGGGTGCAGACGGCAAGACCTACCTGCCCCACACCCTCAACAATACCGTCGTCGCTCCCCCGCGCATGCTGATCGCCTTCCTGGAGAATCATCTGCAGGCCGACGGCAGCGTAACCATCCCCGAGGTGCTTTGGCCCTACATGGGCGGAACCAAAGTTCTGGTTCCCAAAAACTAAGTCCAAAATAAATTTTATATTATTAGGAGGAACATCACATGAAAAAGTTTGTTGAAGAGTTCAAAGCCTTCATCTCCCGCGGCAACGTCATGGACATGGCCGTCGGCGTGATCGTCGGCGGCGCCTTCGGCGCCATCACCAGCTCCCTGGTGGCAAATGTCATCACCCCGCTGCTGGCCTGGATCTTCGGCACCCCCAACACCGACGCCCTGAATATCACGCTGCGCGCTGCCGATGAGGCCGCCGGCACCGAAGCCATCGTCCTCGGTCTCGGCACCTTCGTGGGCGCCATCATCAACTTCCTCGTGATCGCTCTGGTGCTCTTCTCCGTCATCAAGGCCTTCAACAAGGCTCATGAGCTGGCAGAAGCCGCCAAGAAGAAGGAAGAGGAAGAGGCTCCTGCCGAACCCGAAGAGCCCAAGCCCACCACCGAGGAGCTGCTGACCGCCATCCTCGACGAGATCAAGAAGAAGTAAATCACAAGAGATACATAAAAAAGCCCGGAGTTCTTCCGGGCTTTTTTGTATGCTTTGTCCCTACTATATTATATTTATATCTCTTGAAAATTTCCCACATTTGTGGTAAAATGATATGGTTAAGAATACTGTGCACATCTGTGCCTATATGGGGTGTACATCATGAATTCTCTCCAGGAACTCTGGGATGAAATATTGAAGATCCTGTCCAAACAGCTGACGCCCACGGCGATCAACACCTGGTTTGCCGACTGCAAGCCCGTGGAACTGGAGGACTGCCGGCTGATTTTGCACACCGGCAACAATTTCAAACGGACGGTCATCAACCAGCGCTACGCGGAGGCCATCAAATCCGCCCTCTACGACCTGTTCTCCTCCGATTTTGAACTGCTGGTGCTGGCCGGGGACGAGATCAACGACTATGAAGCCACCGCCAAGGAGGAAAACTCCCTGCCGGAAATGGAGGGCTATACCTTCGACCGCTTCATCGTCGGCAACTCCAATAAGTTTGCCCATGCGGCCGCCATCGCTGTGGCCGACAAGCCGGGAGAGAATTACAATCCCCTCTTCATCTACGGCAACTCCGGCCTGGGAAAGACCCATCTGCTGCTGGCCATCGGCCAGGCCATCCACGCAAGGGATCCGAAACAGAAGATTGCCTACATCAAGGGCGATGAATTCACCAACCAGATGGTCAAGGCCATCCGGGGCGGCACAGCGGACGAATTCCGCACCAAATACCGCAACGTGGATCTGTTCCTGGTGGACGATATTCAGTTCATCGCCGGCAAGCAGAGCACCCAGGAGGAATTCTTCCACACCTTCAACAACATCTATGAGGCCGGACATCAGATCGTGATCACCTCCGACCGGCCGCCGCTGGAGATGAGCCTGCTGGACGACCGTCTGCGCACCCGCTTTGAGGGCGGCCTGATGGCCAGCATCGATCCCCCGGATCTGGAGACGCGCATCGCCATCACGAGAAACAAGGCGGCCCAGCTGGGGCTCGTCCTCTCCGATGAGGCGGTGGAGCGCGTGGCCACCAAGATCACGGCCAACATCCGCCAGCTGGAGGGCGTCATCAAGCGCCTGACGGCGTATAAGGAGATCTTAAACGAGGTCATCACCCCCGACGCGGTGGACCGCGCGATCAAGGACGTGATCCGCGACGGCCCGGAGATCCCCAAGCCGGAAAACATCATCCGGGAGACCGCCAAGTACTATTCCCTCAAGGAAGAGGATCTGCGGGGACAGAGCCGCTCGAAAAACACCGCCATGGCCCGCCAGGTCGCCATGTACCTGATCCGGACGCTGACGAATCTCCCCCTCAAGGACATCGGCGAGCAGTTTGAAAACAGGAATCACGCCACGGTGCTCAGCTCCATCCGCAAGGTGGAGGATCTGATGCAGAAGGATCCCCAGATGGCCTCCATCATCCGGGACATCACCTCCAACATCACGAGCAACAACGCCATGTGATTAGCCCCTCCCTTTTCCACAAACAGGCTGTGGGAAGTGGAAAAGGCAATTGTGGAAATTTGGATCAAAGCCCTGCCTGTGGAAAGCAACAAAATCTCAAACAATTTTCTCCACAGCGCAAAACCGCGGCAACAGCCCCTTTTTCCGGGTTTTCCACAAAAATATTCTCTACTACCAGTGCTACTAAAAAAATAAGATTTATTGATGGATAGAAAAGGTTTTGTAAAAGAGACGGAGGAAATGAAATGAAGTTCTCTTGTGAAAAGTATGTTCTGCAGTCCGCCATCGCGGTGGCCTCCCGCGCCGCCGCTTCCAAAAGTCCGATCCAGGCGCTGGAAGGCCTGCTCCTGCAGGCGGACAACGATCTGAAGATCACCGGCTACGATCTGAAGGAGGGCATTTTCACCTATGTGCAGGCAGACGTGGCGGAGCAGGGCTCTATCGTCATCGGCGCCAGATTCCTGGGTGAGATGATCCGCAAGCTGCCCGACGGCGTAGTGACCCTCTCCACCGACGGCGGCAACAGCGTCAAGGTCAAGTGTGGCCGCAGCGAGTTCAACTTCATGGGCATGAGCGCGGAGGATTATCCCGAGATGCCGGGCGTGGACGGGCTAAATACCCTGAGTCTGCCGCAGAAGACCCTGCGCAGCATGATCAACCAGACCATTTTCGCCGTCTCCGACAGTGACGTGCGCCCGATCTACACCGGCACACTGTTTGAAAAGAACAAAAACGAGCTGACGCTGGTGTCTGTGGACGGCTACCGACTGGCCAAGCGCAGCGAGACGCTGGAGCATACGGAAGGCGCTGACTGCAGCTTCGTGGTGCCCGGCTCCGCCCTCAGCGATATCGAGCGCATCTGCGAGGATAAGGACGAGCTGGTCTCCATCAACGTGGGCGCCAAGCACATCTCCTTCACCATCGGGGACACGGTGGTGATCTCCCGCCGGCTGGAGGGCGACTTCCTCAACTACCGCAAGTCCATCCCCGAGAACTTCCGCTATGTGGTTCGGGTGGAGCGCAGCGAGTTCATGTCCGTCATCGACCGCGTGGCGCTCATCATCAGCGAGCGGAACAGCAGCCCGATCCACATGTTCTTCAACGACGGCAGCATCGACTGCGCCTGCGCCACGCCCATCGGCAAGGCCGAGGACGTCTGCGTCTGCGAGGGCAGCGGCGAGGGGCTGGAGATCGGCTTCAACGACCGCTATCTGATGGATGCACTGAAGGCCGCCGGTGTGGATGAACTGCACGTCTGCCTGAACACCGCCTCCTCCCCCTGCGTCATCAAGGCCGCCGACGGCAGCGACAGCTTCACCTACATGATCCTGCCGGTGAGACTGCGGGCAGGCGATTGACGTCAGAAAAATACGAATAGGTCATGGGAACACCTGAAGGTATTCCCATTGACCGATCGCATTTTTCTTCCTTTCCATCGAAAAGCCGCGCTTTTCGATGGTGAAAAGAGACCTCATCCGGCGCTTCGCGCCACCTTCCCCGTGCGTGGGGAAGGCTATAAGGAAGAATTTTTGTATGGAAAAGATTGCAATCAATACCGAATTCATCAAGCTGGACGCGCTGCTGAAATACGCGGCGCTGGTCGGCACCGGGGGCGAAGCCAAGCTGGTGATCAGTGAAGGCATGGTCAAGGTCAACGGCGAAGTATGCACCATGCGCGGCAAGAAGATCCGTCCGGGCGACGTGGTGAGCTTTGACCGCTTCACCGTCGAAGTCACGCAGGCATGAGGATCGAGAAAATTGCGCTCAACGGCTTTCGCAACTACGAGTGGGAGACTGTGGAATTTGCGCCGGGCACCAATGTGATCTCCGGCCAGAACGCCCAGGGGAAGACCAATCTGCTGGAGGCCGTATATATGCTCTCCAGCGGGCGCAGCTTCCGCACCCGCTTCGATAAGGAGCTGGTGGGCTTCGGCTATTCGGAGGCGGAGATCCTGGCCGACGTGTACAGCCACGAGCGGGCGCAGACCATCTCCATCCGCCTCAGGCCGGGCCAAACCAAGAAGATCCTGGTCAACGGGGTGAAGAAGACCGCCTCGGAGCTGTCTGGGCAGGTGAATGCCGTGCTCTTCTGCCCGGATGATCTGAACCTCATCAAAGAGGGCGCTGCGGTGAGACGGCGGCTGCTGGATAATGCGATCTCGCAGATCCGGCCCCGCTATGCGGAGATCCTCTCGGAGTTCAACAAGCTCTATGAGCATAAGACGAGGATCCTCAAGGACTGGCGGGAGAAGCCCTCGCTGCTGGACACGCTGGACGAGTTTTCTGACGGGATGGCCCGGGCTTCCGCCCACCTGATCCGCTACCGGGCGGCCTTTGCCGCGCGGCTCAATGAGGCTGCGCCACCCATCCACCGGGAGTTTTCCGGCGAGGGGGAGGAGCTGGCGATCCGCTATACCACGGTGAGTACCGTGCGCGATCCCTTCGCCTCCGTGCGGGAGATCTATTACGACATCTGCGAGCACCAGGAGAAGCACCGCCAGGCGGAGCTGGAGAGCTCCCAGTGCCTGACCGGCGCCCATAAGGACGATCTGGAGATCGATATCAACGGCCGTCCGGCCCGCTCCTTTGCCTCCCAGGGGCAGACGCGCACCGCCGCGCTGAGCCTGAAGCTGGCCGAGCGGGAGATCTTTCTGGCGGAGACCGGGGAATACCCGGTGCTGCTGCTGGACGACGTGCTCTCCGAGCTGGATCCCCGGCGTCAGGAGTTTGTCCTGAACCGCATCGGCGGCGGCCAGACCCTGATCACCTGCTGCGAGGACGATGAAATCTCCTCCCGCACCGGCGGAAAGGTGATCTTCGTGGAGAAAGGAAAGATAAAGGTTTGAGTTTTAAGTTTTGAGTTTTGAGGAGACGAAGGGAACGATTATCTCAAAACTCAAAACTCACGACTCAAAACTCCCTCGCCGGAGGCGAAAAATGTATTTGCATTTAGGAAAAGGAACGGTCGTGAGGACCGACAGCATCGTCGGCATCTTCGACCTGGATATCACCTCCCAGTCCCATCTGACGCGCAAATATCTGTCCGCCGCCGAAAAGGCCGGGCAGGTGGTGAACGCCGCGGAGGACATTCCCAAGTCCTTCGTTGTCTGTCGGGACGGGGAAGAGAGCCGCGTCTACCTGAGCCAGATGGCCGCGGCCACGCTGCTGCGCCGCGCAGAGAGCGGCATATTATAAGTGAACAGTGGCCAGTGATCAGTGGTCAGTATTTGTCCATGAAGGGGACTCCATACCTTTTCATTGTTCACTCTTGACGTAAAATTCTATTCTCTTAAAAGAGGTTTACTATGGCAGATATCACAGAAAAAGTCACACAGGAATATGACGCTTCGCAGATCCAGGTCCTGGAAGGTCTGGAAGCGGTGCGTAAACGGCCGGGCATGTACATCGGCTCCACCTCGTCCTCGGGTCTGCACCATCTGGTGTATGAGATCGTGGACAACTCCATCGACGAGGCACTGGCCGGCTACTGCACCCATATCGAGGTCGTCATCGAAGAGGGGGACATCATCCGCGTGTCTGACAACGGCCGCGGCATCCCCGTGGATATTCAGGAGCAGACCGGCAAGAGCGCGCTGGAGGTCGTCTTCACCGTGCTGCACGCCGGCGGCAAGTTCGGCGGCGGGGGCTACAAGGTCTCCGGCGGCCTGCACGGCGTGGGCGCCTCGGTGGTCAACGCCCTCTCCGAGTGGCTGGAGGTCCAGGTCCACAAGGACGGCAAGATCTATCAGATGCGCTTCAGCCGGGGCGACATTATCGAGCAAATCCACGTGGTGGGCGAGACCGACAAGACCGGCACCACCGTGCGCTTCAAGCCCGACCCCGAGATGTTTGACGACACGGTCTACGACTATGAGATCCTGCACACCCGCATGCGCGAGCAGGCCTTCTTAAACGGCGGTCTGACCATCTCCATCGAGGACAAGCGCGAGGGACAGGAGCGCTATGAGAAGATGTGCTACCTGGGCGGCATCCGGGAGTATGTGAGCTTCCTCAACAAGAACAAGGCCCCCATCCACGATGAGGTGATCTATCTCTCCGGCGCCAAGGGGGATGCGGTGGCCGAGGTGGCGCTGCAGTATAACGACGGCTACAATGAGATCCTGGTCTCCTTCGCCAACGACATCCACACCCCCGAGGGCGGCATGCATGAGACCGGCTTCAAGACGGCCCTGACCCGCGTCATCAACGCCTACGGCCAGAAGAACAACATCATCAAGGGCGACGACAAGGTCTCCGGCGACGACGTGCGCGAGGGCATCTCCGCCGTCATCTCCGTGAAGCTGCCCGAGGCCCAGTTTGAGGGCCAGACCAAGCAGAAGCTGGGCAACGCCTATATCCGCACCCTGGTGGACAGCATCGTCAACGACCAGCTCACCGAGTACTTTGAGGAGCACCCGGCCGCGGCCAAGGCCATCCTCGAGAAGGCCATGATGGCCAACCGCGCCCGCGAGGCCGCGCGCAAGGCCCGCGAATCCGTGCGCCGCAAGACCGGGCTGGAATCCGGCCAGATGCCGGACAAGCTGCAGGACTGCAACGAGCGCGACCCCTCCCTCTGCGAGATCTATATCGTCGAGGGCGATTCGGCCGCAGGCTCTGCCATCCAGGGCCGGGACAGCCGCTTCCAGGCCATCCTCGCCATGTGGGGCAAGATGCTGAACGTGGAAAAGGCCCGGGCGGATAAGATCTACGGCAACGACAAGCTCTATCCCCTCATTGTGGCGCTGGGCGCCGGCATCGGGGACGAGTTCAACATCGACAAGCTCCGTTATCACAAGATCATCATCATGGCCGATGCCGATGTGGACGGCAGCCATATCCGTACCCTGCTGCTGACCTTCTTCTTCCGCTACATGCGCCCGCTCATCGAGCACGGCTACGTCTACTCCGCGGTGCCGCCGCTCTACAAGCTGACCCGCGGCAAGACCCAGCGCGTCGCCTACTCCGACGAGCAGCGCGACCAGATCAGCGCGGAGCTGCGCGCCGACAATCCCAACGCCAAGGTGGACATCAACCGCTTCAAGGGTCTGGGCGAGATGGACCCCCACGAGCTGTGGGAGACGACCATGGATCCGGAGACCCGCTCCCTGCGCCGCATCACCCTGGGCGACGCCATTATGGCCGACCAGATCTTCACGGTGCTCATGGGCGAAGAGGTGGAACCCCGCCGCGAGTGGATCGAGCAGAACGCCAAGTATGTGGTGAATTTGGATATATAGTTTAGAGTCGTAAGCTTTGAGTTTTGAGGAGATGCGAGGCTTCTTTATAAACGTTTCTCCTCAAAACTCACGTCTCAAAACTCAAAACTATCCTGAAAGGATAAAATATGGCACATAAAAGAGATTACAAACCCGAGGATATTGCATTCCCCAATCAGGTGATCACCGAGTCGGAGCTGGTGGGCGAAATGCAGACCAGCTATATCGACTACGCCATGTCGGTCATCGTGGGCCGCGCCCTGCCCGACGTGCGCGACGGTCTCAAGCCGGTGCACCGCCGCATCCTCTATACCATGTATGAGGGGGGACTTACCTCCGACAAGCCCTTCAAAAAGTCCGCCACCTGCGTGGGCGACGTGCTGGGTCATTATCATCCCCACGGCGACGCCTCCGTGTACGACGCCATGGTGCGTCTCGCGCAGGACTTCTCCATGCGCTACATGCTGGTGGACGGCCACGGCAACTTCGGCTCCGTGGACGGGGACCCTCCGGCCGCCTACCGTTACACCGAGGCCAGACTCTCGAAGATCTCCAACGAGATGCTGCGGGATATCGATAAGGAGACCGTGGACTGGGACCCCAACTTTGACGAGAGCCGGAAGGAGCCCCGCGTGCTCCCCTCCCGCTTCCCGAACCTGCTGGTCAACGGCTCTTCCGGCATCGCCGTCGGTATGGCCACCAACATCCCGCCCCACAATCTGACCGAGGTCATCAACGCCTGCGTCTGCGTGCTGGAGAATCCCGAGGCAACGCTCGGCGATCTGATGCAGCACATCACGGGGCCGGACTTTCCCACCAGGGGCATCATCATGGGCCGCGCCGGCATCCGCCAGGCCTACGCCACCGGCCGCGGCAAGGTCGTCATTCGCGCCCGCACCGAGTTTGAGGAGCATGGCCAGGGCCGCACCCGCATCATCGTGACGGAGCTCCCCTATCAGGTCAACAAGCGCCAGCTCATCAAGAACATCGCCGACCAGGTGCACGAGAAGCGTCTGGAGGGCATTTCCGACCTGCGGGATGAGACCGACCGCAACGGCATGCGCATTGTGATCGAATTAAAGCGCGACGCCAATCCCCAGGTGGTCCTGAACCGCCTCTTCGCCCAGACCCAGCTGCAGTCCAGCTTTTCCATCAACATGTTGGCCCTGGTCAACAACCAGACCCAGCCGAAGATCCTCTCCCTGCGGCACATCCTGGACGAGTATCTCGCCTTCCAGGAGGACGTGATCGTCCGCCGCACCCGCTACGATCTCAGAAAGGCCGAGGAGCGCGCCCATCTGCTGGAGGGCCTGCTCATCGCCCAGGACAACATCGACGAGGTCATCCGCATCATCCGCTCCAGCTACGACAACGCCAAGCAGAACCTGATGGAGCGCTTCGGGCTGGACGACGTGCAGGCCCAGGCCATCTGCGACATGCGCCTGATCGCCCTGCAGGGCCTCAACCGGGAGAAGCTGGAGAACGAGTATAAGGAGCTGGAGGAGAAAATCTCCTACTTCAAGGAGCTGCTGGCCGATCCCGAGAAAATCAAGGGCGTGCTGAAGGACGAACTCATCCAGCTGCGCGACAAGTACGGCGACAAGCGCATGACCGAGATCCAGGACGTGGCGGATGAGATCGACGTGGAGGACCTGATCGAAGAGCAGGAGTGCGTCTTCACGCTGACCCACGGCGGCTACATCAAGCGCCTGCCCGTAAAGGAATACCGCGCCCAGGGCCGCGGCGGCAAGGGCGTGCGCGCCATGGCCACCAAGGAGGAGGACTATGTGGAGACCGTGTTCACCGCCTCCACCCACGACAACATCCTCTTCTTCACCGATCTGGGCCGGGTCTTCGTCAAGAAGGGCTACACCATCCCCGAGGCGGGCAGAAACGCCAGGGGCACCAATATCATCAACATCATCCAGACCGAGAGCGGTGAGAAGGTATCCGCCATGATCCGCGGCCGCGGCTTTGAGGAGGACAAGTACCTCTTCTTCGTCACCCGCGAGGGCACGGTCAAGCGCATGGCCCAGTCCGCCCTGCGCAACATCCGCGCAAACGGCATCCGCGCCCTGACCCTGGAGGGCGACGATCATCTGATGGCCGTCATCCCCACCGACGGCAGCGAAAAGATCCTCATCGCCACCCGAAACGGCCTCGCCGTCTGCTTTGACGAGAACGACGTGCGCCCGATGGGCCGCAGCGCCGTCGGCGTGCGCGGCATCCGCCTGCGCGAGGGCGACTGCGTCATCGGCGCGGGCAGCACCAGCGCGGGCGAGACCCTGCTCTCCATCACGGAGAAGGGCTACGGCAAGCGCACCGCGGTGGAGGAGTACAGCGTCCACGGCCGCGGCGGTCTCGGCATGAAGAACTACAACGTGACCGAGAAGACCGGCCCTGTGGCCGACGTGAAGATGGTCTCACCGGGGGACGACATTCTGGTCATCTCCAACGACGGCACGATCATCCGCATGGCCGCAGACAAGATCTCCCAGCTCAGCCGTGCCACCCAGGGCGTGCGCGTGATGCGCGTGCTGCCCGGCAGCCGGGTCATCTGCATCGAAAAGACCATGCAGGAGCCGGAGGAGGAGAACGCGGAAGAGGAGATCCCGGAGAACCCCGAGGAATAAAACACAGAACCTGACAGGAACCGATGCCCGCAGCGGGCAGAAAGGGGATAGCCATGGAAAACAAGAACAATCAGAAGAAGAAAAAGGGCGGCGGAGGCGCACTGCTGGTCTTTCTGCTGATCTTTCTGCTGCCGCGGCTGCTGGAGGCGCTGGAGAACAGCAATTTCGAGCGGCAGTTCAGCCGCGCCCTCTGGCAGATGCAGCGCTGGCTCATACAGCTGGGGCTCAATCCGGATCTGCTGCCGCTGCTCTTTGTCGCCGTTCTGGTGCTGATCGCGATTCTGATCACTTCGGCGAAGAACGCGGCGAAAAAGCGGGACGCGGAGCAGGGGAGCACGAAAGCCTATACCAGCGCTGGCCGCACAAAGGCGGCGACCCGGCGCCCCGACCCCAGAAATCGCAGCTTCACCCCGCCCGAGCCGAGCTGCATCGTCTGCGACCACACCGGCGAGGATCACTTTGTCCGCGATAAGCAGCAGCGCATCGCCCAGCTGGAAGAGTGGCTGAAAAACGGCCTGATCGACCGGGACGAATACAAGGTGCTCAAGAGCCGCTACGAGCGGGACTTATGAGTGGCTAGTGGCCAGTGGTCAGTGGCAAGTATTTAAGGAATATTGATATGAAGACCGTACAAATCTACACCGACGGGGCGTGCAGCGGGAACCCGGGGCCAGGCGGCTGGGGCGCGATCCTCGTCTACAACGGCGTGGAAAAGGAACTCTCCGGCGGCGAGGCGCAGACCACCAACAACCGCATGGAGTTGACCGCCGTGATCCAGGCGCTGCTGGCCCTGAAGGAGAGCTGTATAGTGGAGCTCTACTCCGACTCCAAGTATGTCATCGACGCGCTGGAGAAGGGCTGGGCCTGGGGCTGGCGGAAAAAGGGCTGGATCAAGTCCGACAAGAAGCCCGCGCTGAACCCGGATCTCTGGACCATGCTGCTGGATCTGACAAGGCAGCATGAGATGCACTACCACTGGGTCAAGGGCCACGCCGACAACGCATACAACAACCGCTGCGACGCCATGGCGGTCGCCGAGCGGGAAAAAATAAGTGGATAGTGGTCAGTGGACAGTAATGATTCATTCTTCACTTACTAAGGATTGATTCTCCATGGATTATAAAGAACCCAACCTCAAAATCTTCCTGCGCTATATCGCAAAGCATAAAAAGCTCTTCTGCATCGACATGGTCTGCGCGATCCTCGTGGCGGTGATCGACCTGGTCTTCCCCTACGTCTCGCGGCAGGCCATGAATTCGCTTCTGCCGCAGAAGCTCTACACCGCCTTCTTTGCGGTGATGGGGATCCTCTTTCTCGCCTATGTGGGCAGGGGCGTGCTGTATTACATCATCACCGTCCTGGGCCACAAGATGGGCGTGCTGACCGAGGCGGACATGCGCCGCGACCTCTTTGAGCACATGCAGGGGCTGTCCTTCAGCTTCTACGACCACAACCGCACCGGCGTCCTTTTGAGCCGCGTGGTCAGCGACCTCTTTGAGGTGACCGAGCTTGCCCACCACGGGCCGGAAAACGTGCTGATCTGCACGCTGAGCATTCTGGGCGCGCTCATCATGATGTTCACGATCCGCTGGGAGCTGGCCCTGGTGCTGGCGATTGCGCTGCCGCTGTGCATCTGGTTCACGCTCTCCCAGCGCATGCGCATGCTGGACACCAACGTGGAGGTCAAGCGCAAGACCGCCGAGATCACCGCCGCCATCGAGAGCAGCATCTCCGGCGTGCGCACGGCCAAGGCCTTCGCCAACGAAGACCGGGAGCTGGGCAAATTCGACCGGGCCAACGCCCTCTTCAAGGGCGCCAAGGTGGAGTATTACCGCAGCATGGGCCTTTACATGAGCGGCATGGAGTTCACCACCGGCGTCATGCAGGTGCTGGTCATCGCGGTGGGCGGCCTGCTCATCATGGGCGGGCGGATGGACTATGTGGATCTCATCACCTTCACGCTCTATGTGTCCACCTTCATCTCTCCGCTGCGCCGGCTCGTGATGTTTGCCGAGCAGTACATGCAGGGCAAGGCCGGCTTCGAGCGCTTTCTGGAGATCATGCGCACCGAGCCGGAGATCAAAGATGCGCCCGATGCCGAAGAGCTTGGGAACATCGAGGGCCGTATCGATTTGAACGACGTGAGCTTTCAATACGATAACGGCGTGCCCGTGCTCAGTCATATCGATCTGCACATCGCCCCGGGGAAGACCCTGGCGGTGGTGGGCTCCTCCGGCGGGGGCAAGACCACCATGTGCCAGCTGATCCCCCGCTTTTATGACGTGACGGAGGGCAGCGTCTGCGTGGACGGGCACGATGTGCGCACGGTGACGCAGCAGTCTCTCCGCCGCAACATCGGCATCCTGCAGCAGGACGTGTTCATGTTCGCCGGGACGATCCGGGAGAACATCCGCTACGGCCGCCTGGACGCCACCGACGAGGAGATCATCGAGGCCGCCAGACGGGCCGAGATCCATGAGGAGATCATGGCCATGCCCGAGGGCTACGACAGCTACATCGGCGAGCGTGGCGTCATGCTCTCCGGCGGGCAGAAGCAGCGCATCTCCATCGCCCGCGTTTTTCTGAAGAATCCGAAGGTACTGATCCTGGACGAGGCCACCTCGGCCCTGGACACGGTCACCGAGCAGCGCATCCAGCAGTCCATGGACGCGCTGAGCGTGGGCCGCACCAGCATCATCATCGCCCACCGCCTCTCCACCGTGCGGCACGCCGACTGCATCGCCGTGGTGGAGGACGAGCATATCGTGGAACTGGGCAGCCACGAAGAACTCATGAAACAAAACGGGATCTACGCGTCCCTCTGCCGGGCGCAGAATCTGGGAGGCTAATATGCTTGCATTGCGAAAGGGCGGGCACCGGGATCTGGAGCATCTCTACCCCGCCATCGAGATGGATTTTGACAAGCGGGAGCTGCTGCCGAAGCTCGCGATCCACAAGGCCATGACCCTGGGCGACCAGGAGCTGCTGGTCTTTTACGACGACGAGAGCGACATCACGCTGGGCTACGCCCTGGTGATGGTGCGCGGGGTCTACGGCTACGTGCTGCTCAAGTACTTCGGCATCCTCCAGTGGTTCCGGGAACAGGGCGTGGGCGTGCAGGCCATGCGGCTACTAAACAAGCGCTATGCCGAAAAGCAGGGCATCCTCGCCGAGATCACAGTCTTTGACGACGCGGAGGGAGACTATATGCGCAAGCTCCGCAAGTTCTTCGCCCGCTTCGGCTATCAGGATGTGGAGAGCGACTACCGCCTGGGCGGCGCGAAGGTGGATCTGATGGTGAAGCCCATCAAGGGCAGTGCCGACATCGCCCCCATCGCCCACCGCATGATCCGGGACTTCTACTCCCGCTGTCTGCGGCCCGCGGGCTTTGAGAAGATGATCGACATGAAAGCGGTGGAGTAAGCCATGATCGGGCTGTGTGTCGCTGCATTGCTGTTTCTCATTCTTGGTATCCTGTTTTCTCTGGGAAAAGGCGGCTTTCTGATCGCCGGCTGGAACATGATGAGCCCGGAGGAGCGGGCGCGCTATGACGAGAGGGCGGTTTTCCGCAATATGAGCGCGCTGATGTTCTCCTGTGCCGGGTGCATGGTTCTCCTGCTGCTGGGGGAAGTGCTGAACCTGGAAGTTCTGAGCTGGATTGGCGCGCTGCTGCTGGTCCTCTGTGTGATCTTCTTTGTTGTACGTGTGAACACGGCGGGGAAGAAATAGAACCATACGCGGATCGTTTTCCTATGACTGCGGCGCTCTGATTTCTCTCTTATGACAGGCGAAGCTACGCAGTCGGTTTATATGTAGGGGCGGCTATCAGCCGCCCGCGGACGCGGTACAAAGTCCGACAGACGGGCGGCTGATAGCCGCCCCTACGGTAATTTGGGCTTTCGAGCCGCCTGTTCAGGAGATGCACAATCTGCGTTCTGTACGCTATAGCGGCAGCGAACACCGAGGTGTACCAGGCTGTCCACGATTCGGACGGCGGCGAAGGTGGTTTTGACTGCAGGCTGTCACCTGCGACCAGGCTGGCGACCTTTTCTTTCTTACACCGCCGCGCGGCGCGTTCTTTCTTTTCTCAAGAAGAAAAGAAAGAATGGGGGGCGCGTTATGCAAAAAAAGACAAGACATGCAGGATTCAGAAATCAAACTGCCGATTTTGGGAGAATAACATGAACAACGAAACAGCCGTCCTGTTCGACATGGACGGCGTGATTTTTGACTCCGAGCGGGCGCAGATGGCCATCTGGCTGGAGATCGCGGAGAGGGAAGGACTTCCAAATATGGAGGCGGTCTACCACCGCTGCATCGGCGTGACCATGGAGGCCACCGGGCAGATCCTGCGCGAGGCCTATGGCGAAGACTTTCCCTGGCAGGACTTCCGCCGCCGCACCACGGAGGGTTACCGGGAGCGCTACGCGGGTGGTCGCCTGCCCGTGAAGCCCGGCGCCCGGGAGCTGCTGGACGCCCTGCGTGCAAAGGACGTGCCCCTGGCGCTGGCCTCCTCCACGCAGGGGGAGCTGGTGCGCCAATGGCTCTCGGAGGCGGGACTGCTGGGGCGCTTCGACCTGCGCGTCACCGGCGACATGGTGACGCGCAGCAAGCCGGACCCGGAAATCTTTCTCAAAGCCTGTGCGCTGCTGCACGTGAAACCGGAGGACGCGTACGTGATCGAGGACTCGTATAACGGCGTCCGCGCGGCCCATGCCGGCGGCATGCACGCCCTGATGGTGCCCGACATGCTCCCGCCTGACGCGGAGATGCACGAAAAGGCGGAGCAGATCTTCCCGAGCCTGTGGGAAGTCGGGGCGTGGTTCAAAGAACAGGGCGTTCTTTGAAAGTAAATCGTGATCAGTGGCCAGCGGATCGTTTGGGGTGTTCGCCTGCGGTGAACGGATCAGATTTGTCGCGCAGCGACACCATTACGATTCACTGGCCACTGACCACTGGCCACTTTTCTATTTGCTTCCCCATATGAAACCTGTTATAATACTCCCGTTATGAATCTTCTGTTTAATCAAATATTCGAAAACAAGGAAGCCGCCGCCCTCCCCTCGCTGCTGGAGAGCGGAGGGCTTCCTGCGCTTGTTTCCGGGCTTTCCGCGGTGCACCGGGCCAATCTGGCCGCGGGCCTGCGGGACAAAACGGGCGCTCCCCTCTTCGTGATCTGCCCGGACGACACCGCCGCGGAGAACTTCGCCGCCGACCTGCGCGCCATGCTGGGCGAGGAGGCCCGCGTCCTTGGTATGCGGGACTACACCTTCTACGCCACCGAGGCCGTCTCCCGTCAGGCGGAGCAGAAGCGGCTCGACACGCTCTACGCCCTGGCAAAGGGCGAGAGCCCGGTGACGGCGGTGTCCGTCTCCGGCCTGCTGCAGCGCACGATCCCGGCTGAGACGCTTCTGAAGGCCGCCTTCGTCATCGAGGACGGCGGCAGCTACCCCGTCGAGGACATTGAGGACGCGCTGCTGCGCTGCGGCTACGGCCGCTGCACCCAGGTAGAGGGCCCGGGCCAGTTTGCCCGCCGCGGCGGCATCCTGGACTTTTTCTCCCCCGCCGACGACGAACCCGTGCGCATCGAGTTCTGGGGGGACGACATTGACTCCATGGGCCATTTCGACGTCTCCACCCAGCGGCGCACCGAGGCCATCAAACGCTGCACGATCCTGCCCGCGGCCGAGACGCTGCCCAGCATGACCCTGGGCGGCGTCGATGCCCTGGCCCGCCAGATCGAGAGCTTTGCCGAACGCTACGCCAAACGCCGCAGCAGCGAAAACGCCGCGGCCCTGGCCGCCGTGATGCGCGCCGACGCGGATCGTCTGCGCTCCGGCATCACCATGTCGGACGCGGACCGGTATCTGCCGGTCATTTACAGCCCGGCCACGGCCATGGACTACATCCCGGCGGACGCCGTCGTCCTGCTGGATCAGCCCTCCCGCTGCGCCGAACGGGCGCGGGACTACGCCAAACAGCTCACCGAGGACATCCGGGAGCTGCAGAAGCGGGGCCAGATCGCCATGTCCCCCGACGGCTTTTACGCGAGCTGGGATGCGCTCACGAAGCGCCTGGAGGACTTCCCTCTCTACATGGCGGATGCCTTCACTCTGGGCAGGCCTCCCCTGCCGCCCAGGACCCTGACCAGCATTCCGGCCAAGCAGCTCCCCTCCTACGCGGGCAGCGCCCAGGCCGCGGCTGAGGATGTGAAGCTCTACTGCAAACAGGACTACCGCGTGGTGGTGCTGGCCGGGGACGAGCGCCGCGCCCAGGTGCTGCAGGACTTCTTCAAGGGCCAGGACATCCCCGCCCTGATCCGGCATCCGCTGGAAAAGCTGCCCGCCCAGGGCCAGTGCTGCATCGCCATCGGCGCCATCTCCGCGGGCATCGAATACCCGGGCATCCGTCTCGTGATCCTGACGGACAGCCAGCTGCTGCGCCGGAGCGCAAAAAAGAAAAAGAGCACGAAAAAGCTCCCCGCCAACCGCCAGCGCATCGAATCCTACGGCGATCTCTCGGTGGGCGACTACGTGGTGCACGAAAACCACGGCATCGGCCGCTTTGCCGGCATCGTCAAAATGCAGGTGGACGGCTTTGAAAAGGACTATGTGAAGATCGCCTATGCGGGCACGGACAGCCTCTATGTCCCGGCGACCCAGCTGGATCTGGTGACCAAGTACACCGGCGGCGGGGAGGACAAACCCGTCAAGCTCTCCAAGATGGGCGGCGCGGAGTGGGCGAAGACCCGCTCCCGGGCCAAGGGCGCGGCCAAGGACATGGCTCAAAAGCTCATCGCCCTCTACGCCGAGCGCCAGCGCCTGCCGGGCTACGCCTTCTCCCCCGACTCCGAGTGGCAGAAGGAATTTGAGGACAACTTCGGCTATACCGAGACCGACGATCAGCTCCGCTGCGTCGCGGAGATCAAGGCCGACATGGAGTCCAGCGTGCCCATGGATCGGCTCCTCTGCGGGGACGTGGGCTTCGGCAAGACCGAGGTGGCCCTGCGCGCCGTGATGAAGTGTGTGCTGGACGGCAAGCAGGCCGCCATTCTGGTGCCCACCACCGTGCTGGCCCAGCAGCATTATCAGACCGCGCTGCAGCGCTTCTTCGGCTTCCCGGTGAGTATCGCGGTGCTCTCCCGCTTCCGCACCGGCGGCCAGACGAGCCAGACCCTCTCGGACATCGCCACCGGCAAGGTGGATCTGGTCATCGGTACCCACAGGCTTTTAAGCAAGGACGTGCGCTTTAAGAACCTGGGCCTTCTGGTGGTGGACGAGGAGCAGCGCTTCGGCGTCACCCACAAGGAACATATCAAGGAGCTCTCCCGCGGCATCGACGTGCTGACCCTCTCGGCCACGCCCATCCCCCGCACGCTCAACATGGCCATGTCCGGCATCCGGGACATGTCCACCATCGAGGAGCCGCCGGAGGACCGCCTCCCGGTGCAGACCTTCGTCATGGAGCACGACTGGGGCGTGGTGACCGACGCCATCCGCCGGGAGATCCAGCGCGGCGGCCAGGTCTACTACCTGCACAACCGCATCGACGACATCGAGCGCACGGCCATGCGGCTCATGCAGCTGCTGGACGACGTGACCGTGGCGGTGGCCCACGGGCAGATGGACAAGAACATGCTGGCCTCCGTGATGGAGAGCGTCGCAAACGGCGAGACCCAGGTGCTCGTATGCACCACGATCATCGAGACCGGCATCGACATCCCCAACGTCAACACCCTCATCATCGAGGACGCGGACAAGCTGGGCCTTGCCCAGCTGCACCAGATCCGCGGGCGCGTGGGCCGCTCCACCCGCAAGGCCTCGGCCTATCTGACCTTCCGGCGGGACAAGGTGCTCACCGAGATCGCTGAGAAGCGCCTGACCGCCATCCGGGACTTCGCCGCCTTCGGCTCCGGCTTCAAGATCGCCATGCGCGACCTGGAGATCCGCGGCGCGGGCAACCTGCTGGGCGCGGAGCAGTCGGGCCACATGATCGACGTGGGCTACGACATGTACATGAAGCTCCTGAACGAGGCGGTGCTGGAGGCCAGAGGCATCGAGGTGCCGAAGCCCGCCGAGTGCTCGGCGGATCTCGCCGTGGCCGCCAATATCCCCGACCGCTACATCTCCTCCTCCGAGCAGCGCATGGACATCTACCGGCGCATCGCCGCCATCCGCACGGAAGAGGAGGCCGACGATCTGACCGACGAGCTCATCGACCGCTTCGGCGATCCGCCCCCGGGCGTCAACGCCCTGATCCACGTGGCGCTGCTGCGCGGCGAGGCGGGCAGGGCCGGCATCACCGACATCGCCCAGAAGCAGGGCTATCTGCGCTTCACGGTCAGGGACTTCGACATGGAGAAGGTCTCCGCCCTCTACGCCCGGCCCGAGTACAAGGGCAGACTGCGGGTGGAGGCGGGCTCCAAGCCCTGTCTGAGCCTGAAGATCAGGGCCAAGGGCCGCGTCATCGACGAGGCCCGGAAGTTTACGGCAGATTGGAGCTCATCAGAATAACACCATAAGGTCATCCGGGCGCATAAGAATGCATCCGGATCGACCGATGATGTTATTCTTCCTCTCAAAAACAAAACCGCTGCGCTGGGTTTTGATTATGGAAAACACGCTCACCCGGCCTGTCATCCTGAGCCTTGCGAAGGATCTCGGCGGTGAACAAAGCGTTAATTTCTGCCCTTCCCCTTGTGCGCAGGCTTTTCCCGTGGTATAACTGAACACGAACGACAGAACCGGAAAGGATCTGAGACGAATGAAAAAGACCATTTTTGCACTGATTCTCGTTTTTATTGTTGCCGTCGGCCTGATCGGCTTCTTCGGCCTGCGCGGCCAGAGAGCCGGCGTCATCGGCGGGGCGGATGCCCCCACCGACGTCGTGGTCAGCGAAGCACAGCCTGCCGAAGCGGCGCCTGTGGAAGCAGCAGCGTCTGCCCCCGCAGAGGAAGCGGCGCCTGAAAGCGCCGAAGAGGCGGAAGCCTTCCAGGTCCGCGTGCCCGATTACGCCGCCATGTACGCCCTGCACGATCCCGAGGAGATCGTGGCCACGGTGGACGGGCAGGACGTGACCTGGGGCGAGTATTTCTATCTCTACTTCTCCCAGGCCAAGCAGCTGGAGAACTACTTCAACACCATGGCGTCCTACTACGGCGCCGCGCCCGACTGGGCGGATCAGGCGGAGGAGGACAGCGACGCCACCTTTGCCGACATGATCGCCGAGAGCGCGGGCGAGACCCTCAAGCAGATCCGCGCCATCGAGGGCATGAGCGAGAAGGCCGGCGTGGAGCTGACCGACGAGCAGCTGGAGGCCATCCGCGCCCAGGAGGAGCAGGACATCATCGGCGCCGTGGGCGAGGGCAAGACCGCGGAGGACTTCAACGCCTACATCGAGACCATCTATCTCCCCCGCACGCTCTACGACCGCATGAACCGGGTCAACTACCTGTACCGCCAGGGCTTTGTGCAGGCCTACGGCGAAAACGGCGAACTGGTGGAGGACGGCCTCGCTGTCCAGTACCTGGCCGACAACGACTATCTGGCCGCCACGCACATCCTGCTCATGACCATCGACCCCGCCACCTTTGAGGCGATGGACGAGGCGGCCGCGGCGGAGAAGCTGCAGCAGGCCCAGGCCTTTGCCGACGAGCTCAAGGCCATCGATGACAAGGAGGAGCGCCTCAGGCGCTTTGCCGAGATCAAGGCGGAGTTCTGCGAGGATACCGGCAAGGCCACCTTCCCCGATGGCTACATCTTCCTGCCCGGCACCATGGTGGCGGAGTTTGAGAGCGCCGTGCTGAGCCTGGAGGAGTATGAGGTCTCCGACCCGGTGAAGACCGACTACGGCTACCATGTGATCATGCGCCTGCCCCTGGATCCGGACGGCGTGATCGAGTATTCCAACGACGGCACGCCCCTCACCGCCCGCAGCAAGGCGGCCAACGATGCCTACGGCAAGGCTCTGCAGGACTACTTCGACGGCCTGACCGTGGAGTACGCCGAGGGCTTCGAGGCCCCGAAACTGCTGGATTATTTGCAGTAATACCAATAGAAAACAAGACCGGCGGTTCCGCAGAACATGCGGAGCCGCCGTGTGCTGTATTCCTGTCATCCTGAGCGCAGCGAAGGAACTGCTTTGCGGGCGATTCGTGAATCGCCCCTACGCCGTGACAAATCAGGCTGTGCTGAATCTGGACAAAAACGCCCTCGCCCCAACAGAGCCGCTTCTTCTGGCGGACGACGGCTGCCGCACCGTGGAGGGCCTGGTGTCGGTCCTGCTGGGCCGCACCATGCTGCGGGAGGAGAAGGACGAAGTCACCGACAGCCTCTTTGACATCGTGCTGCGCCTGATCGCGGAGTATGCCCGCAGCCGCGCGGAGGACCCGATCATCAACGGCGTGATCCACACACTGGCCGCCTCCTACAGCGACCCGGAATTTCAGGTCACCCAGGCCCTGCTGGACACGGGCTACAGCAAGGACCATCTGCGCCGCCGCTTTGAGGCGGTCACCGGGCTCACGCCAGGGCAGTATCTGAAATCGCTGCGCATGCACCATGCCAAACAGATGCTGCGGGAGAAGGAGCGGCTGAACCTGTCTGTAGCTGAGATCGCGCAGATGTGCGGCTATTACGATCCCTCCTATTTCTGCCGCAGCTTTCAGAAGGAGACCGGCATGACGCCCTCCGCCTACGCGCAAAGGGCAGATGGATAATATAGATTATCAATAGAAACACCGGCTGTGAGTCCCTCACAGCCGGTGTTTTCCTTTTCCTACCATATAGGTTATAGGAACAATGAGCGCGGCGGCGCCCTGCCCGATGGGGACGATGCGCTCCGACCAGCGCGTGAGCCAGGCGGCGTTCGGCGCGATCCAAAGCCCCAGCGCAATCGACGCCGCGGCGGAGAGCGGGAAGATCCCGCGTCCGTTTGACAGGATCGGGAGTTTCCCGCCCAGCGCGAGACGGAGGCTGTGCCCGGCGCAGAGCAGCGTCAGCGCGCAGAGCAGAAAGTCAGGGAACAGCCAGAGCGAGACCACCAGCGCCTCCACGCGCTCGAGGGAGCGGAAAAACACCAGGTTTCGCACCAGGGTGAAAAAGGGCAGGCTCAGGCGTTCCGTGATCTCCGCGCCGAAGCAGCCCAGCACCGCGGCGCAGATCGCCGTGAGCAGCAGGCACATGCCGCAGAGCCAGAGCGCGAGCTCCCCTGCGCCGCCCGGCTCTTTCTTCACGCTGCCCAGCAGAAAGCCCGGCGCGAAGAGCGTAAAAAGCAGCACCTCCCCCACCGGCAGCGCGCCCAGCAGCACGGGCAGGGCGTCCTCCCCGGTCAGGGGCAGCAGGTTTTCCGGCTCCGCCTGCCGCAGCGAGCAGAGCAGAAGCAGCAGGATCACGCCCGTGAGCAGCGGAAACAGCATCCGCGCCATGCGCGCGAGTGCCCGCGGCGAGCCCAGCGCGGCCCAAAGGGCGGCGAGCCCCAGCGTCACGACGAAAAAGCCGGGCGCGCTGCGGGGAAAGAGGGACACCACAAAGCGGTCCGCCGCGGCCCGGAGCGCAAAGCCCGCGTAAACGAGCAGCCAGAGCCCCAGCAGGAACAGCAGCGCCCGCCCGGCCTTCTCCCCGAGACAGCGGAGCGCCAGCTCCCCCAGGCCCTCCCCTTCCTGTCTGGCTACGGCCAGGCGGCTGCAGAGAAGGGCGTAGAGCAGCAGCGGGGGCAGGCAGCAGAGCGCCGAGAGCCAGGCCCCCTTCCCCGCGAGGCGCACCGACAGCGCGGGATAGAGCCGCAGGGCCGGGCTCAACGCGGCCGCGGCGCCCAGGGCGAAGAGCTGCCGCCGGGAAAAAATGTCATGCTTATGCATAGTCAGGCGTCCTTTGCGTCAAAACTGTGGGCGATCTCGCCGCGCACCGTAATGCTGATCTCCAGCCCGGGCAGCAGCGTGCCCAGCTCCTCCGTGAGCTGACCCCAGCGCTCGGGCGCAGAGAGGCGCAGGCCCTCCTCCAGGCCGAGATAGTCCAGCGAGAGCTGCCGCTCCAGGCGGAGGATGCGCCCGATCCGGTCGGAAACTGCGGATTCCAGCTGGGCGGTCAGGTGGTCGTCATAGGCCTCGGTGCCGAGGGCGCTGTCCGCGGCGGTCTCCAGCACGGCGGCGCGCACCTGGGCCGTCACGTCCAGGCCGCGGAGGCTGCCGTCCTCGTCCCAGACCGGCAGCAGGCGGCAGGAACCCCGCTGCAGCATCAGCGTGGCGGGCATGCCCTCCAGATCCAGCACATCCAGCGTTCGCCCGGCGGTGGCGCCCCGCAGCAGATCGGCGCCCAGGGCCTCGTCCGGCTCAATCCAGGCGCAGAGCTTCCCCTCCGCCAGCACCCCGTAGCCCGCCGGGACCGCGGTGCTGCCGCCGTCCTCGGCGGCTTTTTCCCAGCGCAGTGCCGGGGCCAGCGCGCCGCCGCGCCGAATCAGCGAGCGCAGGATCGTCCCCGCGCTGCCGCCCCGATTCCCCTGCTGCCGCGTGCGGCGGGTATCGGCGGCCCGCAGGATCTCGCTGATGCCGCGATCCTCGCTGCCTGCGTCCAGCACCAGCCTCTCCGCCGTGCCGCCGCGCACCAGATAAAGCGGCATGTCCAGCCGCAGATCGGCCGAGCGGCACACGCTGCCCAGCAGATCCTCCAGCCCGTGCTCGGCAGCCTCCTCACCCACGAGAAGGCCGCGCACATGGCCGGTGAAGAGCTCCTCCTCCACGGAGGCGTCCCGGATCTGCTCCAGCGCGGCCGAAAAGGTGGGGCCGCCGCCGCTGAGGCCCGGGGGCGGCTCCGCCTGCTCCTGCCCCGCCGCGGCGGCGAGACTCAGCTTCATCCCGCCCGGGGCGTAGTCCACGCCCACGGTCTGGATGATGAGCAGCTGCTCCACCTCCCGCCGCTGCTGTGATACGCCGCAGCCGCAGAGAGGAAACAGAAGAATAAAACAAATAAGAAGTATCTTTTTCATAACTAACCACTAACCACTGGCCACTGACCACTAAGATTGCCGTCTCCGGTCCGGCGTGCGCAGATGCGCGTCCCGGAATTTCACTGCGCTGCCCGGCGGCTGCAGCAGCAGACGGCGCAGATTGCCCCGCAGCCCATCGCTGAGCGGCGCGGTGTAGTCCACGCCGAAGCTGTTCAGCCCCGCCAGATGCAGCAGCAGCACACACAGCAGCAGCGTCATCCCGTAGAGCCCACCCAGGATCGCGCCCAGGAGCAGCAGGAGCCGCCAGAGGCGGATCGCCGCGGCCAGATCCTGGCTTGGCAGCGCGTAGCACGCGATGGCGGAGAAGGCCACCACGATGATGGCAATGGGCGAGACGATCCTTGCCTCCACGGCGGCCTGCCCCACGATCAGCGCCCCGATGATGGAGACCGTGTCCCCGATGGGGCTCGGCAGCCGCAGCCCGGCCTCCTGCACCAGGCAGAAGGCGCCCAGCATCCCCAGCACCTCCAGCGCCGTAGAAAAGGGCACGTCCTGCTCGGCCTCGATGATGGACAGCAGCAGACGCGTGGGGATCATCTCCTGGTGGTACATGGCCACCGCCGTATAGAAAGCGGGCAGCAGCAGGGCCAGCAGCAGCGCAAGATACCGGATCAGCCCCAGAGAGGTGCTGACCAGAAAGTGGCTCCCGGCGTCGTCCGTCACCTTCATAAACTCGCTGAGCGTCACCGGCAGCACAAGGCCTACCGGCAGCCCGTCCACCAGGATGCCCACCCGGCCCTGCAGCAGGTACATGGCGAAGCGGTCCGGCCGCTCCGTGTGCAGGAGCTGCGGGAAAACCGAGCGCGGCGCGTCCGCCAGCGCCTCCTCCAGCACACCCAGGGAGAGAAGCGCGTCCGTTTCGATCCGGTCGAGGCGCTGCGCCAGCTCCCGCAGAATATCGGGGGAGACAAGGCCCTCCACGAAGAGGACGGAGAGCCGGGTGTTGCTGCGCCGGCCCAGCGTGCTCTCCGCCAGCTTCAGGCGGGGCGAGGCGATGCGCCGCCGCACCAGCGCCGTATTGACGCGCAGGGTCTCGGTGAAGGCGTCCTTGCCGCCCTTGAGGGACTTTTCCAGCGTGGGCTCGCCGACGGGCCGCACCTCGGCGGCGCGGAGCTCAAAGCTGAGGGCCACGGCGCTCTGATCGAAGACAAGCGCCAGATGCCCGTGGCAGAGATCCGCCACCAGCAGATCCATGTCGGAGCGCCGGTGCACCGATCCCCGGTAAACGCCGCCGGCGAGGATGCGGGCGATGACTTCGTCCTCACCGGAGAGATTCCCGGCCCGCAGCCGGTCGGTCAGCGGGCGCAGGACTTCCTCGGCAGCGTCCCGGCCGGAGACAAGCCCGTCCAGCCACACGGCCTGCACGGAGACCTGACCCGCCAGACCGAAATCCAGCGTCCGGGTCTCGTAATCCGAGCAGGAGGCGAAGATTTTTTTCAGCGCGAAATGAGAAACCGGACCATGATATTCCGGATCCTTCGGCGGCCGGGGCCGCGGGTAAAAGAAGGTGTCTGTATACATGTAGGGTATTATTTCCGGTATCAATCCACAATATGTAGTGTCCGCAAAAAAAGTTTGAAAAAACGAAAAAAAGTTGTTGACATTCCCCGTTTTGGGTGGTATATTAGCCAAGCGCTCGAGAGAGACGCCACAGAGATCCAAACGGTCGAGAAAAAAGTTTTGGGAAAAACGAAAAAAGTTCTTGACAAACAGGATCCAATGTGATATCCTATACAAGCTGTCACCGAGAAGGAAACAGCGAGAGCGTGTACCTTGAAAATTGAACAATGTAAGAAAAGCTTATGCAAATAAGCACCAGAGAAGGGTTCTTTAAAAGTCATAAAAGACTTTAAAATAATTCTTTTGAGAGCTAGAAAGCAATCAAAAATTAGATTTTAGACCTTTGGGTTTAAGATACGATTTATTGAGAGTTTGATCCTGGCTCAGGATGAACGCTGGCGGCGTGCCTAACACATGCAAGTCGAACGGAGTTACGAGAGCTTGCTTTTGTAACTTAGTGGCGGACGGGTGAGTAATGCGTGAGCAACCTGCCTTTCAGAGGGGGACAACAGTTGGAAACGACTGCTAATACCGCATAATGTATCCGGGCGGCATCGCCTGGATACCAAAGGAGCAATCCGCTGAAAGATGGGCTCACGTCTGATTAGCTAGTTGGTGGGGTAACGGCCTACCAAGGCTGCGATCAGTAGCCGG
>CAMOXI010000026.1 GCA_946628965.1 uncultured Clostridia bacterium | reverse complement strand
ATGAACCGCTTCCGCGAGGGCTTCCGGGACGGCAAGTGTTATTCCGACCTGGTCTCCAGCCTGCTCTACGGCGGTGACCAGTACATGCTGATCGCGGACTACCGCGCCTATGCCGACTGCCAGACCCGTCTCTATGACCGGATCAAGGACGACGACGAGCGCGCACGCCTGGCCATCATGAACACCGCCGAGAGCGGCATCTTCGCGGCCGACCGCGCCATCGAGGAGTACGCAAAGAACATCTGGCACGTAATGTAAAAATGAGAAGAGCCTGTGAAAAACAATGTTTTTCACAGGCTCAGTTTTGAGTCATGAGTTTTGAGGAGAACAACGTTTCTTTTACTCAAAACTCAAAACTGAAAACTCAAAACTTGTGAAGCTATGGCAGATTACATCGCCGTTGTGGGCGGCATGAACGTGGATATCGGCGGCAGACCGCTGAAGCGGCCCGTGGCGAAGGACTCGAACCCCGGCAAGGTCAGCGTCCGTCCGGGCGGCGTGGGGCGCAACATCGCCCACAATCTGCGCCTGTTGGGGCTCGACGTGAAGCTTTTGAGCGCCGTCGGCGCGGATGAGCACGGGGGACTGCTGCTGCAGAGCTGCGCCGTGCACGGGATCGACACCTCGCTCTGTCTGCGCGCCGAGGACGAGAACAGCTCCACCTATCTCTATATCACCGACGAACACGGGGAGATGCAGCTGGCCGTGGCGGACATGGACGTGACGGCGCGCCTCACGCCCGCGGTCATGGCAGAGCGGCTGGAGGCGCTGAACGCGGCCCGCGCCGTGGTGCTCGATGCCAATCTCCCGGAGGAGACCTTGCAATACCTGGCCTCTCACGTGACGGCGCCGCTGTACGCAGATCCCGTTTCCACCGCCAAGGCGGGCCGGATGCAGGAAATACTGCCGCGCCTTGCCGGCTTCAAGCCCAACGCGCTGGAGGCCGAGGCCCTGACCGGAGAATCCGACCCTGAGCGGGCGGCCCGGGCGCTGGTGAGCGCCGGGGTGCGGCGGGTGTTCCTGAGTCTCGGCAGGCAGGGGATGCTCGCCGCCGACGCGGAAACGCTGCTGCAGCTGCCCTGCGAGGCGGCCAGGGTGCTGAACACCACCGGCGCGGGGGACGCCGCCATGGCCGCCATTGTCTGCGCGGGGGTGCGGGGCTGGGATCTGGAGCAGAGCCTGCGCTTTGCACTCAAGGCCGGGGCCGTCGCCTGCGAATGCGTGGAGGCGAATAACCCGGCACTGGCGGGATTGGTGGTCAGTGATTAGTGGCTAATTGATAGTGAAAAAGAGAACGGATTGCTTGTTATGGCAATGCGTTCTCTTTTCTATTACTCATTTTTTGACTATCCACGCTCTACTAAGCAGTGAGCACTGTCCACTGCTCACTGGACACTGGCCACTAAACCCTCAAGCCCGTACTGCTCGTAGACGCCACGGTAATAGGCCACCTCGTCGCGGATGAGCTCGTCGATGACCTGCATGCTCAGAAGCTCCACCGGCGCCTTGTCGTCGGTCATCCGATAGGGACCACGCTCATAGCGGCTGAGGCCCGCGGAAACCCGCGTCAGCAGGCCGCGCAGCTCCCCGTCCTCCAGCAGCTCGAGATTGCGGCTGAGCCGATCGATCATCTCCGGATCGTTCGAGGCGAAAAGCTCCCGGTTGGTATTCCGCGGCACGTCCACGGTCCAGACCTGGGAGAAGACCGCGGAGATCGTGTCGGCCAGGTACTGGTTGATGTTGCCCTCCCGGGTACCGCGCATATTCATGTTCACGACCATCACGCCGCCGTCCTTCAGATGCTCCCGCACCAGGGTGAAGAACTCCACGGAGGCCATCTGGAAGGGGATCGTGATGTCCTGATAGGCGTCCACCATGATCACGTCATATTTTCGGTCCACAGCGTTCAGAAAGGCCCGGCCGTCGTATTCGGCCACGGGCAGCTCCGCCGGCATGGCGAAGTATTCCCGGGCAAGATCCGTGATCTTCCGGTCGATCTCCACACCCTCCACCTTCAGGCCGGGGAGGTACGCGGCGCACTGGCTGCCGTAGGTGCCGCTGCCCATGCCCAGCACCAGCAGATCGAAGTCCTCACCCGCCGCCTGCTTCTCCGCCGCGCCCGCCAGATAGGGGGCGGCCATGGCATAGTCGTAGTACATACCGGTGAAGCAGGCGTTTTTCGGCAGGATGGACTGCACGCCGAAAAGAACATTGGTGGAGAGGATGACGGAATCCTCCGTCTCCTCCACCTGCAGGTAGTTGTAGACCGATTCGCCCTCGTAACGCAGATCCGTCTTCCAGAAAGCAAAGTTGGAGCGCCAGCCGAGGGCGGAAGCCAGCACGAAGAGCAGGATCGCAGCGACAGCGCCGCCCTTTTTGCCCTTGCCGCTGAAGAAATACAGCAGCGCCAGGAGCAGCAGGATGCCGGAAAAGATCAGGAAGGTGATCGAGGTGCCTACGGCCGGGATGGTCACAAAGGTGGGCACAAAGGTGCCGATGATGCTGCCGATGGTGTTGGCCGCGCCAAGGGTACCCACGATGCGGGCGTTATCCTCCAGATTCTCCATCGTGTACTTGGCCAGCGACGGCGTCACCGTCCCCAGCAGGAAGAGCGGGAAGACGAAGATCACCATGCAGGCGGCGAAGGCGGCCCAGATCAGGTAATTGGTGTTCACCGTGAAGATGAGCAGGGCCGAGATGCCGAGGATCACATATTTGCCCACGGCGGGGATCAGCGCGATCCAGACCGCGGCGATCAGGATGCGGCGGTAGAGTTTATCCGGGTTCGGGTCCTTGTCGGCCATGCGGCCGCCGTAGACGTTGCCGAGGGCCATGGCGATCATGATCGTGCCGATGATGATGGTCCACACGATCTGGGAGGAGCTGAAGTAGGGTGCGAGCAGGCGGCTCGCCCCCAGCTCCACCGCCATGACGGACATGCCGGCGAAAAACTCGGTCAGATAGAGATAGAATTTGTTCTTGAGTATCGGGCGCATGGGACAGCCTCCTTGGGACGGGCGGAAAGGAATGAACTCAGCCGAGGATGATGTCGCAGATCTGGTCCACCTTCTCCAGGGGCAGGTCCGCGTACATGGGCAGCGTCAGCACCCGGTCGGCGATGTGGGCGGCCACCGGCGTATCCTGGGGGTCGAAGCCGGGCACGCCCTGATAGCACTCGAAGGCGTTGGTCAGGGGATAGAAGTACTTGCGGGCGATGATGTCCTGCTCGGCCAGGCGGGCATAGACCTCGTCCCGGGTGTACTTGTAGCCGTCGAAGACCACGGGGTAGTAGGCGTAGTTGAAGTGGACGTTTTCCGGTACCTGATTGATCTGCAGGCCGGGCACGCCGGCAAGGCGGGCGTCATAGCGCGCGGCGACAAGACGGCGTTTTTCGATCTCGTCCGCCAGGTGCCGCAGGTTGCAGAGACCCATCGCGGCGCAGAACTCATTCATCTTGGCGTTGCCGCCCACATAGGGGGTGGACTCGGGGCCGTGGATGCCGAAGTTCTTCAGGTCGCAGAGCCGCTGCAGCATCTCCGCGCTTCGCACGCACACCGCGCCGCCCTCGATGGTGTTGAAGACCTTGGTGGCGTGGAAGGAGAACATGGCCGCGTCGCCGAAGGCCCCGGCGCTGACGCCGCCGCGCTCCACGGCGAAGGCGTGGGCCGCGTCGTAAATGACGGGGAGACCGTGCTTTTTCGCGATCGCGTCGATGGCGTCCACATCACAGAGGTTGCCGTAGACATGCACTGGCAGGATGGCGACGGTCTTGTCGGTGATGAGCGCCTCGATCTTCGCCGGGTCCATGGTGAAGGTTTTGGGGTCGATGTCGCAGAACACCGGGGTGCAGCCGCAGCGCACGATGGCGTGGGTGGTGGAGGCGAAGGTGAAGGGCGTGGTGATGATCTCTCCGTGCAGGTCGAAGGCCTCGATGATGTTCTCCAGCGCCAGATGGCCGTTGGTGAAGAGCGTCAGGTATTCGCAGCCGAGGAAGTCTTTCAGCTCCGCCTCCAGCGTCCGGTGCTTGATGCCCATGTTGGTCAGCCAGTGGCTGTCCCAGAGCTCGCGGATCTCCGCGCAGTATTCCTCAAAGTCCGGCATGGACGAGCGGGTCACATTGATGGTTGCCATGTTACATTCTCCAATCCAGAAGACTCTCCACCATGTCCAGATCGAACACGGGGATGTGGCAGGCCTCTTTCACACGCCTGCGTTCGGCGAAGGAATCGTCGATAAAAATGGAATGCGGCTTGATGAAGCGGGTCTTGTCGTCCGCCCGGTCGAGGCGGATGATCTCGGAAAACAGGGCGGGGGAGATGGCATAGCGCTCCAGATCGGGCAGCAGCTCCGTGCTGTGCCGGGAGAGGAGGACGATCTCTTTGCCCGCATTCCGGGCCTGGTACAGAAAGCCCATCAGCTCGGTGTTGACTTTGCCGTCCACGATCAGCGTGTCGTCAAAGTCCACGTACACGGTGTCGTACTCGATATCGGTGGCAAAGCGGCTGATGAAGGCCCGGTCGAGAAGCTCCGCGTTGCCGTTTCCCAGCAGCTCCACGTCGAAACCCCAGTGGTTGTAGAGCGTCAGCAGCGGCAGGTTGTAGCCCAGGTTCCGGGTGGCGCCCATGGTGCCCGCAACGCGGGGGGCCGCCTCCATCAGGCGGTAGTCCCCGGCGGCGTTCTCTTTCAGCTGGAAAAACCAGGCACCGTTGAAGGCGAGGCGGCGGTTCAGGTCCTCCGCGATGGCGCGGATGCGTTCATCCGCCGGGAAGGGGCGGGAGCGCACGGCGATGCCGGCGCGGATCCGGTCACGGCTGCGGGGGGAGCACAGGTGCAGCGCGCCGTGCCGGTCGGTGAAGCAGTCCACCGTGAATTCCTCCCCGGGCAGATACTCGCAGATCGCGTAGTCCACCCCGTCGGCCAGGGCCTCCTCCAGGGCATTCCGGCTGTCAATGCGGCGGGCCCCCTGGGCGCCCTGGCCCACGGCGGGCTTGATGAAGACCGGGTAGGCGGGCACCTCTTCAACGGTATGCCAGCTGCGCGGCAAATAGTCCGCCCCGGCGAGGAAGGCATAGGTTTTGTTCTTGTCCCGGCAGATCTCCACGGTCTGCAATTCGGAGGTGACGACCTTCGCATGCAGCTTTTCCTGCTCCTGCGTCAGGCGCAGCAGAGCGCTGTCGTGGGCGGGATAGACATAGTCGATGGCGTTTTCGTCGATGATGCGGTTGAGCGCCTCGATGAGCCCCGGCTCGTTGACGAAGGGGAGGCCCTCGAAGCAGCGCGCAAACACAAATTCCGCGTGGCAGGGCACGCTGGTGGCGCCGAAGAGCCGCACAAATTTGGAATAGCGCAGGGCCTGGTGGATCTCAAAGGCGATCTCCGTCCCCGCGGGGAAGACCAGGATATTTTTCTTGTCAGCCATCGGCGTTCGCCTCCTTGCCGCGGTGCAGCATTTTTTTGACGAGAGAGAGGATCAGATCGAAGCTGTCCAGCTTTAACAGTTTCGAGCCAAGCACGTAGACCGCGACGCCCAGCGGGATCTGGATGAGCAGCGTCAGCATGTCGGGCAGGCCGAGCAGCGACACCGGCCAGACGCAGGCGGCCATCGCGAGGCTCAGCACGATCACGGGCAGCACGTCTTTCAGCTGCTGGCGGTAGGGATAGGCGAGCAGCTTCCGGTTGGGCCAGGCGTTGATGAGCAGGGAGCAGACCCCGCAGAAGAGCTGCCCCAGGGCCATGGCGAAGACGCCGATACGCACCGTGAGCAGCAGCACCAGGGTCTCCAGCACCTTCTTGATGACCTCAAGCCACAGAAACACGTCGCTCCGCCCCACGGCCTTGATGGCGTTGAGATTCGCGGTGTGCAGGGGGAAGAAGGCGTAGTAGATGCAGAAGACCTGCATGAAGGGCACGCAGGGGAGCCATTTCTCGGTCAGCAGCAGCCGGATCAGCGGCTCGGCGCAGACGGCGAGACCCGCCATCAGCGGCATCATCACATAGCTGCTGGTGCGGATGGCGCGGCGCGTCATCTCCCGCAGGGCGTCCTTCCGGTCCTGCTGATCGGAAAGCACCGGCAGCAGCACGCTGTCGATGGAATAGTTGATGTTCTCCACCACCAGGTTCGGCAGGTGGTTGCCCCGGTCGAAAAAGGCCAGATCCTCGTCGGTGTAGCGCAAACCGATCACGAGAGGGTAGATCTTGAGATACACGGTGTCTAGCAGCTGGGCGCCCAGGAGCTTCCAGCCGTAGGAGAGCAGCCCGCGGAGCCGCTCAAGGGAGAAGAGCTTTTTCGGCCGCCAGCCCACGGTGAACCAGAGGATCACGGTGTTGACCGTGACGTTACTGAGCTGCTGGGCGACCAGCGCCCAGACGCCGAAGCCCAGCAGGGCCATGGCGATGCCGAGGGCCGCGGAAAAGAGCGTGCCGCCCAGGGTGGCGAAGAAGAAGCGCTTGAACTGCAGGGTTTTCGACACATAGGCCTGCTGCACGTTCTTGACGCCCGCCACCACCAGCGTGAGCCCCAGCACCCGCAGAATGGGCGTGAGCCCCGGGTTGTGGTACATCCGGGCGATGAGCGGCGCGAAGAGGAACAGCAGCGCATAGAGCACGACGCCGAAGCTCAGGTTGAACCAGAACACCGAGGAGAAATCCAGATCGTCCGGGTCCTTCTTCTGAATGAGGGCGTTGGCCATGCCGCTGTCCACAAAGACCAGCAGAATCGAGGTAAACACCGCCACCTTGGCGATGGGCCCGTACTCCGCCGGATCCAGGATGCGGGCCAGCACCACCGTGACCGCGAAGGACACCAGCTGGGCGCCGCAGCGCTCAAAGAACCGCCATATCAGGTTGGAGACGACTTTGGCTTTGTTATTCATCAATATATCCTTTGCGTTTGCGGTACCAGCGGTGCAGGTGGGGGAGGGCGCGCTTCAGGGCCGTGCTGATGCGGCGGCCCAAGCCCATCTGCCGGTGGATCTCGTCATAGGGCGGGCGGACCATCTCGTCCACCTTCCCCTCAATATACAACAGCTCATAGTCCCGCTCCAGGATCACCCGGTCGACCAGCCGGTTCTGCGCCGCGTCCGCGTGGGGCTTGACAGCGCGCAGCATGGCAAGCTCGCCCCGGATGAAGCGCTTGAGCTTGGCGTAATGCCTGTCCACGCCGCTGCTCCAGGCGCTGGGGTTACTGCCGATGCGGTAGAGGGACATGGGCCGTTCGAGAAAGCGCACTTTCCCGTTCATCGTGAGCCACACGCCCACCGCGTAGTCGGTGAAGCCGTAGGAGAAGGCCACGTTGCGAAAGTCCGGGGGATTCACGATGTACTCCCGGCGGGCCATGATGGAGCTGGTGTGAAAGGCGTGGGACATGCCGCGGATGACCTGAGAGAAGGGGATATCCCGGTCGCCGGACTGCTCGAAGAGCACCCGGTCCGGCGCGCTGCCGTCGGTGTAATGGGCCACGGTGTTGTGCACGCAGGCGGAATAGTCCGGGTGCGCGTCCAGAAAGTCGGCCTGGCGCTGCAGCTTGGTGGGGTCGGTCCAGCAGTCGTCCCCCTCGCAGGCGGCGAGATACTGCCCCCGCGCCGCGGGGAAGAGCAGCGCGTCGTACAGGTTGACGCCCTGGGAATACAGGTTCTTCTCCTGCAGGAAGGGGCGGACGATGTCCGGGTATTTCTCCGCGTACTCGCGGATGATGGCGGCGGTGCCGTCGGTGGAGGCGTCGTCGCTGACCAGGACTTCAAAGGGAAAGTCCGTCTGCTGGGTGACAAAGCTCTCCAGCGCCTCGCGGATATAGGCCTCGTGCTGATAGGCGGTGCACAGAATCGAAACCTTGATTTCCATAGCCGCCTCCTGTCCATAAGTATCCATATTATTATACAGCCAAGACCGGGAGAATGCAATCAAAAAGGGACTTGAAAGATATGTTTCAAATCCCTTGTGGTTGTTGAGTAATTAAGAGAGTATTTTTTCTTCGTTCACCTGTTCACAGATAGGAACCTGCGTAATGCGCCCCCCATTCTTTCTTTTCTTCTTGAGAAAAGAAAGAACGCGCCGCGCCCGGTGTAAGAAAGAAAAGGGCGCTGGCTTGGCCGCAGGTGGCAACCTGCGGTCAAAACTATATTCGCCGCCTTCCTAATGTTGGAATGCCTTTGGCATTTCAGTGTTCGCTGCCGCTATTGCATACAGCACGCCGATATAATCTTCTCCCAAACAGGCGGCTCGCCTCGTAGGGGAGGGGCTTGCCCCTCCCGCCATCTCCGGCGCTGTACCATTTCCGACATGCGGGCGGCTGATAGCGACGCGAAGCTGGTCCTTTAGGGCCGCCCCTACGATGAAACGTCCGACCTTCCCCATAGGGGCCGACGCCCAGCCTATGGCCGGGCCCGGAAAGCTGAGATATCTGATCGCGAGCCGCGGGATGGAGCGTGGTATCATCGTCGTCAGGAGTACTGTCGAGCGGCAGCGGTATGCGGGATCTGCAGCCACGCGTACTTGCTCTGGCGGCGACCCATGATTTACCCTTAGGCTCCCGGCTTGGGCGAGGAGACCAGAGGATCCTTCCTCTGGTCGCCTTTCTACGGAGTTCAAGAACCATTTCTTTCCGCGAACAGGAAAGAAATGGTTCTTGAGTTGCGGTAATCATTTTTCTCAGAAGAACAGAAAATACACCGCCGCGGCAGCTTGCAGCAGAAACAGCGCCCAGAAGCCCACGACAAAGTACCAGTGCTTCGTCTTGTGGTGAAACACATACATGCCCAGCAGCGCGCCCGGCGCGCCGCCCAGCGCGGCGAAGAGAAAGAGCCGCTTCTCCGGCGTGCGCCACGCGCCTTTTTTCGCGCGGCGCTTGTCGGCGCCCATGGCGAGAAAGCTGACGAGGCTCATGAAGAGAAGCCAGAAACACAGCGCCTGCTCGATGCTCATGCCAGCCCTCCGAAATACCAGCCGGAGACGCCGTTTCGCTTACAGAGAACGCCCCGGCTCGTCTCCTCCACGATGCGCAGCTTATCGCCCGCCTTTACCGGCAGCACATAGTCCGTGCAGTCGTTGCAGTCGGTCACCTCGTTATCGGTGAAGAGGTACTTTGTCAGAATGTCCATCTCATAGCCGGTGCGCAGATGGCGGCAGCGGGAAAACTCCTCCCCGCGCTGCAGCACCTGCACGCTGCTGTCGCCCCAGCGGATGTAGTAGGAGCGCGCGCTCTCCGCCTGATCGTCCAGCGCGGTACGCACCGGGAAGGGATCATAGGCCACGAAGCCGAAGTCCTCGCTGTCCCGGTCGGGGATGATGAGGCAGTTGAGCTGCCCGTCGTCCTTCAGCACGCAGCCGCCGTCGATGCTGACGATCTTCTTCTCCCGATCCACGATGGGATTGGCGCAGACCCGGTCCTCGCCGTAGAGCACCACGGGCCAGTGGCCCACGATGACCCACTTGTCAAAGCGCCAGCCCTGGGTCAGAAAGTGGTCGCAGTGGTTGAGCTCGTCGGCTGTGTGCTCCTCCAGGGGCTTGTCGGGCCGGGCAGAGGCGTGGGCGAAGAGAAAGCGCTCGGTGTCGATGGCGTCCGGCAGCGAGGAGAGGAAGGCAAACTCGGCATCAAAACGTTTCTTCAGCGTCTGCTTGAGTTCGGCAAAGTCCTCCACTCCAAAGGGGTCGATGCCCGCGGCGTTGCACATGTCCCACAGCAGGCCGCTCTTGCGCCAGAGCAGATAGCGCAGCACATGCTCGTCCCCGCGCGCAGGCCAGTCGGGCGCGTAGATCTCGGCCCAGCCGTCGCAGTTTCCCAGCAGGGCGTGGGTGTTGCCCCGGGCGCAGAGCTCCATCACGATGTGCAGGGTGCGGAGGCTCTCCGCCCCTTTTTCCAGAAAGTCGCCGTCGATGATGAGTTCATCCCGGTCGGAAAAGCCCGCCCGGCGCAGCACGCCCTCCAGATAGGGCACGTTCCCGTGAATGTCGGACACCACGAGGATCCGCTGCCCGGCGGGGATTTGCAGCTTTTCGATTCGCGCTCTGCGTTCAGGCATCGTCCCGCACCCCCAGCTTTTTCTCCATCAGCAGGATCCTTCCGTGCCCGCCGGTTTCCGTGCCGATCTGCCGGAAGCCCTCCCGGCGGTAGAAGGCCAGCGCGGTCTCGTTGTCGTCCGCCACATGCAGGCGGATGGCGCGGCGGCCCTGGGCGCGGAAAAAGCTGTAGGCCCGGGCCAGCAGCTGCACGCCGCAGCCCCGGCCCCGGTAGGCCGGCTCCAGATACAGCAGGCTGATCCAGCCGTAGCCCGCGTGGCGGCCCCGCAGCGGATCCATGTCGAGAAGCCCCGCGCGCTGTTCGCCCTCGTAAAAGCGCAGCACCGAGCCGGGCTTCACCCGCTGGTGGCCCGCGGCGGCGTCGGAATAGGGTTCGGGCGCGAAACCGGCCAGATCGCCGTGGGCAAAGAGCCAGGCGTCGGTATAGCAGCGCTCGTAGTCAGCCCGGTCCCGCTTCAGGTCTATGGGCTCTGCCCGCAGATCACCGGCCCTGCGCCAGCTTACGCGGTTTTCCTCCTGCAGATGGGAGTCGTCATTGATGTACTCGGCGAGAAAGCGCCCGTCCTGCCACAGCAGGCGCGTGACGGCGGTGTTGCCCGAAATGGGCAGATTCTTCGTCTCCGCGAGGGAGATGCCCAGGATCCGCGCCAGCAGGCAGCGGATCGTGATCCCGTGGCTCACCACGGCGACGCGCTGCCCCTCGTGCCGCTTTGCGATCGCCTCCAGCGCGGGGTAGGCCCGGGCCGTCACGTCGGCATAGGTCTCGGCGCCCTGCAGGGACCAGTGGTCCGGATCCTGCAGGAAGCGGCGGATCTCCTCCGGCCGCTCCCACTGCAGGTCGCCGAAAAAGCGGCCCTCCCAGGGGCCGACATTGATCTCCCGCAGCGCCCGGACCGGCGTGACCGGCAGATCCTGCCAGCGGGCGGCGGCCCCGGCGGTGAGAACCGCCCGGTAGAGGTCACTGGCGTACACGGCGTCCAGCGGGAGAGCGCGGAAACGCTCCGCCAGATCCTCGATCTGCCGCCTGCCGAGCGCTGTCACGCCCCCGTCCCAGTGGCCCTGCATCATATGATAACGGTTGCCCTCCGCCTGCGCGTGCCGGATCAGATAGAGTTCTGTCATGTTTTTGCTCCGAATCGGTGTCATATTGTGGGTTGTACTTGACCCTGCGCGTCGAATCAAGTATAATATACGAGTATCCTTATCGCCTTTTTCTATTATATCCGCTTTTCGGGCGGCAGACAAGTGTTATTGAGGAGAAAGCAATGGTGAGAGCGGCGGTTCTCGCATCCGGGGACGGGGCAAGGCTCCAGCCTTTCCTGGATGCTCTGTATTTCAAAGAGATACCGAATATCGAGCTGGTGGCGGTCATCTGCCCCCAGCGGGACGCCTACGCCATGACGCGCGCGCTGAACGCCGGGGTACCCGCCTATGTGGTGGACCCGGATCTCTTCCCCACCAACACGAGCCACAGCATGGCCGTCGCCAACAAGCTCAGGGATATGGATATCGAGCTGGTGATCCTCGCGGGCTACGGGAGGCCGCTGGGCGTGATCCCGTACCAGTTCCGCAACCGCATCATCGGCACCGTGCCCTTCCTCTATCCGGCCTTTGACGGGACGGAGGGGGACGTGCACCGCGCCGTGCTGGAGCGCGGCATCAAGGTCACCGGCGCCACCGCCTATTTTTCTGACGGGGACGGCGGCGTGGGCGGCATCATCCTGCAGAAGGCCATCGACGTCAAGCCCGAGGACACGCCGGAGACGCTGGGCCAGCGCGTCATGGAAAAGTGCGAGTGGAAGCTTCTCAACGAGGCGGTGCGGCTCTACTGCGCCGGCCGGCTGCAGATCCGCGGCAAGCGCGTGGTCATCCGGGAAGAAGAGAAAGACGAATAGTACAGCGTATGATCGAACGGGGATGTGAATGCACATCCCCGTTTTTTCTTATGCAAGCATCGACAGCACGAGCCCGTGCAGCGTTCGCAGCGCTTCGTCCAGCCCCTCGGGCGGGACCGTGAGACGCAGCGCGTTTTCCCCGATCTCACTCCGGGTGAGGGGGATCCCCCGGGCGGAGAGCGCCTCCCGGCAGAGCGGGAGCAGGGCGGCCCCGGCCTCCCGCCCGGCGATCGTGACGGTGGAGCGCTCCCGGTCCCGGGTCACGCCGGCGAGGGCGGGGCGCACCGCCGGGCGGAGACGCCGCACGGCCGTTCCCTCTCCGGGCCGGAAGGAGGACAGGAGGCGCAGATCCACGCCGTTTTCCATCGCAAGGCGCACGGACTCCGGGTGCAGCACCTGGGAGCCGCCCTCCGCCAGGGCCAGCATATCCCGGCTGTCGATGGCGGAGAGTCTGACGGCCTCCGGGATCAGCCGCGGATCCGCGGTGAAGACGCCGTCCACGTCGGTGTAGATCTCACATCGATCCGCCCCCATGGCGGCGGCCAGCGCCACCGCCGTGGTGTCCGAGCCGCCCCGGCCCAGGGTACTGAGATCCCCCTCCGGGGTCTTCCCCTGGAAGCCCGCCGTCACGGCGATGAGGCCCGCGTCCAGCGCGTCAAGGAGCCTCTGCGGCGCGATGCGGCGGATCTTCGCCCCGCCGTGGACACTGTCGGTTTCGATCCCGGCCTGCCACCCGGCAAAAGAGCGGGCCGGCGCGCCGAGGCTGAAGAGCTGGATGGCCATCAGCGCGGCGGACTGCTGCTCCCCGGTGGAGAGCAGGGCGTCCATCTCCCGCAGGGGCGGCGCGGGGTCGATGGCATGGGCCAGGTCGATGAGCGCGTCGGTGCTGTCCCCGGCGGCGGAGACGACGATCACAAGGCGGTGCCCCGCGTTCCGGGCGGCCAGGGCGATCTCCGCCGCCCGCCGGAGCCGCTCCCGGTCCGCAAGGGAGCTCCCGCCGAATTTCTGTATCAGCAACATGTGGTTCCTCCCGGACGCAAAATACGCGTCCACTCCATTGTATACGGGAGGTTTAAAACCTGACAAAAGGGGGTAAGCCAAAAGCAGAAACAGGGGGTGAGACGATGCAGAATTCCACATACCGGGCGCTGCGAATGCTGCTCACGCTGGCCGCGGCGGCGGGCGGCGTCTGGCTGGGGCTGCGCTTTCTGCTGCCCTGGCTGGCGCCCTTCCTGCTGGCGCTCCTTTTCAGCGCGCTGCTGGAGCCTGCCGTGCGGGCGCTGACGCGGCGGGGCTGGCGGCGCGGCTTTGCCGCGGGCATGCTGACCTTGCTGCTGCTCACGCTGCTCCTCTGGGCGCTCACGGCCCTGGGCGGCCGCTGCCTGAGCCGGGTATCGGCCCTCGCGCGGGAACTGCCCGCGCTGGTGCATCGGCTGAGTCTCGCGGCAGCGGCGCTGGAGCGGAAGCTCCTGGGGCTGATGGACGCCGGCTCCCCGGAGCTGCGGGATTATCTGGAGCTGGCGCTCTCCGGCCTGGGGGAAGCCCTCGGCACGCTGCCGCTGCAGCTATCGCAGGGGCTGCTGGGGCTTTTGCGCAAAGCCGCCCAGAGCGGGCCGGACGTGCTGCTCTTTGCCGTGACGGCGGCGCTCGGGACCTTTTTCCTCTCGTCTGCGTTTCCGAAGAGCACGGCCTTTCTGGAGGCACAGCTCCCGGAAAAGCTGCGGCAGCGCCTCCGCGGCGTCGGGCAGGATCTGAAAAGCGGCTTCGGCGGGCTTCTCCGCACGCAGCTTACGCTGATGTGTCTGTGCTTTCTGGAGCTGCTGCTGGCCTTCCGGCTGCTGCGGGTGGAGAACGCGGCGGCGCTGGCGCTGCTGACGGCGCTGGTGGACGCGCTGCCCGTCTTCGGGACCGGGACGGTGCTGCTGCCCTGGGCGGCGGGCAGCGCGCTGCTGGGCGAAGGGGGCCGCGCCCTGGGGCTGGTCTCCGTCTGGATCGGCAGCAATGTGCTCCGCAACTGCCTGCAGGCAAAGCTGCTGGGAGATTCCATCGGCCTGAGTCCGCTGGCCTCGCTGATGGCGGTCTACATCGGCTGGCGGATCGGCGGCGTGGGCGGGATGCTGCTGCTGCCGGTGCTGCTCTCCGTCCTGCAGCAGCTCAACGACCGCGGCGCCATCCATTTGTGGAAGAATGTATAGATTCATTAATGCTTGAACGCAAAAGGTGGGCTGCCCAATTGCGCCCCCCTATCTTTCTTTTCGATCTTGCCCGAAAAGAAAGATAGCGCCGCGCCCGGTGTAAGAAAGAAAAGATCGCAGGCCTGGTCGCAGCTGGCAGCCTGCGGTCAAAACCACCGTCGCCGCCATCCTAATAGTGGCATGCCTTCGTTGTTTCAGTGTTCGCTGCCGCTTTGGCATACAGATCTTAAACTGTACCACTCCCGTACAGGCGGCTCGAAACAGGGATGTTTGGCGTGTAGGGGTCGGCGCCCCGACGACCCCGTAGCTTTCTATACAGCGAGCCGCGGGGAAGCACGGAGTACAATCTTCGTCAGAAGAACAATTGAGCGGTAGCGGTATGAGGGGCCAGCAGCCACGCGTACTATCTATAGCGGCGACATGCGTTTTGCATTTAGACTCCCGCTCGCACGAGGGGTCAAGGGGAAACTTCCCCTTGTTGTCTTTCTCTTTGGAGTGTAAGAACCATTTCTCTTTCCACAACTGGAAAGAGAAATGGTTCTTGATATGCGCAGTTTTATGAACACGGACTGGGTGTCACAAATCCATAGAAACGAAAACGACTCTGCGTTCCTCAAAACACAGAGTCGTATCTTTTTGATCCTTCTATCCCAGCAGCTTATAGAGCAGGCGGTACAGCTCTTTCGCCTCTTCCGGGGCCAGGCGCACGCACTGCGCCATCTTCTGCGGCACCTCGACGGCCCGCTCCTTCAGCGCTTCGCCCTCTTTTGTGAGACTCACGATCAGGCTGCGCTCATCCTCCTGATCCCGCCTGCGGCTGATGATGCCCTTGGCTTCCATCTTCTTGAGCAGAGGCGTCAGCGTGCCGGAGTCCAGGAACAGGTACTGCCCCAGCTCCTTGACGGTGACGGACTGATGCTCCCACAGCACCATCATGGCGATGTACTGGGTGTAGGTCAGGTCAATCTCGTCCAGAAAGGGCTTATACTGCTTGATGATCTCGCGGGAGCAGGCGTAAAGCGGAAAACAGATCTGGTTTTCGAGCTTCAGCGCGTCATAGTTCTTGTCCATAGCGATTTCTGCAGGTCCGTCACGCGGCGGGACCCTGCCATGCCTCCGTAACTGCGCCGATCACTTCCCCCGCGTAAGCGGTATAAGCCTCCTGATAGGCGCCGATATTGTAGCGGCTGTCCAGCGCGGAATAGATGCGCATGGTGTCAGCCCCGGTCATCAGACCCACGCCGATGCACACGGCGCCCAGCAGCACCGCGACCAGCACGATGATAAGGACAACTCTTCCGGCCTTTTTCATGCGGACACCTCCTTATAGCACCAGCTCTGCCCAAGCCCGATCACGCCGGAGATGAGCCCGGCGATGGCCCCGCCGATGAACCAGACGAAGAGCCACAGGGCGAGAAGCCCCAGCGCCAGCAGGACGACCGCGGCGCCGAAGAGCAGCAGAAAGTCCGCCAGGATCTGAAATCCGCTGAAGGCGGCGACCAGGACCGCGGCGCCAGCAACGATGCAGACGGCGGCCAGCGCCAGGAAAAACAGCGTGGGGATCAGCAGCAGCACCACGCCCGCCAGCGTGATGGGCACTGCGAGCAGAACAAAGAGGATGAGCAGGAAGACCCGGGGCTTGCGCACGGTCTGCGGCTCGTCCCGATAGGGGAGGGGCTCCGGCTCTTCTTCCGGCCAGGCGGGTTCCTCTTCATAGGGCTCTTCCTCGGGGGGGAGCTCCGCGGGAACGCTGAAATCCTCCAGAAAACTGTCAACATCATCCTGCTTTACGCTGGCCTCGGCGTTGGCGGCCGCGAAGACCTCCTCCACCGCGTCCGCCGTGCTGGCGGGTGCGGGATTGGCCAGCTCTTCCACCGTCTCGGCAACCAGCTGCTCCGCTTCCTCCTGCACAGCAGGAGGAGCGGGCTGTGGCGCCGGCGCGGGCGCGCTCACAGGAGCGCGCGGCTCCGGCTCTTCCTCGACAGGCTGGGCCTCCTCAAAGAGGGAGAACTGGTCGGCCAGGACCTGCGCGTTCTGCTCCTGCGAGGGGAAGTATTCACGATAGAGCTGGTCGATGGCCAGCACGAAGTCCGGCGCGGCCTCGGCCTCGGCCCCGTCCTGCTCGCGGGACTGGGACTCCACCTGCAGCTTGCGCACGCGGGCATTGTATGCTCTGGCGATCACCACGGCCTGCCGGGTGGGGGAGATCAGATAATGCACCAGATCCCGCTCGTCAGCCGCGTCGTCGAACATCTTGCTGTACATGGCAAGCGCGGTCTGCCGGTCCTCTTCGTACATGAAGGTCAGCAGCTTGCCAAGCTCCGCAAGAAACTTTTGCTTAATAATGTCGTTCACCTCCGCTTGACTGTAGGCCGGCGCATTCATTTCTGCCTCCGGCACCGGTCCGCGGCCCGAAAAAAGGCGCGAACACCCAAGCGCACATAGTTGTGCGGAGCTTATTATAGCCAAATCAGAGCCTGCGGTCAAGGCTTTTTCGTAAATTTGTTACATTTTGTCATATTTTTTAACTATTGACAAGCGCATGACCACACTATAAAATACTAGGAGTTGACATTGAAAATTGCGAGCCGGGTGTCCCGGCGAAAGAGAGGATAGAATTATGGCCAAGGATAAGAAAGTGGAGCAGATCACCGATATGGAGGTGGACTTCGCCCAGTGGTATACCGACATCTGCCGCAAGGCGGAGCTGGTGGAGTACGCTTCCGTGAAGGGCTTTACGATCCTGCGCCCCTACGGCTATGCCATTTGGGAGAATATGCAGCAGATCATGGACGCGGAGTTTAAGAAGACCGGCCACCAGAACGTGGCCATGCCTGTCCTGATCCCCGAGAGCCTGCTGAAAAAAGAGGGCGAGCTGGTCAACGGCTTTGCGCCCGAGTGCGCCTGGGTGACCCAGGGCGGCAGCGAGGAGCTGGAGGAGCGCCTGGCCTTCCGCCCCACGTCCGAGACCATGTTCTGCGATCACTGGTCCCGCGTGCTGCACTCCTACCGGGAGCTGCCCATGCTCTATAACCAGTGGTGCTCCGTCATCCGCTGGGAGAAGACGACCCGCCCCTTCCTGCGCTCCCGCGAGTTCTGGTGGCAGGAGGGCCACACCATCCATGAGACCGCCGAGGAGGCCCAGGCGGAGACCGAGCAGCAGCTCAACTGCTACGCCGATTTCTATGAGAAGGTGCTGGCCATCCCCGTGGTAAAGGGCCGCAAGACCGACAAGGAGAAGTTCGCCGGCGCCGAGGCCACCTACACCGTGGAGTGTATGATGAAGGACCACAAGGCCCTGCAGGGCGCCACCTCCCACTATTTCGGGGACAAGTTCTCCCGCGCCTACGGCGTGACCTTCACCGGCCGCGACAACAAGCTGCAGTACCCGTTCCAGACCTCCTGGGGCTCCACCACCCGCATGATCGGCGCGGTCATCATGGCCCACGGCGACAACAACGGTCTGGTGCTGCCGCCCGCCATCGCCCCGATCCAGGTCATCATCCTGCCCGTGGCGCAGCACAAGCCCGGCGTGCTGGAGGCCGCCTCCGCCCTGCGCGACCGCCTGAAGGCCGCGGGTTTGCGCGTGCAGATGGACGATTCCGACAACTCCATGGGCTGGAAGTGCGCACAGTATGAAATGAAGGGCGTGCCCCTGCGCGTGGAGATCGGCCCCCGCGATATTGAGAACGACCAGTGCGTGCTGGTGCGCCGCAACGACGGCGAGAAGACCGTGATCCGCCTCGAGGAGCTGGAAGAGGCCGCGAAGGCCCAGCTCGCGCTGGTGCAGCAGGGTCTTTACGAGAAGGCCAAGATCAACCTGGACGAGCACTGCTGGCCTGCGTTCTCCGTGGAAGAGGCCAAAAAGCTCCAGGAGGAGAAGGGCGGCTTCATCAAGACCATGTGGTGCGGGGACGTTGCCTGCGAGCAGAAGATGAAGGACGAGGCGGGCATGTCCTCCCGCTGCATCCCCTTCAAGCAGGAGCATCTCAGCGACGTATGCGCCTGCTGCGGCAAGCCCGCCGACAAGATGATCTTCTGGGGCGTCGCATACTGAGTTTTCAGTTTTCAGAGTTCAGTTTTCAGTGACAGCCCCTCGGTCGGATACCGACCGAGGGGCTGTCAGACTGTAGACAAACTCATGCGACGGAAGCAGGACACGCATGGGGAGAGCGCGAGAGGGGATTGGTTATTCCCTCTCGCGTTTGATAATCTCAAAAATGAGAACTTTTCCGGAAGTTCTCATTTTTGATGCTCAAGGTGTCGACACTTTGTCGACACCTTGACAGCCCCTCGGTCGGATACCGACCGAGGGGCTGTTTTTTTTGCGCTTTCTGAATACTAAAAACTGAAAACTGAAAACTCTCACAGGAACGGGCTCCAGAAGCGGCTGCCGTTGAGAATGTTGAGCGCGAACGCAGCGATCAGCAGCAGGAGGGAGCCGGACATGGCGAGCCAGTCCCACTTCGTAAAGGGCCGGGCCATGTACCAGCTGCGCTTTTTGTTCTTGCCGAAGCATCTAAGCTCCATCGCGTTGGAGATGACCTCGATCCGGTCCATGCTGGAGAGGATCAGCGGGATCAGGATGGCGCTGGCGCTTTTCAGGCGCCTGAAGAGGCTCTCCTTCTTGCTCATCTCGATGCCGCGGGCCTGCTGGGCCTGGGAGATCTCGTGGTACTCCCGCTGAATGTCGGGGATGTAGCGCAGGGCCAGGGCCACCGAATAGGCGATGGAATACTTGACGCCGATGCGGTTTAAGGACGCGGCGAACTCGCTGGGGTTCGTGGTGCAGACGAAGAGCAGCACCACCGGGATGGAGGCCAGGTATTTGAGAAACAGGTTCAGATGGTAAAAGAGCTGCTCTTTGGTGATGACGTAATTGCCGCCCAGGGAGAAGAGCACGTGGCGCGTCCCGTAGAGCTCCACGCCGTGCTGGGGCGAAAAGAGAAAGACCAGCAGGTTATTGAGCAGCATGAACACCGCCGTGAAGCCCAGCATGAAGCGCACGTCGGCAATGCGGATCTTCGAGATGCGAAAGAGCAGCAGGCTCAGCACCACCAGCAGCACCAGCAGGCGCGTGTCGTAGGTGCTCATGGCCGCGAAGCTCCACAGCAGCAGACAGATCAGCTTGGTCGCCCCGGTGAGGCGGTGGATGGGGGAGGGGCGGTCGATGTAGTTGAAGATGTTGGTCATGGCCGCAGCTCCTTCCGCTCATGGTCGATGAAGCGGCGCACGAAGCCCCGTCCGTCCTCGATAGCGCAGAGGCTCGCAAGCGCGTAGAGGCTGGTCTCCTTGAGATTGGCCTCCTCGATGATGGACCGGTCCGTCAGCACGTCGGCGCAATCGGTATCGGCGATGATCCGCCCGCGGGAGAAGACCAGGGCGCGCTCGGCGTATTCCAGCATCAGGTGCATGTCGTGGGTGATCATGGCGATGGTGATGCCCCGCTTCCGCAGGGTGAGCAGAAACTCCATGATCTCGGTATAGTGGCGGTAGTCCTGCCCGGCGGTGGGCTCGTCCAGGATGATCATGTCCGGCTCCAGCACCAGGATGGCGGCGATGGTCACGCGCTTTTTCTGCCCGAAGCTCAGGGCCGAGATCGGCCAGCTGCGGAAGGGCCAGAGCCCGCAGATCTTCAGCGTCTCCTCCACCCGGCGCCTGACCTCGTCCTCCGCGACGCCGCGGGTGCGCAGCCCCAGTGCCACCTCGTCGAAGATCATGACCTTGGAGATCATCTGGTTGGGGTTCTGCATCACATAGCCGATGCGGTCGGCCCGCTCTTTGATGGAGAGGTCGGCCATGTCCTCCCCGCGAAAGCGGAGAGAACCCTGCTGCTGGGTCTCAAAGCCGCAGACCACCTTGGAGAAGGTGGACTTGCCCGCGCCGTTGCGGCCCACGATGGCCAGCAGCTCCCCCTCGTTTACGGTGAGGGAGATGCCCTTGAGCGTGTCGTGATCCTTGCCGGGATAGGCAAAGCGCAGCGAATCCGCCTGAAGCAGGGGGCTGCGCGCCGCCCTCTCCGGGGCGGGGGGCAGGGCGGAAAACCAGGCGCGCACCTGCGCCTTCTCGTCCTCGCTCAGCCGCAGTGTGCGGATGCTGCGGGGCGCCATGTCGGCGCGGATCTCCACCCCGGCGTAGCGCAGGGCGGTCAAATACAGCGGCTCGCGAATGCCGGAATCCCGCAGCCAGGAGCCGGAGAGCAGCGCGTCCGGCGTGGTGTCGGCCAGGATGCGCCCTGCGCCCATGAGGACGATCCGGTCCACGTCCCGGTGCAGCACGTCCTCCAGCCGGTGCTCGATGATGATGACAGCGGCGCCGGTCTCCTGCCGCATCTGCTCGATGAGTTCGATGGCGGCCTTGCCCGTGGCCGGGTCCAGATTGGCCAGCGGCTCGTCAAAGAGCAGCACGTCCACGTCGTCCACCAGCACGCCCGCGAGACTCACACGCTGCTTCTGCCCGCCGGAGATCTCATTGGGCGCGTGGGCCAGATGATCCTCCACGTCCACAAGCTTCGCGGCGCGCAGCACGCGCGCATGCAGCTCCGGCTCCTGCACGCAGTCGTTTTCCAGGGCGAAGGCGATGTCCTCGGCCACGGTCAGGCCGATGAACTGCCCGTCCGGATCCTGCAAGACGGTGCCCACATGGCGGGAGATCTCGAAGATGCTCTGCTCTTTTGTCTCCTTCCCGGCGATGCGCAGGCTGCCGCTCATCTCGCCCCGGTAGGAGAAGGGGATGAGGCCGTTGATGCAGTGGGCCAGCGTGCTCTTACCGCAGCCGGAGGGCCCCGCGATCAGCACCGTCTCCCCGCGGCGGACAGACAGATTGATATCGTACAGCGTGGGCTCGGACTGGGCGCGGTACTGAAAGCCGAAATGCTCAAATTGTATGATGGCTTCGCTCATAATCACTCCGAAAAACCGGGCGGCCATTGCGGCCGCCCGGTGTGGATCTGGCTTACTTTTCTTCCTTCAGGCTGCCGCTTCTGGGACGGGACGCGGCGTAGGCGATGCAGAGGAGCGTGCCCACGATGGCGGTGGTGACGATGTTGGAGACGCCGCCCACCAGGCCCTGCAGAAAGACCTTGTTTGCAGGCTCGGCATACATCACGATGTCCAGCACCGGGGCGATCAGACCCCAGGCGATGATGTGGCCGCAGATCTGGAAGAGGTTGAAGCGCAGGATGTCCTTCTTCTCAAACTCGCCGTCGGCGAGCTTCAGCTTGCTGGAAACCAGGCCCACCAGGCAGCCAAACACGCCGGAGGCGATGACCCAGCTCCACCAGACGCCCCAGCCGTAGCTGAAGTCGATGAGGGCATGGCCGATCAGGCCGATCAGCAGGCCGGCCACGGGGCCGAACAGGGCGGCCATGAAGGCCAGCAGACCGTACTGCAGGGCGATGTTGGTGTTGGGCACGGGGCTCGGGATGGACACAAAGCGGCCCAGAACGAAGAACAGCGCGGCGCCGATGCCGATGGCAACGACGGTCACAATGGGAGATCTTTTCATGGGGAACTCCTCCTTTTGTTCAAAAAGTGGATGTATTTGACTTAAATCAGATTATAGCAGTGTTTCCGGCAAAGTCAAGAAATTTGCAGAAAACGCTTGACAAGCACGCGTTCATAGCGTATATATTGCTTATACACAGTATGAACGGAGAACACAGATGACGATTCTCATAGACAACCGAAGCGGCACGCCGATCTACGAGCAGATCTTCACCCAGATCAGGGATCAGATCTTCTCCGGGGCGCTGCCGGAGGATGAGCCGCTTCCCTCGATCCGTTCGCTTGCAAAGGATCTGCGCATCAGCGTGATCACCACCAAGCGGGCCTATGAGGAGCTGGAGAGCGCGGGCTTTATCTACACGCTCCCCGGCAAGGGCAGCTTTGTGGCCGCCCGGAACGAGGAACTGCTGCGGGAGGAGCACCTGCGGCAGCTGGAGGAGCACCTGCTGGAGGCGAAGCGCCTGGCGGCCCTCTGCGGGCTCGGCGGCGACGCGCTGAAGGAAATGCTGGACGTATTGGAGGAAGAAACATGAACGCCATTGAGATCCGCGGCCTGGAAAAGCATTATCCGGGCTTTGACCTGCGGCTGGATCTGGAGCTGCCGCAGGGCTGCATCCTGGGCCTGATCGGCGAAAACGGGGCCGGCAAGTCCACCACGATCAAGTCCGTCCTGGGCATGATCCGGCCCGACGCGGGCAGCATCACCGTGCTGGGGCACGACAACAGCAAAAACTTCGCCCCCGTGCGGGAGGACATCGGCGTGGTGCTGGATGAGGGCGGCCTGCCCCAGTGCCTCAACGCCGCGCAGCTGGGCAGGGTCATGTCCGGCATCTACAGAAACTGGGATCAGGCCGTGTACGAGGACTATCTGAAAAAGCTCTCCCTGCCGAAGGACAAGGCTTACAAGGACTTCTCCCGCGGCATGAAGATGAAGCTGGCCATCGCCGTGGCCCTGAGCCATCACCCCAAGCTGCTGGTGCTGGACGAGGCCACCTCCGGACTTGACCCCGTGGTGCGGGACGAGGTGGTGGAGATCTTCTCCGAGTTCACGCGGGCTGAGGAGCACGCGGTGCTCATCTCCTCCCACATCGTGAGCGATCTGGAAAAGATCTGTGACTATGTGGCCTTCCTGCACAAGGGGCGGCTGCTCCTGTGCGAGGAGAAGGACGCGCTGCGCGAGCAGTACGGCCTGGCGCAGCTCTCGAAGAGCGACTTCGCGGCGCTGGACGAGGCGGCGGTCATCGGCCACCGCGCCACGCCCTACGGCGTCACCGCCATCCTGCGGCGGGACGCGGCCCCGGCCGGCCTTGCGCTGGAGCCGGTGAGCATTGAGGATCTGTTTATTCTGATGGTCAAGGAGGGAGAGCAATGAAGGGCCTCATTCGCAAGGATCTGTACATGATCTGGACCTACGGGCGCATGCTGCTTCTGATGAGCGCGGTTTTCCTGCTGTTCGGCGCCATGGGGGAGGAGCAGAACTATTTCTTCCTGGTCTATCCGGTGCTCTTCGCCGGTGTTCTGCCGGTGACGCTCATTTCCTATGAGGAGCGGGACGGCTGGAACAGCCTCTGCGACACCATGCCCATTTCCCGCAAAACCGTGGTGAACGAGCGCTATGTGATGACGCTGCTGTGCTTCCTCGCCCTCTATGTGCTGACGCTTGCGGTGCAGGCGGCCGTCCTGCTTCCGAAGGGGAGAGGCGCGGCGCTTGCGCAGCTTGCCTGCACGCTGCCCTCTGTCGGTCTGATGGCGCCGGCGGTCATGATCCCCGTCACGCTGCGCTGGGGCGTGGAGAAGGGCCGCATCGTCTACTACTTCTTCATCGGCGTGGTGGTGGCCCTGGGCCTGATCGGCGCCAATTATCTCTCCGGCCTGAGCGGGGAGATCGCGGGTTTCGGCATGGGCGCGATGCTCGCCGCGTCGATCGCGGTGTTCGCCCTCTCATGGCTGCTCTCCATCCGCCTCTACGAGAAGCGGGAACTGTAAAATACGAAAAAAGAACGTCCGCCCGCTGTGCAGGCGGATGTTCTTTTCAGCGCTTAGTGCTTAGGAGATGCGTCGTAGGGGCCGACATGGGAAAAGCCTCCCCTGTGTAAGGACTTTTCCCTGCAAAATGTGCCGGGGGCACGTTTTGCAGGGAAAAGACGACCGCAGGGAGGTGCTGAGCGAAGCGAGGCGGAGGGGTTGATCCAGGCCGCCCGCGGACGCGGTAACGGTCTTCCACCTGATCCGCCTCGCGATGCTCCTCAAAACTCAAAACTGGCCCCGCCTCCCGCTTTTACTTGCCAAGCGCCCTTCGGCGTGGTAAGATGGTGACATCGAATTCGGCGAGGTAAGGCCCATGAAAAAACTGCTGAAAACCCTGTTGCCGCTGCTGCTGTTTGTGCTGGTGCTCTATGTGCTGCTGCCCGGCCGGACCGTGGAGACGCCAGAGATCCCGCAGCTGCAGCTTGAGGATACGGAGATCCTGACCCTGGCCCCGGAGACGGAGCCGGAGGCCCCGCCCCCCGCGGCGGAGGCCCCCGCGCAGGCCGAAGCGCCGCCCGCGGAGCAGGAGGCGCCCGCCGCCATCGACGAGGACGGCGAATACACGACAAAGGACGAGGTGGCGCTCTACATCCACACCTACGGCCACCTGCCCTCCAACTTCATCACCAAGAAGGAGGCCGAGGCCCTGGGCTGGACCGGCGGCTCGCTGGAGCCCTACGCCCCCGGCAAGTCCATCGGCGGCGGCTATTTCGGCAACTATGAGGGACTCCTTCCGGAGGCCAAGGGCCGCAAATGGACCGAGTGCGACATCAATACCCGCGGCAAAAAGTCCCGCGGCGCCGAGCGGATCGTCTTCTCCAACGACGGGCTGATCTACTACACCGGCGACCATTATGAGAGCTTCACCTTGCTCTACGGCGAAGAATAAGACAGAGAAAGGCAAGACCGCCCGCTCAGATGAGCGGGCGGTTTTTCTGTCGACAAGCCCATTTCTGCCATCCTGAGAAGCAAAGCGGCGAAGGATCTCTTTTCCCGGCAAGCAGCAGGCAGGAGATCCTTCGGCTCCGCTGCGCTGCGCTCAGGATGACCGCGTACGGATCCTGTCTGCGATCTGAACCGCCCCGAACCCGGGGCGGTTTTCTGCTGCAGAGACATACCAGACTTCGGTAATTCGACAAAAAATGACATGTTTAAGGATAAAACAGCTTAAAACTTTGTCGAAAGCTCTTGCTTCGTGGAGGATTATAAGATATTATGTCAACAAATAAGTCGCAGCATTCGACGGCGTTCTGTTGTTTCGACAGGTGTGGATATGGTAAATTAAGTGCGACATCACGGTGAAAACTGCTTTTTGCGGTGCAGCGATGTGCCGTGCACTTATACTTGGGAGGAAAATATTATGGAAACCAAAATCCGCGTGTTGGCTGTCGATTTCAATTCGGAATTCTGCCGTCTTCTCGGCGATCAGATGGGTGATTCGGAGGACATGGAGCTGGCCGGAACTGCGGCGGACGGCGTGGAGGCCCTGCGGCTGACGAAGGAGCTGCGGCCGGACGTGCTGCTGACGGAGCTGATGCTGCCGAAGCTGGACGGGCTGGAGCTGCTGCGCCGCCTGCCGGAGACCGGCGTCTCTCCCCGCATCATCGTGCTGAGCGCCTTTTACAATGCCAAGGTGATAGGGGACTGCTCGGCCCTGGGCGCGGACTATTTCCTGCCCAAGCCCTGCGAGCTGCAGACCCTCTTTGCCCGGATCCGGCAGGCCGTGGGCCGCGCGGAGCCGGGGACGATCCCGGCTGGCGTCGATTTTACCGCAGAGCGCCGCGGCGCCGCCCGGACCGCGGACATGGATCTGGAGGCCGCGGTGACCGAGATCATCCATGAGATCGGCGTGCCCGCCCACATCAAGGGCTATCAGTACCTGCGCGAGGCCATCATCCTGACCATCAGGGACATGGAGATGATCAACGCCGTGACCAAGGTGCTCTATCCTGAGGTAGCCAGGCGCTTCGACACCACGGCCTCCCGGGTAGAGCGCGCCATCCGCCACGCCATTGAGGTGGCCTGGGACCGGGGCGACATCGAGGTGCTGCAGAAATACTTCGGGTATACCGTGTCGAATATCAAGGGAAAACCGACGAATAGCGAGTTCATCGCCATGATCGCGGACAGCCTCACGCTTCAGCAAAAGCAGGCGAGACGCTGAGCAAAGCCGCCTGTATCAAGGCTTTGCGGGTTGAACGATTTTGGAAGAAACCAATGAACACTATGAAAGCATGTGTGAAAAGCGCCTGAAACACCAATAAACTTTTTTGCCCGAACCAATGAAGTTCCCCTGTTTGTTGCCTCTTGGAAAAACCAACAAACAGGGGATTTTTATGCCTGATAGTACCGGTCCACCGCCCAGCGGGCGGGATTGTTTTCGATATACGCACAGATTTCAAGATAATCTTTTTCGTTTCGGATCACATGCTCATAGTACCCGCGCTGCCAGAGCTTGCCGGACAGGCCCGCCTCTCGGCAGCGGTTGGCAGAAATGGATTTGATTGCTCCGACGATTTGCCCGATCGTAGGGGCGGCCCTTGTGGCCGCCCGCGGTTCCGTAATCACGCAGATAAAATGAATGTGATTGGGCATCACGACACAGTGGCCGATTTGAATATCATATAGTTTGGCAGTTTGCCGCAAAGCCGGTTCTATGACGGTTCCGTATGCGGATAATTCTACCGACGGGCGACCCTTGCGGTCGCCCGCCGATATGAAAAAAGCCTCCCCTGAAAGGGGAGGTGGCGCAACTGCGCCGGAGGGGTTGTCGATCCAGGCCGCCGGGGCGTCGGCCCCTGCGGCGAATCTCCTAAGCACTCTGCGCTAGCCGATCAGGGCGCCGTCGTCGCCGAAAGTGTACAGTACGCCGTCGAGCTCCTGCTCGCCGGTGAGCATCGCGCCGCTTTCATCGGTGCAGTAGCGCCTGCCCTGATCCTCGAACCAGCCGATGCGGGCCGCACCGTCTTCGCCCAGGAAGTACCACTTCCCGTCCAGCCGGAGCCAGCCGGTCTGCAGGACGCCGCTCCGGTCCAGATAGTACCAGCTCCCGCCCTCGCGCAGCCAGCCCGACTGCACCGCGCCGTTATCGTCAAAACGATAGCGCAGGCCCTCGATGTCCTGCCAGCCGGTGAGCATGCGGCCGTCCGCATCCAGATAGTAGCGGCCGCGCGCCGTCTCCAGCCAGCCGGTCTGCAGCAGGCCGTTTTCGTCCGCATAGTACCAGGCGCTGTCGATTTCACTCCAGCCGCGGCAGAGCGCGCCCTTTGCGTCAAAGAGATACCGCTGCCCGTCGATCTCCTGCGGGCCGGAGAGCATGACGCCGTCCGCGTCCAGATAATAGCGGCTGCCGTCCACGTCCTGCCAGCCGGTGAGCAGTGCGCCGCCTTCGTCGTAGAGATACCACTTGCCGGCCTGCCTGGCCCAGCCGGTCAGCGCCGTGCCGTCATCGAGGAAGTAATAGATCTTTCCGTCGATGACCTGGGTGCCGGTGACCGGATGGCCGAAGGCGTCGAGATACTGCCGCGCCCCCGCCGCGTCCTCCCGCCAGCCCTTGGCGGGGCTTGCGATCAGGTACAGCGCCCCCGCCAGAAAGCAGAGCCACAGCGCCAGCGCGATCCACAGGGATGTGCTTCGTTTCATGGAGAACCCTCCCGGAATAAAAAATGATGACTTTGTCCTCCCGCGGGGGAAGGACAAGGCCATCATTTCGTGTTGTTGCGACTTACTTGCCCATGTTCATCTGCGCAGCGACTTCGGCAGCGAAGTCTTCCTGCTTCTTCTCGATGCCCTCACCCTTGATGAAGTGGATGGCGTCGACGAACTTGACGGAGCCGCCCAGCTTCTTGGCAGCGTCGGCGATGTAGCCTTCGACGGAGCCGCTGAACAGGTCGGAGCGGACGAAGTCCTGCTGCAGCAGGCAGTTTTCCTTGTAGAAGGCGTTGATCTTGCCGGCAGCGATCTTCTCCTTGATGGCCTGGGGCTTGGCAGCCATCTTCGGGTCGTTGTCCATCAGGGCGACCTGAACCTCGAGCTCATGGTCGACGTCGGCCTGAGGAACGAGGGACTTGTCCCAGTACTTGGG
>CAMOXI010000025.1 GCA_946628965.1 uncultured Clostridia bacterium | reverse complement strand
CAGACCCTTCAGGTCGCCTAATTCTATAAATGTCTAACTTTTGGGGTTCACTTCACCTCTCGCTCAGCTGGTAGTTATTTTGTTTTCTTGCTGGGGCGTTGGGCTAAGGCACTACCAGCTGCGGTCTTGCTTGCCTTGCTGGTTCTGCCGTCGCGGAGGACCTTGGATGCTGCGGTCGCAGCTTTCGCACTTGTTTGTTTAGTATTTTTCATTTAATACCTCGCAATTCATAATAGTGTCAAGCAAAGTCGGAAGATATCTGCGCTTATCACCACCAACTATATGTTGTATTAACTTGCCTGCTGAGGCATTATATCTCTATATATTGTATGCTGGCAAGTGGCGAACTGTAAAAACATTTGAGCATAGACGGCCCTATTGTTGTACATTTTTACGGAAGTGTATGAATAGTTATATCAGCTCCGCATGTCCTTCAATCGCCTTTTCGATCCGCTGCGGCTCGATGCCGATGTATCGCTGCGTTACCGCTGCGGAGCTGTGCTGTAAGAGCCTTTGCACCAGCGCAATATCGTAGCCGTTGTTCTTGTAGATCTCTGTCGCGTACCACTTGCGGAAGCTGTGCGTGCTGATGCCCTCATAGCCCAAATAATCGCAGACCCGCGCAAGGACCTTCTGCACTTCCCTTGTGGTGATGGGGAAAATCAACGCGTTACGCGCTATCCCGTTGCGCAGACAGTAATTCTCTATGTACTGTTGAATCACGAGTGGGACCGTGAACACTCTTTCCTTCCCCGTCTTCTGCTCCACGATGGACAAGCGGAACCTTCCGCCATCGTTCACGATATCGCAGGGGCGGAGCTTCACAATGTCGCTGATGCGCAAGCCCAAATTGCCTTCCAGCACAAGAGCTGTCGCCACGCGATCATTGGGACGGAAGAAGCTGCTGCCTTCCCGCATCGAAGTTATTATATTCTTGTATTGTTCTGTTGTCAGAGCTGTTGTTTTCTTGTTCATTTCTCCCTCCAAATTCGTATTTGTATCAGGGGAAAGTTCGTATTGTCGGTATGTCCTTGACCTTCCCCTGATTTCTCTGTCTTCTGGCGTTCGTAATTCTTCTGTTTTACGAACTAATCCTCTTCCAGCGGCGGGAGCTGAGAATCATCCTCACAGATCCCCGCAAGCAGGAGCTGGACTCCAAGCCGAAAGCCCTTTGTGAAAATGTCCGCCTCTGAAATGCTCATAAGCTCTATGTTGGCTTCGGTGTAATTCAGATAGGCTTCCTTTGCCTCAGGCGTCAGCAAGGACCAGAAGCAATCATAAGCCCGTTGCGCGTCCTTCTGAATTCTGGCATATTCCGTGCCGCGCTTTACCGCTCTCTCACAGGGGCGGATTGAACCGCCCCAAAGCTTTTCCAATACTGTCATTCTCTTTCCCTCCTATGCCGCCACGATCAACTGCTCATTGCAGTCCATACAGGCGATGTTCACGGTCCGCGTCGCTCTCACGCTCATCCCGCAGCAAGGGCAAATGTACTTCCTTGTGCTGGACTTTTTATTGCCGCCAACAGTTTTTGTATAGGTTCCTGCGTTTGCTCCCGTTCCCGAAATACGGAAGATCTCGAAGTCGTTACGGCAAAGACGGATTTCACGGAGATCGTGATCTATGCAGAACTCCACAAGCGCGTCGCTCGGCGAAGTGATGGACCATCCGTAAGTGCTGTGATGCTCAACCGTCAGGTCGCAAGCCTCAGCCTTTGCCTTGAAGTTCTTGTTGTGGTAGGTGTTGCCTCTGCTGCAATCCTTGATGCCGTTCGTGTCGTTCCAGTAGTGGACCATTTCATGAAGGAGCGTCGCCACTACGTTCTCGATGGGTCGGGAAAGCGTTCCCGCGCCGATGTTGATCTCCCGCATGCCCTTGTCGCCATCCACGCTCCATGCATCGTAAAGCGTGTAATGACCATAGGCTTTCGGCGTGCTCTGAATGGTGATGATGGGTCTTGAAAGTGCACCTTCAAAGTATCTGGCGTTCAGAAGATCAAAGATGCTGTTCAGGTAAGCGGCGGCTCGGTTGTAGGTGGTAAGCTGTTTCATTGTTCTCTCTCCTTCTTGCTTTTGGAGAGAGGGCAAGTTATAATGGGTTTGCCCTCTCCTGATCGGTTTGGGTGGAAGTCTCTTGCCTGTGGCTTTGGTCGGCGTTCAGGCAAGGAGCTTTTCTTATGCGATGGAGAAGCGCTTGGAAGTGGACTGGCGGATGAAGGACTTGTACACTTCGGGAAGAGCCTTCTTGAAGGCGCTGGAATCGAAGCGGTTGCTGACGATGCTCTGATAGCGGATGATGTACTGTCCGCATTCGAGCTCTTCGGTCTCGGCGGCGAGCATGTGCTGCTTGATCTCGTCGCGGATCGCCTCGGCTTCGGCTCTCGCCTCTTCCATCAGAGCTTCCCATTCGTTCAGTTCCTCGATCTTGTTGAGCAGTTCGTTGTTAGCCATTGTTGTGATCTCCTTTGTAAGTTTTTTATTTGGGCGATTCAGCAAGCGGTGAGTGGCGTTAAGTTATCTAGCCTCACAGGTCTTTCTCTCAAGCTTATCCGTTCTCACGCTTATCGGCATTCTTGTTTCGGCTGCTGCCTACTCCGTCTGCCTGACTTGCTTTGTCTCTCCCTTGACTGTGTCTATAGTATAGCACTAACTTTAGTGATCTTCAATTGGCAATATCACCAAATTTAATGATATGATCTTGTGTATTTTGTCTCTTGATTTAGTGATATTGTTGCGCTATACTGTGTACAGTGGAAAGGAGGCTCTTTTTTATGGCGATTATCTATGACAAATTACTTGCGTTATTAGACGCTAACGGCATTACCTCATATAAACTGCGAAAGATGGAGCATCCATTTATCTCCCAAGCCACTCTGACGGCTATCAAGACTGGCAAAGGCGGCTTAGATCATCGGACCATCAATAATGTCTGTAAATACTTCGGTTGCCAGCCAGGGGATATCATGGAGTATGTTCCCGATGAAGCGGGGGACGCGCAATAGGTTTTCTCTGTTCTGCTGGACCAAGAGAAAGAACGGATCTGAGCGGTCCGTCCGTATTGATCAGTACGGGGCGTGGGCTTTCGGGAACAAAAATATTAGTTGACCGCTTTACCTTTGGCGTGGATTAGAAAAAAACCAAGAGCAAAAAGATTTGGGGAAACGGGTGGCGCGTTCACGCGCGGCGCAATAGCTGACGATAGAAACAATGTGCTGATTGTGTATTCCAAAAGGAGACATTGCCTCATGAGAGATGAAAATGGAAGTATCACCGAAAAAGTGCTTAAATACTGGGATAATGATGAAGACGATATCCCTACTACAACAAAACATTTGGCAGATGTTATCATGGCAGCTGTCTCTCCTGAGATTATGACGGACTATTCGGTGTTGCAAAACCCTTTTTCACAGGCGGATTTGGTTTGTATCGCTCTGATCTATTGCCGTACAATGTTTAGTAGAGGTCTATTTCTTTCAATTGATAAATTGAAGGAAAGCGAAGCATCAAGTATCGAAGATAGGATATTTGGAGAGATAGAGGATATTTATATTTCTACTGCACTTCAATCTCTTTATGGAATTGATGTTGATAAGTGGAAAGCTGCTCACGAAAGACGTAGGAAGGAGAGAAAGCTAATTGATTTGGTAAAAGAACCAAAAAGCATCCAACCTTTTATTGAGCACGCAGTATCGACCTTTATTTTTCCAGACTATTTGAACAATTGCTTTCTTGCTTACCCGCTTGAACACCCGTATACGCTTGCAGCACAGGACCAAGTAGAACGACAAGTATTGAAGATTTTTAATCTGTTCTTGGAAAGAGTGCATTGGAACCTTGGCGAGCTCCTTGGTGAGGCAACAAGCAGATATGATTATGAACATAGGCAGCCGACGCCGAAACAGACTAACATGGCTGAGGTAAGAGAATCCCTTGCTCAGCTTAGAAAAAAAGCAGAACTAGAGTCCGCACAGAAAAGAGTTCGATGGGATAAGGCGATAGCGCAAAAGCAGGTAAGCCCAGATATGCGTCCGACAATAACACTTGTAAATAGAGGGCTTGTTGTTAGGTTTGATTGGGATAGCCGATCCCTTTCACAGGGCCAGCTTCGAGACCAGATGCGACGAGGTTCTGAGTACTATTTTTGGGATGTTCGAAGGCAAACCGTTGGAAAGCTACTCGTTACTCATACATATTGGGATTCTTTCACCTACTCCTATCTGCAAAAGAATTATTACTGTTCATTTATGAAAGCTTCACGTACTCTGTATGAAAGCTATGATGATGTACTCACCAGGGAACAGCGCATTGAGAAAGAAAAACGCCAAAGAGAAATGATTATATTGGGAGAAGCGGAAAAAATCACAAGCAGCAGTGAGTAATACCAACCTGTTCGGATAGAAGCGAGTGATTATGAAGGTGAAGAAATATGAGTGAAAATGATGTAATGGTTGAGTACGGCGATTGGACATTGTAATTTGAAGATAAAGAATAAGGGGAGACGGCACAAAAGCTGTCTCCCCTTCGTCTTATTTCCAGTCCTTGAATATATCATCAAGCGCCTGTTGGAGAGCGGCTTTTGTCGCTTTCTCCATGATGGGGTGATCTGCGCCAGCAGCCAATCCTATTGTTTCTTTTCGCGCTTCTTGCGCTCGTCTTCTCTGCTCATTTCTTTTTCACCTCCACTTGAAAGTGCACATTCAACGGATCAGCGGGTTCCATTGCGGCGGTGCGTTCTTCATAGTCATGAATGAGGGAATTGTGCGCTGCCTCTAAGATCTCCCAAGACTAATATCCCTCTTTGTACATGCCGTCGTAATACGACGGTATTCTTTTGTTTCTCATTTTTTCAAACATTGTGCTATTGAAGTCTCTATTCATTCTCTCTTTTTCTCCCTTCACAGTATGCTTTATAGTTGTCCTGCTGGCTCATCCAGCGCAAGTTGGACGCTCGGTTGTTGCTGGTGTTACGGTCGATGTGGTCCACGGTATTGCAGATCGCAGGGTCAGGGTTGGGGCAAAACGCCTAAGCCACTAAGCGGCTCACAAGAAAATGATGTGCCTCACCGAACTGGCAAAGGCACACCCTGTCATATCCTTTGTTATTCATGAAAGGCGTCAGCAGCCGCGCATTTGCGTGTTTCAGTGACTTGACGCGCCCAAGGGAACTGACTAGATATTTTCCGCCATAGCCCTCGATCTCACGCCATTCTTCATCTGGTAAATCTGGTATTCGATCCATCTGAATACCTCCTTTTCTCTAAAAATTATGAGCGGGTTTCTTTTAACTCTCTCATAATTGTTTGAGAATTTGGAAGGGACTATTAACCAAGTTTGACAAAACATTTTGTTAAGAAGGGTTTCTGGTTTTATAAAAGTGTCGGTGGTAAAATAAAAGCAGAATTGGAAACGAGATCCAATGGCGTTTAAAAAATCGACGCCATGAGATGTCGATAATAATCGGCATACATGAGCCAGAAGATGGACCTAAAGGAGAGATACAAGGTGAAAAAAGAACTTGAAGCATTTAGAAAGTACATCGCCGAGAGTGGCAGCATGTTCTATTTTGGAGATGGTAAGAGTGCGATGTCCTTTGGAGAAAAATTGAAGCCAGAATACTTTTTTTGTGGCGAAGCTCCAGATTTCTATATTAAGGAGAATGATAATGTCCTGATTATGGAGCATTTTGAATTTGACTGCTATAAAGTCACGAAAAAAGGCAGTGAACATAGGCGCGAAGAGGCAAGGATTCAGCGCAGAGAAGATGCAATAAAGCCAACGGAAAGCGGAACCACTCTCCATGATGTAATACACGGAGATTCATCGTACGACTATTACATTGAAAATGTAAAGCGATCCTTTCTTGAACACTATTCAAAAATAGATACATATATACTTAACTTAACAAAAGCCGGAGTTATCAATAAGCAGTCGGTTGTTAAGGTGGTCTTTTTCATAGAGGATGTGAGTCCTCTTGGAACCACGGTTTTCAAGCGAGAAGGACCTAGTGATGGGTTGATACATGTGACTCTTTCGGATAGTAGAGAGTTCTTGGATTTGCTCAAAGAGAATGATCGGGTTGATTATGTTTTAGCCTGCTCTTCGTATGATAACAAACAAGAAGTATGGTTTATAGACCGAGAGCAACTTAATTCTTACTATGAAAATGTAATTGATTATTCTTCAATGCAGTTTCTGCGTTTTCAGCCTCATGTAGTCGCTTATAAAGTACAGGTCCCAAACGAAACAGCACACGAATAGCATAAAAAATAGCACCAAGGCTACTACTTTTTCTTCACTCTTCCTTCTGGAACGCGAGGGGCGGACTTGTCCGCCTCTCGCAATTACTGTTCCCCGAAACAGCATTTTTCTCCTCACCTCTAAACGTTCCCCACCAAACGTCTTCCACAGAAATAATTAATAGGGCGGAAGACGTTTGGTGGGTTCCGTCGTAAAGTGACGGTGCTGCGAAAAACTGAATCAACTGGACCTCTTAATTTAATCCCCCAAACGTTTTCCACACTATATATTTTGGGGCGGAAAACCTTCGGGGGTTTTTGCTGTCTATAGGAAAAAGATTAGTCACAGGGGAGTAAAAGCTGTGAAGCAATACTCCTGGTCTATTTATTCGTCCTTATTTTTTATTTATATATATATTTCTATATCCTCTGGCGTTCTTGAAAAAGCGTGAGCCGTTGATCCTTGAACGGGAGCCGTTCTTTTCTCTTTGAGCGGCACGCGTGGTTTTTCGAGTTCAGGACGGGAACCGTGCCCTAGATCTTCATAGAAGTGAAGTTTATTCGCTTCATCTATCTCTACGGGACAAGGCTTTCCCATAATTGAATCCCCCAAAGGTTTTCCGCACTATAATTTAAAGGACGGAAAACGTTTGGGGGATTATTCTAAAGATTTCAAAAAACTGCTGGCCGTGCGTTTTCTGAACTTGTCGTATTGTGATATAATAAATTATAGCGCAAACGATTATTGCACCACATATAAAGGAGGATAATAATTTGTGAAGAAAAACATTGTGTTGTTTGCAATTTTGGTTCTCTCTATCATTTTGAGCGGCTGTGTAATAGAGAGCCAGCAAGAGTATGATCAGAGATACGAAGAGGCTTTCCAAAAAGGGTGGGAAGAAGCTATGAATCAGGTCGATGAGAGTGGAGCTCTCGTGTATGCGGAAGACGCTGCCAACTTTTTAGACGATCGAGATTATGACGAGGCGGAGAGCTGGATTGACGCGACGATATCTGCTCTTTATGGGCTGCGGCGGATAAAACCGAAAGACTACATGTATAGGTAATCATAAAACGGCGTATTATCACAAGAATGAATAATATGCCTTTTATCATGCCTTACTAAGAACAGAGAAGTGTTGTAGCAGAGTCAAAACAGAGTTGATGGAAAGTTGAATCAAAGTTGTTATAGAGTCGTTAGCAAGTCGAGGGGAAATCGCTTGCTTCTCGATAGGAATTCGTATAATTCAAGAAATACGAACGCCGATTATCTGCAAGCAAGCGACAATCGAGTGCCCGTCAATCGGAGTTCGTATAATTAGTTCGAAAAGTTCGCATTTTAAAAGTTTTTATTGCATTTTCCGAACATTTGTGATATGCTTTTGGCCGTAAAGGGTTGACTCCTTTTGGAGCAACGAAATCAACACAAAGCTTGAAAACTTGATAGCGGTAAGGCATGGGAAATGGCGTCAGCCTTGAAGATTGGGCATTGCGGTATGGGATCACCCTGCGGGGACGCCGAAGGCAGCCCCGAACGAGTGGGGCTTCTCCAACAAGATGCTCGACCTGACCCGTCACATCGACTCCGTCCGCAAGGCGTAAGTTCGTATCTGACAAACAAAGCTGCTCCCCGGGCAAACGCCCGGGGAGTTTCTTTTGCACCGCGCCCGCACGGGAACCATCTTATGCGCCCCGCCCGCCGCGGTATGACAGCGGCGAGCCGTGGGGTGCGTTTTGAGTCCCTCATCGTAGGGGCGCGTATCACGCGCCCGCCATGTCCGACCTTATACCGCGTCAGCGGGCCGCCGAGGGCGTCGGCCCTGCGACGCATCTCCTAGGCGCTAGGCGCTAAAAGCTAAGCGCTGACAGTTCGGCGCGGCGATGCGCCGGATCCCGCGCTTGTGCTTCGACGGCGGCTGTGTTACAATCAGAGCATCAAACGCCGGGAGGTACGCCATGCTGTTTCTCGAATATCCGCCCTGCAGCACCTGCAAAAAGGCGAAGCAGTATCTGCTGGATCGGGGCATCGGCTTCGAATGCCGCCACATCAAAGAGCAGAACCCCGGCTACGAGGAGCTGCGCGACTGGGTTGCCCGCAGCGGTCTTCCGCTCAGGCGCTTTTTCAACACCAGCGGCATGCTCTATCAGTCCCTGCATTTGAAGGACAGGCTGCCGGAGATGAGCGAGGAGGAGCAGCTGCGGCTGCTCGCCACGGACGGCATGCTGGTCAGGCGGCCGATCCTCGTCCGGGACGATCTGGTGCTGGTCGGCTTCCGCCCGAACGAGTGGGACGAGAAACTATAAACACAGCAAGCCCGGGTAAACCCCGGAGCCTGCTTCTTGGGAGTGTGATGCGGGATGACGGACAGCGAGCTGCTGCTGCAGCAGATCCTGGAGATGGGTGTGGCGATGATCCAGAGCGGGGCGGAGACCCACCGCGTGGAGGACAGCCTCTACCGCCTGTGCGGCAGCTACGGCTTTCGCAGCGCCAACGTCTGGGTGGTGCCGAGCAACATCCAGGCCACGGTGGTGACGCCCGCGGGCGACTGCCTGACCCAGATCCGGCACATTCGCCGCAGCGGGGTGGACTTCCGGCAGCTGGACGCGCTGAACGCCTTCTGCCGCCGTGCCTGCACGGAGACCCCGCCGGTTCCGGACTTCACGGCCGGGCTGGACGCCATCCTCCGCTCTCCGGAGCCGCCCGCCTGGCAGGTCTATCTGGGCGGCGCGCTGGCCGGGGCCGGCTTTGGCGTGTTTTTCAACTGCGACGCACTGGACGCCCTGGCCGCCGCGGCGGTCTCGCTGCTGGTGACCTTTCTGAGTCGGCGGATCAGCCGCCTGGAGAGCAATCCCCTGATTCTGAACTTTTCGGTCTCCTTCCTGGCGGAGCTGCTGATCCTGCTGGGGGCCTGGCTGGGCTTCGGCCACCATGTGGGCTATATCGCGGCGGGCGTGGTCATGCTCCTCATCAGCGCCCTGGGAACCACCAACGGCGTCAGGGACCTGGTGCATCTGGACACGCTCTCGGGCGTGATGAACATCAGCCTCTCCCTCACCGGGGCCATCGGCATTGCCCTCGGCATCGCGCTGCCGCTGAAGCTCTTTCTGCCCCGGGGCGGCAACGAGATCATGGTCCTCAACGCCAGCATCCCGCTGGAGCTGCTGGCCTGCACCCTGGGCTGCGCCGGCTTTGCCCTCTGGTTTCGCGTCCGGGGGCGGCACATCCCCTGGTGCGCGCTGGGCGCGCTGCTGACCTGGAGCGCCTACCTGCTGAGCTTTCGCATCTATCCCAGCAATTTCTGTGCCTGCATTGTAGGGGCAGTGATCTGCGGCCTCTACGCCCAGTGCATGGCCCGGCTGAACAAGGCGCCCGCCACCGTGTTCCAGACCGTGGCGGTGTTCCCGATGATCCCCGGTGCCGCGCTCTACTATATGATGTACGGCTTTGTGATGGCGGATCTGCCCTTCGCCCGGGAGCGGGCCGTAAACCTGGCGCTCAGCTGCTTCGGCATCGTGCTGGGCTTCATGCTGGTGGAGGTGCTGAGCCGTGTCCTCTGGCCCCATTCCGCCGTCCGGAACGCCGGACGATGAAAAAACCGGATCTGTGAGAAGTTCTCACGGACCCGGTTTTCGATTTTCAGATGGCTGAACGCCGCGGCGCCGCTTAGCGCTCCTGCCCCGGGAACACGCGCAGCTCGACCAGGGCGGCCTGGCACTCGTTGAGGATCCGCAGCCGGTTCCAGCCGGACAGCCCCGTGTTCGCCTCGGCGTTTTTCAGGATGGTCTGGATGCCCGCCGCGTCCCCGTCCACGAAGCAGGCGTCGATGCGCCTCAGCTCGCCGAGGACGAAGGCCTCCGCCTGCCTGGCGGCCTCGTCCGTCTCCTTCCGGAAGACCGTCTCCGGCCGGGCGCTGTAGTAGCTGCGGTAGGCGTTGATCTTCTCCTCGTCCAGCAGGTAGTTCCTCACCTCTCTGCCGAACATCTGCTTTCTGTCCTCCAGCGTCTCCTTGTCCCGCTGCATCTCCCGTTTGATCGCGCGGCTCTTGGATTTGAGGAAGGACGTCCCCTTGATGAACACCGCGTAGTCGGCAAACACGGAGGGATCGTCAAAATAGAGGTAGATCCAGATGCCGTCAATGATGAATTTCTTTTCCGGGTGCTGACGGGCGTAGTCCATGGCGAAGGCGACGAAGTCTGTGAAGACCCGGTCCTCATACGCCTCCTTGGGGATGCTCTCCCGCTCCGCAAGGCCGATATAGTACCGGGCCCCCGGGCCGGTAAAGAAGCTGTGGAGCATGCCGGAATAGTCCCGCAGCTGCTCGGGCGTGAAATGGTCTTTGGTGAGCAGCAGATCGTCCAGCTCGATATGGTCGATCTCGTCTCCTTCCAGAGTGCGGGCCATTCTGGATTTCCCGCTGCCCGAGTGGCCGAGGAGGAAGCAGATATTGGTCTCGCCTGCGTTAAAGGCCTCTTCCCGGTAGTAGAGATCCGGCTCGGAGCGGAGATAGCCCTCGCTGGGCAGCTGCAGGTCCGCAAAGGGCTCGCTGCCGGCGCGCAGTCGCTCTTTCATGACAGCGTACATCTCCGGGACGCTGTGCCCCAGGAAGGCGTCTTCGTAATAGTCGGAGAAACGTTTCTGCCGTTTTGACAGGACCCTGTATTTGACATAGACCCGGTTGAGCTCACGCAGGCTGGCCACGTCCTCGGTGATGATGGCAAGCGCCGGATCCCGGATCGCCTGTTCCAGATTTGTGTATTTCTCCATGCTTCATCCCTCCATAAGATCTGACGGCGGCACAGTTTGTACGATATTGTTATATTACTCCATTTTTCCCGGGATCGCAACGGGTTTATGGCGCAGCGGCGGTGGGCGAGTTTTGCGTTTTGAGGCGTGAGTTTTGAGGAGAAGCGGCCCCCGGGGCTGTATGCGATGATGTCCGTCCCTCACTGTAGGGGAGGGGCTTGTGCCTCCCGTTATGTTCGACGCTGTACCGTGTCGGCGGGACGGGCAAGCCCGTCCCCTACGGCGCATCTCCCAGGCGCTAAACGCGGCAGCGCAATCTTAAGAATTGCTCCCCTTGACAGGGGGCTTTTTCTGTGCTATCTTAACTGTGCTAATATAACTAATACAGTTAATACAAATATCCCGGCGGAGCGGCTGGCCAGAGACAGGCACGGCACCCCGCCGGGCAGACAGAAAGGAGGGACAGCCCGGATGATTTCCATCAATTTCCGCGACGCGCGGCCCATCTACGAGCAGGTGCGGGACGGGTTCCGGCAGCTCATTTTGTCCGGCGCGCTGCCCGCGGACACGAAGATGCCCTCGGTGCGGGAGCTGGCGGGGCAGCTCGCCATCAACCCGAACACGATCCAGCGCGCCTACCGGGAGCTGGAAGCGGAGGGCTACATCGTCTCGGTCCCCGGGCGGGGAAGCTTTGTGCGCGAGCGCAGCGACGCCGCGGCCGCCCGGAGAAAGGAGCTGCTCAAGCAGCTGGACGCGCTCGCGGCGGAGCTGAAGCTGCTGGGCCTCACGGAGGAGGAGCTGGCAGAGAGAATGCGAGGTGACACACATGATTGAAGTCAAGAATGTGGTGAAGCGTTTTGACGGCTTTACGGCCCTGGACGGGCTGAACATCACGGTGCCGCAGGGCGCGGTCTACGGCCTGGTGGGCCCCAACGGCGCGGGCAAGTCCACGATCATCCGGCACCTGGCCGGCATCTACCGGCAGGATAGCGGCGAAGTGCTCATCGACGGCGAGCCGGTCTATGAAAACCCCGCCGTCAAGGATCGGATCGCCTACATCCCGGACGATATCTTCTACTACACCCAGGCCACGATCCGGGACATGATGAAGTTCTACCGGGACGTGTACCCGCGCTTCGACACGGCCTGCTTTGAGAAGCTGGGCGAGGCCTTCCAGCTGGATCTGAAACGCCCCGTGCGCAAGCTCTCCAAGGGCCAGCAGAAGCAGGCGGCCTTCTGGCTCGCCCTCTCCCAGCGGCCCGACGTGGTCATCCTGGACGAGCCGGTGGACGGCCTCGACCCCGTGATGCGCCGCCAGGTCTGGAGCCTGCTCCTGTCCGACGTGGCGGAGCGCGGCACGACGGTGCTGGTCTCCTCCCACAACCTGCGGGAGCTGGAGGACGTGTGCGACCACGTGGGCATCATGAACCACGGGAAAATGCTCCTGGAGCGGAGCCTCTCGGAGCTGCAGGACAACATTGTGAAGATCCAGCTGGCCTTCGCCGAGGAGACGGAGCTGCCGAAGGATCTGACCATCCTGCACCGGAGTGAGACCGGCCGCCTGCAGCAGCTCATCCTGCGCGGCAGGGCCGAGGAGCTGGAGGCGAAGCTCGCCCTCTGCAATCCGCTCTTCCTGGACGTGCTGCCGCTTACGCTGGAGGAAATCTTCATTTACGAGTTGGGAGGTGCCGACCATGAAGTCAAAGACATCGTTCTTTAACCGGGGCGTGGCCAAAAACCTGCTGCAGCGCTGCTGGCCGCTCTGGACGGCGTACTTCGCCTTCCTGCTGCTGATCCTGCCCCTGACGCTCAGGCAGCAGGTGCTCAATAACACCGGCTATGTCGGTCTCATCCCCGTGCTGGACGACACGGTCGCCGGCATGGGCGAGGAAATGATGGTCATCTCCTTCGGCGTCTCCATCCTTGCCGCGATGGCCATGTTCGGCTATCTCTATCAGCCCCGCTCCTGCGGCATGATGAACACCCTGCCCATCACGAGAACCACCATGTTCTTCACCGCCTGGCTCACCGGGATCGTGCCGCTGCTGCTGGCGGATCTGCTGGCGGTTGCCCTCTGCCTGCCCTTCGTGGCGGGCGGGAAGCTGAGCCTCTGGGTTCTGGGGACGCTGCTGGCCGTGATGCTTCTGAGCAAGCTCTGCTTCTACGGCTTCGCCTCGCTCTGCGCCATGCTGACCGGGAGCCTGCTCATCCTGCCGCTGGTGTACGCGGTGCTGAACTTTACGGCCTTCGTTGCCGAGCTTGCCACCCGCTTTGTGCTCAGCAAGCTGCTCTTCGGCCTGGATCCCGGCAGGACAGTGTTCAGCTGGCTCTCCCCGCTGGTGTACATGCTGCAGAACTATGTGTTCTACACCACCGGCTCCACGGAGGAGATCGTGATCCGCGGGCTCGGGACGGTCTGCGTCTACGGCGGCGTGGGTATCCTGCTGACGATCCTCGCCTGGCGGCTGTATCTCCGCCGGCAGATGGAGAGCGCCACCGACACCGTGGCCATCCCGGTTCTCAAGCCCGTGTTCAAGTACTGCATGGCCTACGGCTGCGGCATCCTGCTCGCTGACTTCGTGCACGACGCGCTGCTGGGCAATCAGCAGACGGGCCTTGCCGCGGCGCTGATTACGGCGCTGGCGGTGCTGGTTGGGAGCCTGATCGGTTATTTCGCGGCCGAGATGCTGATCCGCAAGACTGTCCGGGTCTTTCGCGGCACCTGGCGGGGCTGGCTCGTGTTCGCGGCGGTCGCCCTGCTTATCCTCGGCGTCACGGAGGCGGACGTGCTGGGCTGGGAGAAACGCCAGCCCCAGCCTGAGCGCGTGCAGGCCGTGACCCTCAACGGCACCGAGTATTCGGAGCCGGAGAGCATCCGGAAGATCCTGGAGCTGCAGCGCGGCATCGTGCAGCATAAGGCGCAGCATGAGCAGCCCTTTGACGCGCGGTCCGGCAATATTGTGAGCTGCACCCTGGATCTGCGCTATGTGCTGGATAACGGCAGAACCGAGACCAGAGAATACCATGTCTGGGGCACGGAGGAGAGCCTGAACGAGGAAAGCTCCGACATGGCGAAGCTCCAGATCGTGCTGAACCTGCCCGAGGCCCTGCGCTACCGCTCGGTGAGCAAGGTGCAGGTGATCCCGGAGAACGTGATCGGCTTCGGCGCGGAGTACGAGGGCAGCGACGAAAACGGCCACCGCTCGGTCTATTTCACCGAGGAGGAGGCCGTGGACTTCTACGAAAACGCCCTGCTTGCGGACCTGGCCGAGAATAAAATCGGCCGCCGCTTCCTCTCGGACGCCGCCGCGCCCCGCAGCACCAACGTGAGCGTCCACCTGGAGCTGATAGACACCGCGGCCCGGGCCAGTGGCATTTTCCGCAATGAGGACAGCAGCTGGTTTTACCTCACGATCTATGAGGACAATACCCACTGCCTGGAGTGGCTGCGGGCGCACAGCGACGTGGAGATCCGCGTCGTGGAGGACCGGTATTATCCGACCTGCGGCACAGACCTCATGGGGGGATAATTGCAGAAACGCAGAGGGATGCTGGAAAGCATCCCGCTGTGTTTTGCGCTGTAGGTGCCGACGCCCGGCGGGGCGTTTGTCCGATCCTGTACCACGTCCGTCCCTTACTGTAGGGGAGGGGCTTGCCCCTCCCGTTCTGTTCGTCGTTTTACCGCGTCCGCGGGAGCTATGCGCCCCCCCATTCTTTCTTTTCTTCTTGAGAAAAGAAAGAATGCGCCGCGCCCGGTGTAAGAAAGAAAAGATCGCTGGCCTAGTCACAGGTGACAGCCTGCGGTCAAAACCATCGTCGCCGCCATCCGAATCGTGGACTGTCTGGTACGCTTCGGTGTTCGCTGCCGCTATGGTGTACAGCTCACAGGTTGTACTTCTCCTGTACAGGCGGCTCGACATCTCTGCGTCTTGCCTCGTAGGGGCCGACGCCCCCGGCGGCCCGAGTTTTGAGTTTTGAGGCGTGAGTTTTGAGGACGTGCAGCCCCCGGGCGGCTGTATGCGATGCTGTCCGTCCTTCACTGTAGGGGCCGTTCACGAACGGCCCGCAATAACCGACCCTGTCCTGTGTCCGCGGGCGATTCATGCGACCCGAGCGCAGCGAGGTAGTCCCTTTAGGGAAATCGCCCCTACAGGGCACTGGCCCCTACGCCCCGGGATACACGCTGATGATCTTCGGCCCGGCCGGGACTTCCGGCGTCGGCTCCGTCGCGGGCGGGACGGCGGCCGCGGGCGCGACAGGCGGCGTCCCGCTGTAATACCACGCGCCGCGGAGCTCCTGTGTCCCGGTGAAGCCCCGCTCGCCCCGGTAGACCAGATCCAGATCCGCCGCCGTGATCTCCCTGTCGGTGGGATTGAGGCCGCCGTTCAGCATCGCGAGCCAGTCCCACAGCCGCACCACGGCGTAGCTGTAGCCGTGCACCGTGGCGGGCTCCGTGGGCAGGGTCTCAAAGGTGATATCCGCCCCGCAGCGGAGGGCCTGGCGCAGATACCAGGCCATGTTGGCCGCCGTCAGATCCGTGTCCACCGCCCCGGCCAGGTACTCCGCCGCCGCCATCAGGTTCGGCACCTTCCCGAGGGCGGCATACTGCGCAAGGCAGGCGCGCAGGAATTTCTGCTGCATCTCGATGCGGCCCAGGTCGCCCGTGGGGTAGCCGCTGCGGTAGCGCAGAAGACCCATGACCTGCTCGCCGCTCAGATGCTGCTCCCCCGCCTCCAGATGGATGTGCAGGTTCTGGCTCGGATCGTCATAGTGCATGGCGAAGGGCACGTCGAAATCCAGCCCGCCCAGCAGGTCCACCGCCCGAACCAGATCCGCCAGATCCAGCACGGCGTAGTTTTCCGGCTCAAAGCCTGTGAGCATGCGGATATGGCGGCGCAGCGCGTCGATGCCGCTGCCGCCCTGGAGACGGTCGCCCCAGTAGACGGCGTTCACCTTGCGCACCTGCCAGTCGACGTTTACGAGCGTGTCCCGCGGGATGCTGACCACGCGGAGGCTGTGCGCCCCGGTGTCCAGCCTTGCCAGCAGGATGGTGTCGGTGTTGCCGTTGCCGTCGTCGTTGCCCACCAGCAGGACCGTGTACACGCCGCCCGGCTCCTCCGTGGGCGCCGGGGTGGGCGCGGGCGTTTCGCTCTCCGGCGTTTCCACCGGCTCGGCGGGCAGCTGGGGCGCTCTGGCCGCGAGGGGCGCGTCCGCCTTCCCGGGCGGCTGCTCCCAGACCATGTAGCCGCTGTAGAGCGCGATCAGCAGCGCGGCGGCAGCCAGGGCAAAGGTGCCCAGCAGGCGGATGAATTTGGGTGTTTTCCTGTTCATGTTCGTTCCCTCTTGTGGCGTGCAGGGCTGCGGCTGTCCGCAAAGCCCTTCAGATTCCTGAATTATCCACAAAGAAGTATCACCGAAGGCCGCTTCTTTTATACTATTGCATAAAAAAGCGTTTGGCGCTTGACTTTAATACCAAAAAGTGCTAAAGTTTAGTTATCTCAGATACAGACAGGAGATTGCCATGCTTCGTCGTTTCAGCCGCTATTACCGCTATTACTTTGGAGAGAAAAAGTAATAGCCGTTTGTGCTGCAGACAAAGCGATTTGACCATGTTTCAATAGGCCGCACGAACAAAGCGTGCGGCTTTTTGATTGATACAGCAAAAACGAAAGAAAAAAATAACCGGAGGGAATCAAAATGAAAAAAGTCCTTGCCATTCTCTGCGCGCTGACGCTGCTCTTCGCACTCTGCGCCTGCGGCGAGAGCGCCGCCCCCGCCGCCTCTTCCGATTCTGCCGCTCCCGCTGAGGCCGCCCCGGCCGCCGCTTCTTCCGAAGCGGCCCACATCGGCGTCTGCCAGCTGGTACAGCACCCCGCCCTGGACAAAGCCACCGAGGGCTTTGTGACCGCGCTGAAGGATAAGTTCGGCGACCAGGTCGTCGTCGACATCCAGAACGCTTCCGGCGACTCCGCCACCTGCGCCACCATCGTGAACACCTTCGTCTCTGACGAGGTGGACCTGATCATGGCCAACGCCACCCCCGCCCTGCAGGCTGCGCAGGCCGCCACCAACCAGATCCCCATCCTGGGCACCTCCATCACCGACTACGGCGTTGCCCTGGGGCTTGACGACTTCAACGGCAAGACCACCGGCATCAACGTCTCCGGCTCCTCCGACCTGGCGCCGATGGACGGCCAGGCCGAAGTGCTGCATGAGCTCTTCCCCGACGCCGCCACCGTGGGCATCCTCTACTGCTCCGCCGAGGCCAACTCCAAGTACCAGGTGGAGGCCATCACCCCCCTGCTGGAGGGCATGGGCTACACCGTGAACGCCTACACCTTCGCCGACTCCAATGACGTGGCCGCCGTCACTGCCACCGCCTGCGACGAAAACGACGTTCTCTACATCCCCACCGACAACACCGCCGCCAACTGCGCCGAGGCCATCAACAACGTGGCTCTGCCCGCCGGCAAGCCCATCATCTGCGGTGAGGAGAACCTCTGCGCCGGCTGCGGCGTGGCGACCCTGTCCATCTCCTACTTCGATATCGGCTACGAGGCCGGCCTGATGGCCTATGAGATCCTGGTCAACGGCGCCGACGTCTCCAGCATGGAGATCGAGTATGCCGTTGAGATCACCAAGGAGTACAACGCCGCCAACTGCGAGGCGCTGAACATCACCGTCCCCGAAGGCTACGTGGCCATCGGCTGATGAAACGCCGGTACCCAAATTCTTAAAAACCGCAGGGGAGGGGCTTTCCCCTCCCCTGCGCTTTCTCTCTCGGGCGGAGACAAGCCCCGCCCCTACTCATAAAACACAGGAGAAACATTCGTGGCTGCATATTTCGCTTCGCTGAACTTCCTCAAGCTCCTCAGGAGCATGCCCGGCGGCGTCGCGCAGGGCCTGATCTGGGGTCTGATGGCCCTGGGGCTGTACATCACCTTCCGGCTGCTGGACGTGGCCGATCTGACCGTGGACGGCTCCTTTACCACCGGCGGCGCCGTGACGGTCATGCTGATCCTCGCGGGCTGGCCCGCCTGGGCGGCGCTGCTGGTCGCCGTGGCGGCCGGCGTGCTGGCCGGGCTCGTCACCGGGCTTCTGCACACGCGGCTCGGCATCCCCGCCATCCTCGCGGGCATCCTGACCCAGCTCTCACTCTACTCCATCAATCTCAGGATCATGGGCATGTCGGCCAACAAGGCCGTCAGCGTGGACAAGTACCATCTGGTGCTCACCTCCCGCAACATCCCCGGCTCCATCCTGACGGGGCTCATCATCTGCCTCGTGCTGATCTCCTTCTTCTACTGGTACTTCGGCACCGAGCAGGGCTCCGCCATCCGCGCCACCGGTGCCAACGCCGCCATGTGCCGCGCGCTGGGCATCAACGTGGATACCATGAAGGTGCTGGGCCTTGCCATCTCCAACGGCATCGTGGCCCTCTCCGGCGGGCTCATGAGCCAGTATCAGGGCTTTGCCGACATCAACATGGGCCGCGGCGCCATCGTCATCGGCCTTGCCGCCGTCATCATCGGCGAGGTGATCGGCCACGCGCTGCTGGGCAAGTACATGAACTTCTACGGGACGCTGAGCTTTGTCGTCGTGGGCGGCGTGCTCTACTACCTGGTCATCGTCACGGTGCTGTGGCTGAAGCTCAACTCCAACGACCTCAAGCTCTTCACCGCCGTGATCGTGGGGCTCTTCCTCGCGATCCCCTATCTGCGCGCACACCGGAAAAGCTCCTTCGCGCGCCTGAAGAAAGGGGGCGGGACGAATGCTTGACGTCGTCAAGATCAGCAAGACCTTCAACCCCGGCACCATCAACGAGAAGCGGGCCCTCTCCGAGCTGAGCCTGCATTTGGACGACGGCGATTTCGTCACCGTCATCGGCGGCAACGGCGCCGGCAAGTCCACGATGCTCAACGCCATCGCGGGCGTCTGGCCCGTGGATGAGGGGCGCATCGTCCTCGACGGGAACGACATCACGGCCCTGCCGGAGCACAAGCGCGCCTTCCTGATCGGCCGCGTGTTCCAGGATCCCATGATGGGCACCGCGCCCAACATGCAGCTGGAGGAGAATCTGGCCCTGGCCAAACGCCGCGGCGAAAGGCGCGGCCTGCGCTGGGGCGTCACCAAGGCAGAGCGCGAGGAGTACCACGAGCGGCTCAAAACCCTGGGTCTGGGGCTGGAGGACCGCATGACCGCGAAGGTCGGCCTGCTCTCCGGCGGCCAGCGCCAGGCGGTCACGCTGCTGATGGCCGCCCTGCGAAAGCCCAAGCTGCTGCTCCTGGACGAGCACACCGCCGCCCTGGACCCCGCCACCGCCAGGAAGGTGCTGGAGCTCTCGGACAGCATCATCCAGGAAAACGGGCTCACGGCCCTGATGATCACCCACAATATGTCCGACGCGATCCGCCACGGCAACCGCCTCATCATGATGAACGAGGGGCACATTATCCTCGACGTGCGCGGCGAGGAGAAGGCCCATCTGACCAAGCGGGAGCTGATGGAAAAGTTCAGCCAGCTCTCCGGCGCCCAGGTGGAAAACGACGCGATGCTGCTGTCGAAATAAAAGTTTTGAGTTTTGAGGGCTGAGCATTGAGGAGCCGATCGTTCCCGCTGCTCAAAACTCAAAACTCAAAAACTCAAAACAAAGACCGAAGGGGATGTGAGATCACATCCCCTTCGGTCTTATTCGTACATCGCTGCGATCTCACGGGCGGCGTCCCGGGCCTGACGGCGCACGTCTGCCGGCCCCAGGATCTCCGCCTCGGTGCCGAAACCGAAGACCCAGGCGAAAAACAGCGGGCTCACCACCACGTCCACCGTGACGGTGAAATGCTCCTCCCCGTCGCGCAGGAGCATCACGTCCTTGCCGAAGCGGTCGATGACGGCCCCGGCCAGATGATTGGCAAAGCGCAGCTTCACGCCGCTCTCCTGCCCCGTGAACATGCCGAAGACCTTCTTGGAATAGGCGGACATGTCCGTCTTTTCAAAGGCCTCCCTGCCCTGGCGGGGGCTGTCCAGCGCGGAGATGGCGCTCATCTTGTCCACGCGGAAGTGCTTCATCCGCTGCTCCTCCGCGTCCCAGGCCAGCATGTAGTAGTTCTCATCGTCCCACATCAGGGCGAAGGGAGAGAGCACATAATAGGCCCCGCCCCGGCGAAACTGCCGCTGCTTCTCCACCGTGAACTCAAAATAGCGGAAGCGGATCATCCGATCCTGGCTGATGGCGTTTGAGATCTCGTCCACGTTGTAATAGACGCTCTCGTTCATGCTCTTGACCCGGTTGCGCACATAGACCTGGCGCTCCAGCATGCGCGCGTCGTAGACATTGGCCAGGTTCTCCACCTTCCGGATCAGGGAGACGGTCTTCTTCTCCGTAATGAACTTGGAGGACTGGATACTGTCCACCAGCAGCTTCAGCTCCGGCAGCTCGAATTCCCGCTGGCCCACATAGTAGCCCACGGCCTTGCCCCGCTGCTGCACGATGTCGACCCCGAAGCTGCGCAGCGCCTCCAGATCGTCATAGATGCTCTTGCGTTCGGCCGCGATATCGTGCCGGGCCAGCTCCGCGATCATGTCCGCCACGCTCACGGGGTGGTTCTCGTCGCTCTGCCGCATCAGGTAGCGCAGCAGATGCAGCAGCTTCAGTTTCTGATTGGTCGATCTTGCCATGTCTTTTCCCCTTTCAGCGGTGCGGGATCAGCGTCGGATGCACCACGATGTGCCGGTTGTCCGCGCCCGCGTGGGTGGCCAGCTCAATGGCCAGATTGATGGCGCGGGTGGAAACCTCCACCTGCCGCAGATCGATCACCGTCATATTGTGGAACAGGTGGGAATTGGTATTGGTATAGCTCATGCTCATGGCGATCAGCTCCAGATCCTGGCCGATCTTCAGCCCGGCGTCCTTCAAAGCCTGCGCCAGCCCGATCGCCGCCGCGTCATACAGGCAGATGATCCCGCGGGGCAGCTTCCCCTCCAGCAGCATGCGCTGCCCCAGGGCGTAGCCGTCGTTGATCTCGATCCCGCAGGTGTGAATAGACCGGGGCACCACGCCGTAGCGGTCCAGGCTCTCCTGCACGGAGCGGCTCCGGTACTGCACGCCCTGCAGCCAGCGGTCCGGCAGGACCAGGCTCACGTCGTCTCCCAGGGTCTGTTTGGCGTAATCCGCCGCCAGCTGCCCCACCTCGTCCTCATCGATGGTGACGCAGGGATAGCCCTCCAGCGTCCGGTTGACCAGCACCGCAGGATAGGTGGTCCTGCGCCGCCGGAGCGCCTCCACATCCTCCGCGCTGGCCGAGACGATCACCGATGCGCCGACTCTGCCCGGCGACCAGAGCCCGTTCTGCTCGGCAAGATGGTTCGGCTCATAGGGCTGGATGATCACGTCCGCCGAAATGGGCGCCATGCCCATGGCGGCGTTCAGGCCCGAGATGAAGGCGGGCAGCACGGTGTCCAGCTGCCGCTGGGGCCAGTATACCGCCACGGCGGGGCGGCGGCTTTTTCTGGCCTTCGCCGCCAGATCATAGCCCAGCTCCTCCGCCGTGCGCACCACCTTCTCCTGCATGGCAGAGGAGATGCGCCGCTCGTCCCCCCGGCCCGAGAGCACGTAAGAGACCGTGGCGATCGAGGTATCGCAGGCCGCGGCAATGTCTTTCAGTGTCGCCATCGTTGACATCCTTTCTCTGTGCTGTTTCTTTACTGTATCAAAGTATAGCACAAGCGATCAGCTTAAACAACAGATAAATTTAATCGCTTTATCCTTATTGCTTCTCCTGTTTTTTCTGTATTCTTTCAGGTTTAACGTAAAACTCCGGTCTGCAGCGCCGTAGCGCCGACCATTGGTCGGCGAAGAAGCTCCTAGTGCCGAGCGCCGAGCGCTTAGGAGATGCGCTCCCCTGCGCTGTCATTCTGAGGAGACGGATGCCGACGAAGAATCTCATTGTCGATTTGAGATCCTTCACTTCGCTCAGGATGACAAAATCGGACGCAGTACCGGGTCGGACATTGCGGGCCGTTCGTGAACGGCCCCTACGGTGAGGGACGGACATTTCATTGTAGGGGCGATTCATGAATCGCCCGCCGACATGGTACTAGGTCGGACAAACGGGAGGTGCAAGCCCCTCCCCTACGCCGCACGCGGACACGTTGCAGGGTCAGGCAAAGACAAAGGCCCTCTTGCCTAAAGGGGGGCATAACGACGCGCGGGAATCGCGCGACGATCCCAGCCTGCTGGATGGCCGCGCAGCGGACAGACTGGGGGATACAATCGCAGCGCCGACCATTGGTGAAAAAGCGCCTAGCGCCTAGTGCCGAGCACCTGGCGCTTAGGAGATGCCCTTCCCTGCGGGGAAGGACGGCGTTCCCGCGTCTCCTCAAAACTCACGCCTCAAGACGCAAAACTCGCCACGCAGCCTGCCCCAGGTCGAAGGCAGATACTATTATATTTTTTTGCAATTTATCCGATCTGCTCAAATCGTTCATGTTTCGTTCAGGATTTTCTTCGCCGGGTGTGCTATACTGTTTGTCGCATTTTGGAGGGGTATTCCATGGAGGAAAAGAAAACAACGCTGATATACCGCATCCTCCGCTGGTTTGTGTGGCTCTTTGCCCCCAAATTCCGGCTGAGCGGGGAGGAGAATCTGCCGCAGGAGCCCTGCATCATCGTCGGCAATCACAGCCAGATGTACGGCCCCATCGCGGGTGAGCTGTGTATGCCCGGGCGGCACGAGATCTGGTGCGCCGGGGAAATGATGCACTGGGACGAGGTGGCGGATTACGCCTTTACGGACTTCTGGTCCTTCAAGCCGAAGTGGACGCACTGGTTTTTCCGCATCGTGAGCAAACTCATCACGCCCATCGCGGTCTGCATCTTCAATAACGCCCACACGATCCCGGTCTATCACGACACGCGCCTGATCTCCACCTACCGTGAGTCCATCGAGAAGCTCCGCGCGGGCAGCAGCATGGTCATCTTCCCGGAGAAGAACGAGCGGTACAACAACATCCTCTACGCTTTTCAGGATAAATTCGTGGACCTGGCCCGCTTCTATTACAAGAAGACCGGCGAGGCGCTCTGCTTCGTCCCGCTCTATATCTGCCCGAAGCGGAGCACCCTGTATTTTGGGGAGCCGATCCGCTTTGATCCCACGGCCCCGATCGCGGCGGAGCGGGAGCGCATCTGCCGCTATCTCGCCGACAGCATTACCGACACAGCCGCCTCCCTGCCGCTGCATACCGTGGTCCCTTACCGCAACATCCGCAAGCGCGACTATCCCAAGAACCGTCCCATCGAGGTATATGTCCATGAAAATACAGTTGAAGAAGCCTGTGGTTGATTACCGCGAATTTCGTTTCAGCCGCCTGAACGAGCCCCGCTTTTCCCATGTGAAGCTGCTGGCCGGCTGGATCTTCTACTTCGCGATGTATTTCATCACCGAGAACCTGATCCCCCCTGAGCGCTGCCACCCGATGCACTGCCTGCTGGACGATCTGATCCCCTTCCACGAGGGCTTTGCGATCATCTACGTCGCCTGGTACTTTGTGGTCTTCGGCGCGCTCCTGTACAGCTTTCTGTACAACATCGAGGGCTTCCGCAAACTGCAGACCTTCCTGATCGTCACCCAGGTCGTGGCCATGCTCTGCTACGTGCTCTGGCCCAGCCGTCAGGATCTCCGCCCCGCGGTCTTCGTGCGGGACAATGTGCTGACCCATCTGATGGCCTTCATCTATTCCTTTGACACCAGCACCGGCGTCTGTCCCTCCCTGCATGTGGGCTACATGCTGGGGGTGCTGTCCGTGGGCTGGAAGGATAAGGCCCTGCCCCGCTGGATGCGCCCCGCGCTGGTGGCGATGACCGTGCTGGTGAGCCTCGCGGTCTGCTTTGTCAAGCAGCACTCCGCGCTGGACGTGCTGGCCGCCCTGCCGCTGGGCCTTCTCGCCGAGTGCATCACCTTCGGCCGGAGCTACTGGCGCCCCAAACTGCGCCTGCGCATGCACCGCGCGCTATGAGAGAGCAGAGCCGCAAAGGGAGCTTCGCCGTCGCCTTCTGCGCCCTGATGGCGGCGCTGGGCACCGTGCTCATGGCCCTGGGCGGGCTGATCCCCATCGCCACCTACTGCAGCCCCATGATTGCGGGCGTGCTGCTCCTGCCGGTGATGAGCGAGCTGGGAAACCGCTGGGCCGTCATGACTTGGTTTGTGACCGCCGTCCTCTCGCTGCTCCTCAGCATCGACAGGGAGGCCGCCTTCCTCTATCTTTTCATCGGCTATTATCCGATCCTGCGGCCCTATCTGGACGCGGTCGGCAATGCCGTCCTGCGCTTTCTGCTGAAGCTGGGCTTCTTCACCCTGGCCCTGGGCGCCCTGTACGCGCTGCTCCTCTGGGTGCTGCAGCTGGTCGAAGTGCTGGCAGATTTCGGGGACTTTACGCTCTGGATGAACATCGCCTTCTTCGCCGCCCTGGTCGGCGTGATGATGATCTACGACACGGCGCTGGCCCGCCTGCATCTCTACTGGCTCGTGAAGCTCCGGCCCCGGCTGAAGCTGCCGAAAAAGTAAACAAGCGCTTTCCCTCCCGCGCCTTCCCGGTTGCGGGAGGTTTTTTCTTGTCATGGTATTCGATTTGTGATATCATATAGAAAAAATAGGAAATCGATTTGGGGAAACGCTGATGGACGTATACGAACGGCATCGGAAGATCTGGCGGCTTTTGTACGGGCCGGTCAGCTTCTGGATCTGCCGAAAATTCCATATGACCCATGAGGATCTTGAGGTGGACGGCCCGGTGCTGCTGGTGCCGAACCACGTCAACGCCTGGGACCCGCTGCTGGTGGCCATGAGCCTCAAGCACAAGCAGGTCTACTTTGTGGCGAGCGAGCACCTCTTCCGCCTGGGCTTCGTGTCCCGGGCGCTCTCGTGGCTGGTGGCGCCGATCCCCCGGCGGAAGGCCTCCACCGGCACCGACACCGTGAAGGCCTGCCTGCGCCATCTGCGCGCCGGGCACTCCATCTGCCTCTTTGCCGAGGGCGAGCAGTGCTGGGACGGACGCAACAATCCCATCTTCTCCGCCACGGGAAAGCTGGCCAAAAGCTCCGGCGCGAGCCTTGTCACCTACCGGCTGGAGGGGGCCTATCTCTCCAAGCCCCGCTGGGCCAGAGGCGTGCGGCGCGGCCGCGTCCACGGCCACCCGGTGCGGATCTACTCGCCGGAGGAGCTCAAAACCATGAGCGCCGCCGAGGTAAACGCCGCCATCCAGCGCGATTGTTATGAGGACGCCTGGGCCCGGCAGAAGGACTGGCAGCAGGACTATAAAGGCAGGCGCCTCGCCGAGGGGCTGGAGCGCGCGATGTACCTCTGCCCCCGCTGCCGCCGGATCGGTACGCTGCAGACTCGGGACGACCGGATCTTTTGCGCCTGCGGCTTTTCGCTGCAGTACACGCCGAAGGGCCTCTTCTCCCCCGCAGAGCCCTTCGCGACCATTGCCGACTGGGAGGACTGGCAGAAGCAGGCGCTGCACACGCGCGGCTATGTGCGCGAGGGCGACGCGCTCTTCGCGGACGAGGATCTGCTGCTGACAGAGATCGGCCCGAATCACAAGGAGACAGAACTCCGCCGCGGGGCACTCATGCAATATGAGGACCGGCTCGCGATCGGCGGGTTCAGCTTCCCGCTCAAGGACATCCGCAACATGGCCCCGGTGCAGACTTATCTGCTGCTCTTCAGCGTCGGGGACAAGTATTATCAGCTCCGCTCCGACAGTGGGGCGAACCTCCGCAAATATCTGGAGATCTGGAAAGAAAAGACCTCATCTCTCTGACAGGAAGGAGATTATAAATGGACTATTCCGCAGCCAATACAGCCCTCTGGAACGTGATCATTCAGCTGGGGCTCATCGCCGGGGCGATCATGCTGGCCAATCTCATGCGCCAGAAGATCCCCTTCATCCGCAAAAGCCTGATGCCCGTGGCGGTGCTGGCGGGCTTCCTGCTGCTGATCGCAAAATACCTGCATCTGGTGCGGCTGGATCAGAACCTGATGGAGATGCTGGTCTACCACGGCATCGCCCTGGGCTTTATCGCCATGAGCCTGCGCGTGCCCGAGGAGAAGGACGCGAAGAAGGGCGACCTGACCGGGCTCAAATCCGGCGCCGTGATCGTGAGCTCCTACATGGTGCAGGGCGTCACCGGGCTCCTCATCACGCTCCTGCTGTCCTATACGGTCATGCCCGGGCTCTTCAAAGCCGCCGGCCTGCTGCTGCCCATGGGCTACGGCCAGGGCCCCGGCCAGGCCAACAATGTGGGCTCCAGCTACGAGGCGCTGGGCTTTGCCGGCGGGCGCAGCTTCGGCCTCGCCATCGCGGCGGCGGGCTATCTGGTGGCCTGCGTCGTAGGCGTCATCATCCTCAATATCCTCTCCCGCAAAGGCAAGATCGGCGTGACGCGCTCCGCCGCCGCGGAGGAGCACCCGGCCAGCTTTTTCATGAGCCGGGACGAGATCCCCATCTCCGACTCCATCGACAAGCTCTCCGTGCAGTTTGCGCTGGTGCTGCTGGTGTATCTGCTGACCTACCTGGCCGCCTGGGGGCTCACCTCCGGGCTCGCCGCCCTCTCCGCGGGCCTTGCCGCCACGCTCAACACCCTGATCTGGGGCTTCAACTTCATCATCGGCGCGGCGCTGGCGATGCTGGTACGCGTCCTGCTGCAGAAGGGGCGCAAGACCGGCGTCATCCTGCGGCAGTACCAGAACAACTATCTCCTGAACCGTATCTCCGGCTTCTTCTTCGACGTCATGATCGTGGCCGGCATCGGCTCCATCAATCTGGAGGACATCCGGGCGCTCTGGCTCCCCTTCGTGCTGCTCGTGGCAGCCGGCGCCGTGGTCACCTGGATCCACCTCAGCATCGTCTGCAAAAAGGTCTACCACGACTACTATTATGAGGGCCTCATCTCCATGTACGGCATGCTGACCGGCACCATCAGCTCCGGCGTGCTGCTGCTGCGGGAGATCGACCCCGAGCTGGAGACCCCGGCCGCCAACAATCTGGTCATCGGCAGCAGCTTCGGCATCGTGCTGGGCGCGCCGGTGCTGATCCTGGTGGGCATGGCGCCGAAGTCCACGGCCATGTGCTGGCTCGTGATGGGCCTGGCCGCCGCCTACTGCGCGCTGCTGTACCTGCTGATCTTCAAGCTGGGCCGCCGGAAAAAGAAATAAGACGCAGCCCTGTGAAACAAACGCGGCGCGGGAAATCGGTGACCGATTTCCCGCGCCCTTGTCTTACGCGCGAAAATTAAGATTTCTAAAGATTTCTGCGGTTGACCCGCCGCGCCGGGCAGGATATAATAATCTAAAAATCATTCCCCGATCCGCGGCTGCAGCCGCGTCCGCCCCAAGGAGTATCCTATGATTACCTATTATGAATTGACCGATACGCGGGAAATCGCCGCCCTGCGGGACTATCTGGTGCTGGCCCTGCGCACCACCGGTCCCTCGCCTTCCGAGGATCGCATCTTCCAGCTGGGGATGCTCCGCGTGGAGGACGGGCAGATCGTCAACCGCAACAGCACCCTGATCCAGCCCGGGGTACCCATCCCGGAGGAGATCCGTGCCGAGACCGGCATCAGCGACGATGACGCCGCCCGCGGCCTCAGCTATGCCCAGATCACGGCGAGCCTCGCTGCCCTGCTGCCCGACAGCGTCGTGGTGGCCGACGAGGAGGCCCTGGGCTTTGTGCGCCAGATGCTGGAGGAGGCCGGGCACGACGGCAGCTTCGCTTTTGTGGACGTGCGCACGCTGGCAGCCTCCCTGCTGCCGGAGGACGTGCCCCAGGAACCGGAGGCGCTGGCCGAAGCCCTCGGCGCCGAGGCCGAGGAGAGCGCCGGCATCCTGCACGAGGCCGCGCTGCGCCACGCCATCCTCTGCGCCTGCCAGGATCTGATCGCGACGGACGATGCCGCGCAGGCCGAAGCGGAGCCGGAGACGGAGCCCGAAGCCGAAGCGGATGAGGCCGAGCCCGAAGCGGAAACCGCCGGAGATGCGCCCGCAGCCGCGCCGGAGAAGCCCACAAAAAAGCAGAGCGGCATCTTCCCGCTGATTCACATCAAGCCCCGGCAGAGTCAGAAAAAGCGCCGCCCCCGCAGGGAGCTGCTGGCCGGCGTCTGGGAGATGAGCAGCGAGGATTTCATCAGCTACGCCGCCGCCATTGCGAGCGTCGTGGCCGCGTGGATTTTCTTCCCCTCCTGGTCGAGCCTGCTGTTTGTGCTCGCCGCGGTGATTTTTCTCCCGCTGCGGCCCCTGCGCCGTCAGTTCCGCCGCTGGCATCTGGGCGGCTGGCGGGTCCTGGTGCTGGCCGCCGCGGTCTTCGCGCTGGGCGTGCTGATCCAGCCCCATACCCCCGGCGGCGGCAAGACCCGCGGCAACAACGACGGGCCCCCCGCCTTCATCATCCTCTCCTGGAACGAGGAGGGCGAGTACGGCCAGCCCTGGACCGCTCTCAACGACGAGGGCGAGGAGGAGAGCTACATTGCCTTCCACCTGCCCATCGGCATTTACCGCGTGCTGAACAACAACGCCGCCTCCGCCAAGGTCACGATCTGCGACGACGTGCCCCAGGAGAAGAGCACCGACATTCAGGACCTGCTCTTAGAGGAGAGCAGCCGCACCGTCACGGTCCTCGCCAGCAAAGCCAAGGAGCTGACGCTGGACGAAGGGCAGCACCTGCGCCTGTCCGAAAACGCGGAGAACGTGATCTTCCAGTACCTCGGCGAGATCCCCGAGGAGGTCGTCAACGAGAAGGAAGAAGAGGACGATCCGAACGCCACCGCCATCACGGCCTGGGTCAACGGCAAGGAGGTCCGCATGCGCAAATCCGCCTCGGTCAGCGCCTTCATCATGGGCACCTTCGACACCGGCAAGGAAGTGCTGGTCACCGGCACCACCGGCGACTGGACGGCCGTCACCGTGGACAACCAGAAGGGCTACATCTACTCCCGCTACATCACCTACGAAAAACCCGCCGGGGTAGAGTGAGACTTTTGAGTCTTGAGACGTGAGTTTTGAGGAGATGCCTGTCTGACCGAAAACCAATCAAAACCACCGGTTGAACCGGTGGTTTGAACAAGCCCTATAAGGGCTTATCT
>CAMOXI010000024.1 GCA_946628965.1 uncultured Clostridia bacterium | reverse complement strand
CGTAGCCGCCGTGCATGAACTTGCCCAGGCTCGAGAGGAAGAATACGGCCTCGATCGCGCCGAAGACGAGCAGCAGCCCGTAGCCCGCGATCCTCTTTCCGCGGATCTTGTTGAGATAGACGGAGATGAGCAGCGTGGTCATCAGCATGGTGACCGTGATGGCCAAGCCGTAGGCCGACTCCATGCGCGCGCCGGAGCGGAAATAGAGCACCACCAGGCTGCAGCCGATCCAGAGGATGGTGTTGACCGTGGAGATATACAGCTGGCCCTTGGTCTGGGCGGGGTAGCGGATCTCCAGATGGGGCAGCAGATCCAGCAGGATCGCTTCGGATACCAGGGTGTAGGAGCCTGTGATCAGCGCCTGGGAGGCGATGATGGCCGCCGCCGCGCCGAGAACGACGGCGAAGGGGCGCAGCCCCAGGGGCAGCATCAGAAAGAAGGGGTTCAAGTCCTCCACGGCGTAGAGGGCGCGGTCGGCCTGATTCTGGATGATCCAGGCGCCCTGTCCCAGATAGTTGAGGATCAGGCAGAGCTTCACGAAGGGCCAGCTGAAGTAGATGTTCTCCTTGCCCACATGGCCCATGTCGGAGTAGAGCGCCTCAGCGCCGGTGGTGGCGAGGAAGACGCTGCCCAGAATCATGAAGCCCGCCTTGTTGTAGGGGCTCAGCAGCACCTGCACGGCATAGAGGGGGTTGAAGGCCCGCAGCACGGAGGGCAGCGCCCCGATGTGCAGCAGCCCCGTAATGCCGAGGAAGGAGAACCACAGCAGCATCACCGGGCCGAAGGCCTTGCCGATGCGGCTGGTGCCGGCGTGCTGGATGGCAAAGAGCACCGTAATAATGAGAAGCGTGATGACGACGACCTTGGTCTGCCCCGCGCCGAGGAAGCGGTCCATCACTGCCATGCTTCGCAGGCCCTCCACCGCGGTGGTCACGGTGACGGCGGGGGTCAGCACCCCGTCGGCCAGCAGGGCCGCGCCGCCCAGCATGGCGGGCAGGATCAGCCATTTGCCGCAGTTTTTCACCAGCGCGTAGAGGGAGAAAATGCCGCCCTCGCCGTGGTTGTCGGCCTTCATGGCGATCAGCACGTACTTGATCGTGGTCAGCAGCGTGATCGTCCAGATCACCAGCGACAGGGAGCCGACGATGAAGCTCTCGTTGACATGTTCAATGCCGCCGTTGCCCTCCAAGATGGATTTCATGACGTACATCGGGGAGGTGCCGATGTCGCCGTACACAATTCCGATGGTCACCAGGAAGAGACCAAAACGGAATTTTTTCTTGTTGTTCATACTTTCACTCTCTTTTTGCAAAAACGCAAAATTCTTAACACCTTCTTAACACGATGGCAGGGTGTTCTTAACGATATCTTAACACCATGTGTTAACTATAATATTTTACCACATCTTATAGAGAAGCGCAAGAAAAAGCCGGACTGCGGAGCGCGATCCAGCGTCTCCACAGCCCGGCTTGCGGGTTTTATCAGGTTTTCGGTGTTATCGCTTCCAGGTGCGCGGGATCAGCAGCACCAGGATCGGATAGATCTCCAGCCGTCCCAGGAGCATGGCCAGGGTCAGCAGGAGTTTCGTACGCGGGGAGAAAAAGGCGAAGCTGCCCGCGGGGCCGATGAGCTTCGTCATGCCCGGCCCGATGTTTGACAGGCAGGAGAGCGAGGCCGTAAAGCAGGTGGCCACATCATAGCCGTCCAGACTCACCAGTGCGGCAAACAGGAGCAGCAGTGCCATGTAAACGTTGATGAACAGGAACGCTGCGCGGATGGTGCCGCCCTCGATGCGCTTGCCGTCCATCTGCACGCGCACCACGCTGCGGGGCCGGACCATCTGCTTGAGTTCGGCCACAGAGGCCTTGCCCAGGATCATCAGGCGGGAGAGCTTGATGCCGCCGCCGGTGCTGCCGGCGCAGCCGCCGCAGAACATCAGCAGGATCAGGATCCACTTGCAGTACTCGGGCCAGTCGGTAAAGTCCACCGTGCCGAAGCCGGTGGTGCTGATAAGGGTGGCGGTATTGAAGAAGGCGTGGCGCAGGGCCACGGCAAAGCTGCCGTAGATCTTCGTGATCCCGGCGGCCAGCAGCAGCACGGAGCCCAGCACGATGCAAAGAAACCAGTGCAGCTCCTCGTTTTTCGCCGCATCCTTCCAGCGGCCGATCAGCAGGAGGAAGTAAAGGTTAAAGTTGATGCCGAAGAGCAGCATGAAGACCGTGATGACGATCTCGATGTACAGGCTGCCAAAGCCCCCGATGCTGGCGGGATTGGTGGAGAAGCCGCCGGTGCCCGCGGTGGCACAGGCGTGCAGCAGCGCGTCGTAAAAGCTCATGCCGCCGAGGAGCAGGAAGATCGCTTCCAGCAGGGTCAGGCCGATGTAGATCAGGTAGAGGGTCATGGCCGTCTTGCGCACCCGGGGTACCAGCTTGCCCACGCTGGGGCCGGGTACCTCGGCGCGCATGATGTGCATGGAGTGCTCGCCGCTCATGGGGAGCACCGCCATGATGAACACCAGCACGCCCATGCCGCCGATCCAGTGAGTGAAGAGGCGCCAGAACAGGTCACCCCGGGGCATGGCGTCAATGTCAGTGACCACGGTGGCGCCGGTGGTGGAGAGGCCGGAGGCCGTCTCAAACAGGGCGTCGTAATAGTGGGGGATGCTGCCGCTGAAGAAGAAGGGCAGCGCACCCAGCATGGAAATCAGGATCCAGCCCAGGCCCACGATCACAAAGCCGTCCCGCGCCACCAGACTGCGGCTGCGGGGACGGGGGATCATCAGCAGTCCGCCAAGGGTGGCGGAGATCGCGATGGTCAGCACAAAATTCAACACGTTCTCCCGGAAGCAGAGCCCGGCGATCAGCGGCAGGAGCAGCAGCCCCGCCAGCGCCAGCAGGATCAGTCCGAGGACGCGGCAGATCATACGGTAGTTCATGCGATTATATCATCCAGCTTTTCCAGCTTCCCGGCCGCGGAGACGATGATCGCGTGATCCCCGGGGAGGATCACGGTGCCGCCGTCGGGCAGGATGCTCTTGCTGCCGCGGATGACGGCCGCAATCAGGGTGTTGGGCTTCAGCTTCAGCTCGCGCAGGGGGATGCCGACGCAGGCGGCGTCCTCGCTGACGCGGAATTCCAGCGCCTCCACCCGGCCGTCCGCCAGGCGGTAGAGCGTCTCCATGCTGCTGCCGGCGGAGTTGGACATGGCGCGCACATAGCGGGCCAGCTGCTCGGCCACCAGTTCCTTGGCGGAGACGATGCTGTCCAGCCCGGAGCCCTCCAGAATGTCCGCAAAGTGATCATGGTTGACCTTGACGACGATCTTGCCCACATCGCACTGCCTGGCGTACATGGCGGTGACGATGTTGTCCCCGTCCTCACCGGTCACAGCCACAAAGGCGTCGGCCGAGCCCAGGCCATCCTCCTGCAGCACGTCGCTGTGGGTAGCGTCACCGCAGACGATGTGGGCGTCCGGCAGCAGATCGCAGAGCTGCTCACAGCGCTCCCGATCCTTCTCGATCACGGTGACGGCCATGCCGCTCTCCTGCAGCATGCGCGTCAGATAGACCGCCGTGCGGCTGCCGCCCACGATCATGACCTGGCGCACAGGCTTCTTGAGCTGGCCCACGGCGGCGAAGAAGCGCCGGAGCTCCTTCACCGTTCCGGTGACGCTGAGGCGGTCGCCCGCATGCAGGGCGAACAGGCCGTTGGGGATGAAGGCTTCGCCGCCGCGCTCGACTACGCTGACCAGCACCCGGACACCGAGCTTCGCGCCCAGGTCCTTGAGCATGACGCCCTCGAGCACACTGTTTTCCACCACCTTGTGCTCCACGATCTCCACGCTGCCCTTGGAGAAGGTGTCCACGCGGACGGCGCTGGGGAAGCGGAGGATGCGCGCGATCTCACGGGCGCACTCGTAGTCGGGGTTCACGATCATGTCCAGGCCCAGGGCCTCCCGCAGGAAGGTCTTCTGGTTCAGGTACTCCGGGTCGCGGATGCGGGCGATCACGTGCTGCACGCCCAGATGCCGGGCCGAGATGCCGCAGACCATGTTCACCTCGTCGTGCTGGGTCGCGGCCAGCAGCAGATCCGCCTCGGCGGCCCCTGCCTCACGCAGCGTGTCAGAACTGGTGGCGCTGCCTTCGACGCAGATCACGTCCAGTTCGTTCGAGAGCTGCGTGATCAGGTCGGCGTTGTGGTCGATGACGGTGACGTCGTGCCCCTCGTCCGCCAGGATGGCCGCGACGGAGTGGCCGATCTTGCCGCCGCCGGCAATGATGATTTTCATGGGTATTCCCCCATTCGTGTAAAGATCTGAACACAATAATACTATTATAGCACGTTCTCTGCGGATTGTACAGTTGCGAATACCGGACTTTTCGGATATAATACCGGCATACAAAGAAAGAGGTAACAGCATGTTCGAAGGTTTTACGCAGGAGACCAGCGACTTTCTCTGGGAGCTGAGCTTCAACAATGAGCGGCCCTGGTTCCTGGCCCACAAGGAGCAGTTTGAGCGCTGCCTGAATACGCCCTTCAAGGCCCTGGGACAGGAGACCTGGCGCCTGCTGAGCGAGAAGTACCCGGAGCGGGAATTCTATCTGCACATCTCCCGCATCTACCGGGACGCGCGGCGCCTCTTCGGCCGCGGACCCTACAAGGATCACCTCTGGTTCACGGTCTATCAGGCCGATAAAAACGAGGGACCCAGCTTCTGGTTTGAAGTAAACGCCGCCCGCTACACCTACGGGCTGGGCTTCTGGAGCTGGCGGCCCGCGATGATGGAGCAGTACCGCCGCGCCATCGACGCAAACCCCGCCCGCTTCGAGCGCATCGCCGGCGCGGTGGAGGCCCTGCCCGGGGCGCGCCTGCTGGGCGAAGAGTACAAGCGCCCCAAGGGCGATAAGGGGGAACTCCTAAACCGCTGGTACAACCGCAAGTATGTGACCGTGGAGTTCGGCGGGGACTTTGGCGGCGATCTGCTGAGCCCGGAGCTGCCCCGGATTTTGGCCGACGCCTATGAGAAGCTGCTGCCCCTGCATGACTTTTTCGTCGAGGTCTTTGAGACCAGCCGGGAGGAGGAGAGAGCATGAGCGCTTCGCTCACGCTGATCATGGCCGCGTGGAACGCGGAGAAGTATATCGAGCGCTCGGTGAAGAGCGTCCTGAACCAGACTTACCGCGACCTGGAGCTCATCGTGGTGAACGACGGCTCCACCGACGGGACGGCGGCGCTGCTTTCCCGCATGGCGGCAGCGGATCCCAGGCTTTGTCCAATCACCACGGCAAACGGCGGTCCGGGCAGGGCGCGCAACCTGGCGCTGGAGCGGCTTTCACCGGAGACGAAATATCTCATGTTCATCGACGCGGACGACGAGCTGCTGCCCGACGCGGCTGAAAAGGCTGTGGCGGCCGCGGAAGCGGGCGCCGATCTGGTGCTGCTGGGCTTTTCCATCCTGGCCGTGGGCGGCAGCCGCCGGGACTACTGCGAGCCGGGACAGACGCTCGACCGGAGCGCGCTCGGCGGGGCGCTGGGGCGGCTCTACAAGGCCAATCTTCTAAACCAGATCTGGGCCAAGCTCTTCCGGGCCGACGTGATCCGGGAGCAGAAGATCCGTTTCCCGGACTACCGCTGGGGCGAGGACCGCTTCTTCGTCTTCGCCTGCCTGGAGCGGGCGCAGCGGGTGACCGTCCTGCCCGACTGCCTCTATCGCTATATCATGCACGAGGGCGAGAGCCTCATCAGCAAATACTACGACAAAAAATTCGCCGTCTGCCTGGAGATCGACCGGCGCATGGAGGCCATGTGCCGCGAGCTCGGAGTGACGGACGAGAGCGATTTCCGCTATATGTTCGCAAAGAGCGTCTTTTCCTGCCTGACCACCCTCTTCGCCCCCTCCTGCCCGCTGACGGCGGCGGAGAAGAAAACAGCGGCGCGGGAGATCGCAGAGAATGAGCGGGTGCGCCGCCGCTGCCGGGATACCGGCGCGGGCCTTCCGACGGAGAGCCTCTGCGCGGTGCTGCTGAGCGGGAAGCCGGGGCTGATCCTTGCCGCCTTTCGCACCGTGGCCTGGGTGGGCCAGACGGCCCCGGATCTCTTCACAAAGCTCAAGCACAGAAAATAAAGTCACACCACAGAAAAACCGCCGCTCGAAAGAGCGGCGGTTTGAGGTTTATAAGGGGAATTACTGGATGGCGACGATGCCGGCGCCGGTCTGCTCGTTGTAGGCGTCCACGGCACCCGCCTGCAGGGCGGCTACCAGGGCCTGGATCTCAGCACGGCCTTCGTCGCCGCGGCGGACGGCGATGATGTTGGCGTAGGTCTGGGCGGCGTCACCGGAGGCGTCCTCGATGGCCAGGGCATCGGTGGTCTTGAAGCCGGCGCCCAGGGCGTAGTTGTAGTTGATGACGGCGATGGTGCCGGCGTCGGAATTGGCCAGCAGGGAGGGGACAGCGTCAGCCTGTGCGGCCTGCACGTTGTAGCCCTTGGCGTCCACGATGTCCAGGACGGAAACGCCGTTTTCGACGGAAGCGCCCTCAGGCAGCTCCACGAGGCCCTCCTGCTGCAGGAGGAGCAGGGCGCGGGTCTGGTTGGAATCGTCGTCGGGAACGATGATGGTGGCGCCATCGGCCAGCTCGCTCAGGGCGGTCACGGTCTGGCTGTAGATGCCGAAGGGCTCATAGTGGATGAGGCCGGCGGAAACCAGATCGGTGCCGTTGGAAGCGTTGAAGCTGTTCAGGTAGGGAGTGTGCTGGAAGTAGTTGGCGTCCAGGGTGCCGTCCTGCAGGGCGGTGTTGGGCAGCACGTAATCGTCGTAGATCACGATCTCAAGCTCAATGCCCTGCTCGGCCAGTGCGGGCTTGACCAGCTCGAGCAGCTCGGCGTGGGGCGTGGAGCTGGCGCCGACGGTCAGCTTGATGCTCTCAGCGGGAGCAGCGGCTTCCTCGGCGGGAGCGGCAGCCTCTTCGGCAGGGGCGGCTTCCTCGGCGGCAGGAGCCGTGTCGGTGGCGGCGGGGGCGGCAGAGCCGCAGGCCGCGAAGGTGAGAAGGACTAGGGCGGCGGTGAGAATGAGTGCCAGAGTCTTTTTCATTTTGTTTTCCTCCTAAATTTTGCTTTGGGGTTTACTGTTTTGCGCGTTTATCGGTGCGGTGCGCGATGGCGGTACCGACCTCCTGAATGATCTGAACGATCAATACAGTCAGAAAGACACAGATCCAGGTGATGTCCGGATTGAAGCGCTGGTGGCCGTAGCTGATGGCGATCTGGCCGAGGCCGGTGCCGCCGATGGTGGAGGCCATGGCGGAGTAGCCCAGGATGGTCACCATGGAGATCACAGCGCCCAGGATCAGCGAGGGCTTGGCCTCCGGCAGCAGCACCTTCCGGATGATCTGGAAATTGCTGGCGCCCATGGCCTGCGCGGCCTCGATGACGCCGGCGTCCACCTCCTTGACGGAGGATTCCACCATACGGGCAATGTAGGGCGCGGCGGCGATGACCAGCATGACGATCATGGCCTTGTTGCCGAGGGAGGTGCCCACCACAAACTTGGCCACCGGCAGCATGGCCACCATCAGGATGATGAAGGGGATGCTGCGGAAGAAGTTCACGATCACGCCCAGCACCCTGTTGAGCCAGGGGATGGGGTGGATGCCGCCCTTGTCGGTGATGGTGAGGATCACGCCCAGGGGCAGGCCGATGACATAGGAGATCGCCGTGGAGATCACGGTCATATAGATCGTCTCCCAGATGCCCTTCTGGATCAGCCCTGCGTGCCAGAGCTTGAGAAACATTTCAGACAGCATGGCTCACACCTCCTCGCGCCATTCGACCGGGCTGTTTTTCAGCCAGACCAGGATTTTGTCCGCCTGCTTGGGGTCGGCGGGCAGCTCGATGATCATGTGCCCATAGATGACGCCCTCGAATTCCTTGGTGTCGGCGAAGAGGATGTTCACCGGGGCCTGGCACTCCAGCACCATGTTGGAGATCACCGGCTCGCGGGAATACGCGTCGTTGAAGGTCAGGCGGATCTTGCGCCCGTTCCTGGTATCCAGCGCGGCGCGGTCCCGGGGAATGATGAGATCCCGTGCGATCTGGGACTGGGGGGAGGTGAAGACCTCGCTGACCTTGCCCTCCTCGGCGATGCGGCTGTGGTCGATGACGGCGACCCTGTCGCAGATCTGGTCGATGACCTTCATCTCGTGGGTGATGACAATGATCGTCACGCCCAGATCCCGGTTGATCTGCCGCAGCAGATCCAGGATGGAGCGGGTGGTGTTCGGGTCCAGGGCGGAGGTGGCCTCGTCGCAGAGGATGTACTTCGGGTCGCTGGCCAGGGCGCGGGCGATGGCCACGCGCTGCTTCTGGCCGCCGGAGAGCTGGGAGGGATAGGAGTCCGCCCGGTCGGCAAGGCCGACGACGCCGAGCAGCTCCCGGGCCTTCTTCTCGGCCGTTTTGCGGTCCACGCCCGCGATCTCCAGCGGGAAACACACGTTTTTGAGTACGTTCCGCTGCTCCAGCAGGTTGAAGCTCTGGAAGATCATGCCGATGGAGCGGCGCAGGAGCAGCAGCTCCTTGCGGGGAAGCTTCGTGATGTCCTTCCCGTCCACCAGCACCTGGCCGGAGCTGGGCTCCTCCAGCAGGTTGATGCAGCGCACCAGCGTGCTCTTGCCCGCGCCGGAGAGGCCGATGATGCCGAAGATCTCGCCGTCGTTGATGGTGAGGTTGATGTCCTCCAGCGCGTGGATCTCCTTGTCCGGCGCGGAGTAGGTCTTACACAGGTGTTTCAGTTCGATCATGGTTGGCGTCTGTCTTTCTTAAGATATAGTATCCGCTTAGGCTCCCCTGCCAAGGGGAGCTGACTGGCCAGAGGCCAGGCTGAGGGGTTTGCCGAACAGCTTTTCCCTCTGGGGGGAAGCGGCCGGAGGCCGATAGGGCTCTCCCCCTTACCCGCTTCGCGGGAGCTCCCCCGGAGGGGGAGCCAATAAAAACGGCCGGGAAGCTCGCTCGCTTCCCGGCCGGATGATTCATCGGATCATTCAGATGGCTGAGGAACTGGGCGAACCGCATTTTTGCGCGCGCATCATCATGCACATGCCGCACATGCACATCTCAGCCATCATCATGTTGTTGAAGATTCTGGCCATCGACGGTTCGCTCCTTTCACAGGATGCTGACAATATAAACCTTTGCGTTAGATTTGTCAATCAAGCCCTGGGAAAATCAGACACATAAATGAATCCGCCCCCGGGCGGGAGCGGATTCTTGTGCAATTTGCTTTAAATTATGAAAGCGTTTTGGAGATTACTGGAGCTTCTCCAGATAGTCGACGATGCGGCCGACGGTGTAGAGCTGCGCGGCGTCCTCGTCGGAAATGGCGATGCCGAACTCGTCCTCCAGGGACATGATGAGCTCCACCACGTCCAGGGAGTCGGCGCCCAGATCGTCGATCAGGTTGGTCTCCGCGGTGATGGTCTCGGGATCCAGCTCGAACTGCTTGGCCAGCGCGTTTCTGACTTTCTCAAAATACATGACAATACCTCCGATGTGCTGTTGCACATAAAGTTTCAAGTCAATTGCGAAACCAGTTTCGCAATTGAGGACTCGCGCTCAATCGCCTCGGCTGACGCCTCGTTGGTCGGCGCGAGGGCTCGCTTGGCTCGCCTGAAGGAGTATTTGAGGCGGCAGAGCTGCCTCAAATACAGATCATAGCTTCTTCAGAACATGGTCAATCGATAAGAATCACCAGTAAACTGGCAAAAAAGGTGGCGAGAAAGATAAGTTAGGCCCATTCGCGGCTCTGCGGCTTGTTGCCGGCAGGCGTCTCGGGCTTGACGTAGGAGACCACGACGCGGCGGTTCGGCTCCACGCCGGTGGAGCTGGTGGTGACGCCCTCGTAGTTCTGCAGCGCGGTGTGGATCACATGGCGCTCGTAGGAGTTCATGGGCTCCAGAGCCATGCTGCGCTTGTACTTGATGGCCTTCTCCGCCATCTTCTCGGCCAGGCGCGCCAGGGACTCTTCCCGCTTGCTGCGGTAGTTCTCGGCGTCCACGCTGATGTGCAGGTGCTTCTCACTGCCGCGGTTGACGGCATAGTTGGTCAGGTGCTGAATGGCGTCCAGGGTCTCGCCGCGGCGGCCGATGATGGCGCCCATGCCGCTGCCGGAGAGGTTGACGTTGATGCCGCCGTTGTCGCGGGCGCTGATCTCGATGTCCGCCTGGATGCCCATGCGCTCCAGCAGCCCCGTCAGGAAGCTGCGGATCGCGGCATAGTCGGCGTTCTCGTCCACAACGGGTGCGGGCGCAGGGGCGGGCTCGGCGGCCTTGGGAGCCTCCGCTTTGGGCTCGGCGGCCCTGGCGGGCTTCTCCGCCTTCGGTGCGGGCGCAGGGGCGGGCTTGGGCTCCTCGACGACCGGCTCGTCCTCCACCTCGTAGCTCACGCGAACCACGGCGGGAGAGGCGCCGATGCCCAGAAAACCGCTCTTGCCAAACTCCAGGATCTCCACAGACACGTCGTCCCGGTCCATGCCAAGCTCCGCCAGAGCGGCGGCGATGGCATCGTCCGGCGTTTTGCCGGTCTTTTCCAGATATTTCTGCATGTTGTATTACTCCTTGTTTTCTTCGGCGACGGCCTCGGCGACAGCTTCCGCGGTATTGACGATCTCTTCCGTCTCCTCCACGCTGTAGTCGATGGCGTCGGCGCCTTCGGACGCCTCCGCGGCGGCAAGGGTCGCGGCCTCGGCGTTCTCGGGATTGGTGAAGCGGTCGGGCACATAGGCGCGGCCGCGGGCGTAACGGCGGTTGCCGACCTGGGAAGCGGGCTTCTCCGGCTCCGCGATGCCCAGGCGTTCGCGGCGGGCGGCGCGGTCGGCACGGTCCAGAGCGGCCTTGCGCTCGGCGGCCTTCTGCTTCTCGCCGGCCTGCAGCTTCTTCTTGCTGGTGTTGGTGTTGACCTCGGTCTTGCCCTCGGCCTTCAGGCGCTCGGTCTCGGCGCGCTTCTCCTCCAGCTCCTTCTCACGCTGGCTGCGCAGGGCGGCGCGTTCGGCCTCCTCCACGACCAGCTGCTTCATGAAGATCTTGGTCAGGACATAGTCGCGGATCATGCCGAAAACGCTGTTGGCGATCCAGTAGATGCCCATGGCGGCGGGCATGACGAAGCAGATCCAGATGGACATGAGCGGCATCATCAGGTTCATGCTGTTCATGGTGGCCTGGGTCTGGGCGTCCTGCCCGGCGGGGGTGGGGTTAATGGCGGTGCTGAGCTTCATGCTGGCCCAGGAGAGGGCGGCAGAGATGAAGGGGATCAGGAAGAGCCCCAGGGCGGGCAGCCACACGGAGGTCTTGCTCCAGTCGGTGTTCATGAAGAAGTTCCACTGGGGCTGATCACCCAGGTTGAGGCCCAGGAAGCTGAAGTCGATGTTCAGCAGGTTGGGATCCAGCTTGCCGGCCAGATCGGCGGTGACGGCGTCCCAGTTGGCGTGGGTCAGCTTGGTCAGCTCGATCTCGGCATAGGCGCTGGCGCGGCCGGAGGCCGCGGCGTAGAGACCCTTCTCCACAAAGTAGTCCTGCAGTACGGTCACAAAGTCCTTGGCCACGAACATCATACGGGTCAGGGGCTGGCGGACGACGCTGTACAGGGCGATCAGGATGGGGAAGGGGATGAGGGACCAGAGGCAGCCGGACATGGGGTTGACGCCCTCCTCACGGTAGAGCTTCTGCATCTCGGCGTTGAGCTTCTGGGGGTTGCCCTCGTGGCGCTTCTGCAGCTCCTGGATCCTGGGCTGCAGGCGGGTCTGGCGCATCATGCTCTTCTTGCTCTTGGCCATGAACGGGGTCATGATCAGGTTTACGGCCAGGGCGAAGAAGATCAGGGCGACGCCATAGTTTCCGGTCAGGTTGTAAAACCAGACCATCAGCTTGGCAAAGGGCCAGGTAATGATTTCCCCGAATGACATTGAAAAACTCCTCTACAATATGATGGAGATACGATGGAATGAAAAATGTATAATGAATCATGAATCATTATGGTGTCGCTCCGCGACGATTTATCATCCATCCCCGAAGGGGATACCTCAATTATTCATTTTCTCATTATTCATGATTCACTCTTCTACGGCACGGGGTCGTAGATGCCGCGCTTCCCGTGGTAAAAGGGATGGCAGCAGCAGATGCGCTTCAGGGCCAGCCAGCCGCCCTTGAGGGCGCCGTACTTTTCAATGGCCTGAATCGCGTAGTGTGAGCAGGTGGGCATGAAGCGGCAGCAGGGCTGCCGGTGCGGTGAGATATGCCGCTGGTAAAAGCGGATGGCGGCGATCATAAGCTTTTTCATGCCTCGATCTCCTTCCTCAGCCCCAGCTTGTCGCAGGCCTGGAGAAAGGCCTTCTCCATCTTGCGGTATTCCGCGTCCACGCAGCGCGTGCGGGCCACCACCACAATGTCCCATCCGCATTTGAGCGCGGGGGCATTGAGCCGGTAGATCTCCCGCAGGCGGCGGCGCACCCGGTTGCGGACCACGGCGTGCCCCAGCTTGGTGGACACGGTGTAGCCCAGACGGTTGACGCCCTCGCGGTTGCGGCGGCAGTAGACCACCAGGTAGGGGTTGACTGCGCTTTTGCCTTTGGCATAGAGCCGGCGGAAGTCACTGTTCTTTTTTAGCGTATAGCGAACCTTCACCGGCAAACCTCGACACAAACACCTTAAGGCCGGATTGCTCCGGCCTAAAAATTCATAATTTGCTTTTCCTGCTCACGGGGTGCTCGGGGATCAGTAGCTGAGCTTGGCTCTGCCCTTTGCTCTGCGGCGGGCGAGGACCTTGCGGCCGTTGGCGGTCTTCATTCTCTTGCGGAAGCCGTGCTCTTTCTTGCGCTGGAGCTTCTTGGGCTGGTAGGTACGAAGCATTCTCTTGCACTCCTTTCGTGATGATACTCAACATCGTCCCGCAGGAACGGGGCGAAGTAGTTGACAAAAAGCCACTCGGCACTGGGGGTGCCGAGTGGCTATTATAGCGTATGATCGCCTGATTTGTCAACAAAAAGTTACGGTTCTCAGGCTCATCCCAGGTCCTCGCAGAAGAAGCGATCTTCGCACCAACGCAGAGGGTTTGTTTCAATGTATTGCAGAATCTCCCAATAGTCGCGCTCTCCCCGGATGACATGGTCATAATAGGAACGCTGCCAAACAGAAAGGGATGTCTCCGTCTGGTGTATGATCCTGCTGCTGTTCATTTTCAGATATCCGACAGCTTTATCGATTAAGGATCGCTTTCCGTCTGACTGTAGGGGCGATTCACGAATCGCCCGCTCTTCCTCAATCCTGAGAAGAAGGTGGACATGATTTGGCATAATCACGTATTGATCGACCAGAAGACCGGGGAAACGAGTTGGGAGTTGCTCAATGGCAGATTGGACGCATCGTCCGGGCTCTTTAAGCAATACGGATATTTCGGGCGATTCGTGAATCGCCCCTACGCTGATTTCCGAGAGGATACAGCGCCGATTGTGGGTGCAGATCGTGATGAAGTATGCACCGGGCGAACTGTAATCATAGGCCGGCAATCGAACTGCTTTTCGTATGGGAAGAGCCACGGCGATATTACTTTCCCAGGTCCTCGCCGCGGAGGTATTTGCCCAGGGGCTTCCAGAGCAGGGCGCCGATCAGGAGGCAGAGCAGCATGTCAATGAGCATGAAGCTGCCGTTATACAGGAAGGAGTAGAACCAGGGGGTGGTCATGGTCATGCCGAAGAAGCTCTCAGGCATGTACTCACCCCAGACCCAGACGCCCACCAGATAGTGGACCAGGAAGCGGGCCAGAGAACCGACCACAGTGCCGATGAAGAAGCCGTTTTTCTGCGCGTGGAAGAGACCGGCCAGACCCAGCACGGTGAAGGCAACGATGTAGTCGCCCAGCATGGACTGCCAGCCCCAGGCATAGGCGCCGTCCAGGAAGAGCTTGAGCAGGGAGTAGACAAAGCTTGCCAGCATGCCCGGCCCGAAGCCCCAGCGGGCGCAGTAGATGAAGATCGGCAGCATCGCCAGGTTGATCGAGCCGCCCTGGGGCAGCTCAAAGAGCTTGAGGTAGCCGATCAGCCAGGCCAGCGCCACAAAGATAGCGCCCTCGGTGAGCGCGCGGACAGTGAGATTCTTTTTCATGTTTTTCCTCCTTTTTCTTCTGGAGGCAGGAATGCAAAAGGCGGGCACACAAAACGTGAACCCGCCACAAATGCATTGGTGCTTCCTACGCCGGCATTATCCGGATCAGGTTCCTGGGTTTCAGAGCTCCATTACTCTGTCTCAGCCGGGAGTACCCAGCGCCCCATTTTCAATTGACGCGATTATTGTAGTCTTGCTGCCGGGAAATGTCAAGGGTGCTTTTCATCAATCATTGACCACTGGCCACTGATCACTGTCCCGCAGCATTTCCGCCTTGTCGATGATGAACTGCCGCAGCCAGGGGCCGGCCTCCTCATTCTGCAGGGCAAAGTCGATGATGGACTCCAGATAGCCCTTGAGATTGCCGGTGTCATAGCGGCGGCCCTCAAAGTCCACGCCGACCATGCGCTCGTGGCGCACCAGCTCCTTCATGCCGTCCGTGAGCTGGATCTCGTTGTTGCGGCCGGGGGCGGTGTGCTCCAGGATGTCGAAGATGGCGGGGGTCAGCACATAGCGGCCCAGGATCGCGTAGTCCGAAAGCTTCTCATCCAGCGTCGGCTTCTCGTTCATGTCGCTGATGCGGTAGACCCGATCGCCCCGCTGTTCCTCCAGCTTGACGGAGGAGTATTTGACGATCAGCTCGTCCGGCACCTTGTGGATGGCCACGGCGCTGCAGTCGTTGGCCTCGGCCGCCTCCACCAGCTGCTTGAGCACAGGCTTCTGCCCGAGCATGATGTCGTCGCCCAGAAGGATGCCGAAAGGCTCGTCGCCCACGAAGCTCTTGGCTCTCCACACGGCGTGGCCAAGGCCCTTGGTCTCTTTCTGCCGCAGGAAGAACACGTCGGCCATGTCAGCCACTCTGCGGATGGTGTCGGCCTCTTTGGTCTTGCCGTCCTCGCGCAGGCGCTCTTCCAGATCGGGCGCATAGTCAAAATAGTTCTCGATGGGGCTTTTGCCGCGGTTGGTGATGATGAGGATCTGCTCCACACCTGCGGAGACCGCCTCTTCCACGATGTACTGGATTACAGGCTTGTCCACCAGGGGCAGCATCTCTTTGGGAATGCTCTTGGTGTTGGGCAGCAGCCGGGTGCCGAGGCCCGCGGCGGGGATGATCGCTTTGCGGACTTTCATAGAATACACTCCTTCTTCACACAGGCTGCGCGCCGCGCAGCTCATTCAAAGGTTTTCAGCTGTTTCTGGAAAAACTTCTGTTTGGGCAGCCAGCGCATCAGCGGCAGGCCCAGGACAAAGAGCACCACCAGCTCGCCGAAGCCCACTGTGGCGCCGTTGACCAGATAGGAAAGAAAAGCGTTTCCGGGAACCATATAGATCTCATAGGCCCAGGTGAGCACGGCGCCGACGATGACGGCGTTGAAGAGCACGGGCATCAGGCAGGCCAGGATCTGATTTTTCAGAGTATGCTCCCTTTTGCCCAGCCAGGCGGTCATTACGCCGGCGCCGAGGGTGGCCAGAGAGCCGAAAACCACGTCAAACATGCTGATGCCCATGGGGCTGAGCAGATTGGCGACGATGCAGCCCACGAAGAGGCCCTGCGCGGTGCAGGGGAAGAACCAGGGCAGGATGCACAGCACTTCGGAGACGCGGAACTGAATGCTGGAAAAACTGATGGGGGCGAGGATCAGGGTGAGAACGGCGTATGCCGCGGCCACGACGGCGGCCAGGGCCAGTTTGCGGGTGGTGTTGGTGCTGCTTTTCATGTTGGGGTTGTACCTCCATTTTTTATTTACGGCCAATGGAGGCAGCAACAGACAAAGCCGGAACCCGGCTCCATTTTTTGTTTCGGCTCCATGGGCCTTCGCTGGGTGTGGAAACCAGCGAATATACGATTGTTATTCGGCCGGTGTTTCGGCGGCCTCGGCGGCGTGGTTCTCCCGTTTGTGCAGGGAGTATTCGCAGCCGCAGTAGAGCTGACGGTAGAGATTGAACTGCTCGGCGAGCTCCGTGGAGCGCATCTCGCGCCCCTGCTTTTTAAAGTCGGAGGGGAGCCACTGCACGCCCATGGCGCGGCCGATCTCCTCGCCGAGATCGTTGATGCGTACGGCGTCTTTGTGGCGGGAGAGCGTCAGCGTGGTGCAGAAATAGTCGAAGCCGTAGTGCTTGGCAAGCCTTGCGCACTCGAAAAGCCGCAGGCGGAAGCACTCGGTGCAGCGTTTGCCGCCCTCGGGCTCCGCCTCCAGCCCCTTGACGCGCCGGTCGTAGTCCTCGTGCTTCCAGGGCTCGGCCAGGACGCTGACCCGTTCGGTCAGGCCCATCTTCTCTATGAGCTCCAGCTGGGTCTGAAAGCGCCGGTCAAACTCGGCCTGGGGATAGAGGTTCGGATTATACCATAAAAGGGTCACATCGAAATACTGCGTCAGATACTCCAGCACGGCGCTGGAGCAGACGCCGCAGCAGCTGTGCAGAAGAACACGGGGCCGCTTCTGACCCCGCTTCTGAATGATGCGATCCAGCTCTTTTTGATAGTTCCTTCTGTTCATGGCGCCACTATATCATATAAATTGGGAAAAAGCTACAGTTTTTAAAAGTTTTTATAATAAAGTACATATGTAACAAGCTTGACGGAAACAGAAAGCTGATATAAGATAGAAAAAACTGAAAATAAGGGGGTTCCCCTATGGATAACCGTACCAGCAAACAGAATTACTATCTGGACATTGCCGACTCCGTTCTGGAGCGCTCCACCTGCCTGCGCCGCAAGTACGGCGCCATCATCGTGCGCAACGACGAGATCATCTCCACCGGCTACAACGGCGCGCCCCGCGGCCGCCGCAACTGCACCGACCTGGGCTTCTGCAACCGGGAGAATCTGCACATCCCCTCCGGCGAGCGCTATGAGCTCTGCCGCAGCGTCCATGCCGAGGCCAACGCCATCATCTCCGCCCCCCGGCGGGACATGATCGGCGCCACCATCTATCTGGTGGGGCGGGACGCCAAGACCAATGCCCTCCTGCCCGACGCCATGAGCTGCTCCATGTGCAAGCGGCAGATCATCAACGCCGGCATCGAAAAGATCGTCATCCGCGTGGACGAAAAGCTCTACCGCACCATCCCTGTCAGCGACTGGATCGAGAACGACGACAGTATAATCTGGATCTCTTAAAACCAAAGCCCCCTCTTGAGGGGGCTTTGGTTTTAGGGGACACTTGCGCTCATCGCGCGTGGCGCACGGGGGACGCGCCCCGCTTGGTCGGCGCAAGACCTCGCATGGCTCGGTTCAGGGAGTATTTGCCGAGGCAAAGCCCCGACAAATACAGAACTCGAATCGTTTTTCGCCTTCCGAGGCGAAAAATCAGAGGGGTGGCCCCTCTGAACTCCCCTCTGCGCAACAAAAAAGGACTGCGATTTCTCGCAGTCCTTTTGCTTTCGCCAAACTCGAATTACTTGAGCTCGACAGTGGCGCCGGCAGCCTCGAGCTGAGCCTTGACAGCCTCGGCATCTTCCTTGGAAACGCCCTCTTTGATCTTGGCGGGAACGCCTTCGACCAGCTTCTTGGCATCGGCCAGGCCCAGGCCGGTGATGCCGCGGACTTCCTTGATGACAGCCAGCTTGGCAGCGCCGAAGCTGGTCATGACGACGTCGAACTCGGTCTGCTCTTCAACAGGAGCAGCAGCGGCACCGGCGGCGGGGCCGGCAGCGACGGCGGCGGCGGAGACACCGAAGGTGTCCTCCAGAGCGTGAACGAGCTCAGCCAGCTCGAGAACGGAAAGGCCCTTGATCTCTTCGATCATGGCAGTGATCTTTTCAGACATTGTAAAATCCTCCATTAAAAATTTGTGGGTGCCGGATTATTCGGCGGCTTCTGCCTCGGCGGACTCCAGGGAGCCGCCCTTCTGCTCGAGGATCTGACCCAGGCAGACGGCCAGACCGGTGATGGGAGCGATCATGGTACCCAGAACCTTGGCATACAGAGCGTCCTTGCTGGGCAGCTCGGCCATCTCCGCGATCTCGGACTCGCTCAGGACTTTGCCCTCCATGAAGGCAGCCTTGATGTTGAAGCGGTCGCCCAGCTTCTTGCTGTAGTCGCTCACGATGCGGAACGGGGCAATGGGATCATTCTCGGCGGTAGCCAGAGAGGTGGTGCCGTTGAGGACGTGATCGAGATCGCTCATCCCCAGCTTGTCCAGAGCCTTTCTGGTCAGGGTGTTCTTGACGACGGTGTATTCCACTCCGTCCTTGCGCAGCTCGGTACGCAGAGCGGTGTCCTCGGCCACGGTGATACCCTTGTAGTCGACGAGGATGCCGGCGCCCGCGTTCTTGATGCGCTCGGCGAGGGCTTCGACGATCGCCTGCTTTTCGCTAAGAACCTTTGCGTTAGGCATGTGTGTTTTTCACCTCCACACGATTGATCTGTCGCGCCCAAAAAGAAAACCTCTGCATCCAGAAAGACGCAAAGGCACAAAAACAATCAAAGCTTGTTGATGTCCTCGGCAGGATTTACGGGCAGAACCCACCTGCTGTCTTCGGAGCGCCCCAATAATATATAACAGGGGCGGCCGCTTGTCAAGCATTTTTTGCGCGTTTTTCGTCATTTCTCCCGCAGTATCAAATTTCCCGGCGCGGGAAATACTAACACCACTCTTTTCGAAAAAGGAGTGGTGTTTTTTATGCAGGGAAAAGTGGAGATCTGCGGGGTCAACACCGCGGAGCTTCCGGTTTTGAAGCAGTCGCAGATGCGCGCGCTGCTGGAGCGCGCCCGCGCCGGCGACCGGGCGGCCCGGGAGGAGCTGATCTCCGGCAACCTGCGCCTGGTGCTCTCGGTGGTGCAGAAATTCGCCGGCCGGGGCGAGAGCATGGACGATCTGTTCCAGGTGGGCGTCATCGGCCTGATCAAGGCTATCGATGCCTTCGACCTGAGCCAGAACGTGCAGTTTTCCACCTACGGCGTTCCGATGATCGCCGGAGAGCTGCGGCGCTACCTGCGGGACCGGAGCGCAGTGCGTGTCTCCCGTTCCATGCGGGACACGGCCTACAAGGTGCTGCAGGTGCGGGAAAAGCTGCAGGCGGAGACCGGGCGGGAGCCGGACATCGAGACCATCGCCAGAGCGCTGGAGATCCCGCGGGAAGAGGTGGGCTTTGCCCTGGAGGCGATCTGCGACCCGGTAAGCCTTTACGACCCGGTGTACAGCGACGCCGGGGAGAGCGCCACAGTCATGGATCAGATCGGCGACACCCGCAACACCGACGAGCACTGGCTGGAGCAGATCGCGCTGGAGGAGGCCATGCGCCGTCTCACAGAGCGGGAGAAACGGATTCTGGCCCTGCGCTTTTACGACGGGCGCACCCAGATGGAGGTAGCAAAGCAGGTGGGCATCTCCCAGGCCCAGGTCTCGCGCCTGGAGAAAAACGCGATCCGCCAGATCAAAAAGAACATGACGGCGTGATGAACTACGCAAAAAAACAGCCACCACCTGAGCGGAAGGCTGTTTTACAGACTGCAGACGGAGAATTATAAATCGTTTTTGCCGTAGCTTTGCCACGGCAAAAACACTCTGAGGCGGTCGCAAAGCGCCGCCCTCGCGCCGACCAACGAGGCTTTAGCTGAGGCGATAAGCGCGAGTGCTTCAAATGGAAGCCCAACAAAGCGGCTTCCATTTGAGATGGTGTCGGCTTTGCCGACGCCATCAAAAACAGCCCCCGGCCCAAGCCGGAGGCTGTTTTTATGGGGTTTCTCTCTATAACAGAGAAAGCGCAGTATGGCGCCGCGCGGCACTCCGTCTCCGGAGCGGCGGCCTTGGGATCACTTCTTTTCGCTGAGCTTTGCGATGCAGTCCGCGCAGACATTGCGGCCCTTGAAGCTCACGATGTTCTTGGTGCTGTCGCAGAATACACAGGCGGCCTGATACTTGCGGAGAATAATGCTCTCGCCATCAACATATATTTCCAACGCATCTTTTTCCGCAATGTCCAGCGTACGGCGCATTTCAATGGGCAGAACGATCCGCCCCAGCTCATCGACTTTGCGGACGATACCAGTAGATTTCATCCTCTTCCTCCTCAAACCATTTCACTCACTCTCGTGTGATGTAAAGTATTATACCATATTCGACAGAGTCTGCAACAATAAATTTCTTAAAATCTTTTATCTTTTTGATGGGAGCATAAACAGAATGATGTTGCTGAATCTCACATGCATATATCCTGCTGCGCTCTTCACGTTCGCGGCGGCGTTCTGCGTAGATTGTGCCTGCTTTCTGCCCTCGGCCTGGCTCTGTAGACGGTTCTGGGGGTAGTCAAGACCGGTAATCCATGATATAATACATAAAGCATTCCTAAAACCCCTATGAAGGAGCGCTTTATGAAACAGATTCTCGGCCCCCAGGGGATCCGGGGCTTTCTGCTGGATCTTGTCTACTCTGTCATCGGCAGCGCGCTTGTTGCGCTGGCGGTGGCGGTTTTTACTGTGCCGAACGATATCGCGCCCGGCGGCGTGTCGGGCCTCGCAACGGCCCTGGCCTACATCTCGCCCATCAGCGTGGGCACCTGGGCACTGATGCTGAACGTGCCGCTGATGCTGGCGGCCTGGCGGCTCCTGGGGCCGCGGCCCCTCTTTTTCACGCTGCTGGCGACGGTGCTGCTCTCGGCCTTTATTGACCTCTTCGGCTGGCTGCTGCCCGGCTACAGTAACAATGTGCTGCTGGCCGCCGTGGCGGGCGGCGTTCTCTCCGGCCTGGGCGTGGGCATCCTGTTTCTGCGCGGCATCAGCACCGGCGGCACCGATCTGGCGGCCCTGTTGCTGAAAAAGCCCTTCCCCAACGTGCCGAATGGGATCATGCTGCTTCTCATCGATGCCACGGTGGTGCTCATCGCGGTCCTGATCTTTCGGGATATTGAGGTGGCGCTCTACTCCGCGATCGCCATCTATCTCTCCTCCAAGGTGATCGACGCGCTGGCACAGGGCGTCGATTACGCCAAGGTGATCTACATCATCACCGAGCGGGGGGACGAGATCTCCCGCGTGCTCAACGAGCAGACCGACCGCGGCACCACGCTCATTTCCGCCCGGGGCGGCTACACCGGCGGGGACAAGCACATGGTCATCACCGTGACCCGCCGCAACGTCCTGGCCCAGACCCTGCGCCTGATCCGACAGACGGATCCAAAGGCTTTCACCTTTGTCACCGACTCCACCGAGGTCCACGGCGAGGGCTTCAAAATCGACGATTGAAATAATAGAAATAATCCCGGAAACCAAACGGTTTCCGGGCTTTTCTTTTCCGTGGTGATGCATCAGCGGTGGTACAGCTTTTTCGCCTGGTACTTCGGCTCGAAGGAGATGTTGACGCCGATCTTCTTGAACAGCTCCTCGTCCACATGGGAGAGGATGACGCTGGAATGGGCCTCGCAGCCCCGCAGCTTGTCCAGCTGGTCGATGGCGTAGGCGGCCATGGGATTCGTGACCGCGCAGATGGACAGGGCAATCAGCAGCTCGTCGGTGTGCAGGCGGGGATTGTGGTTGCCCAGATGTTCCACCTTCAGGTGCTGGATGGGCTGGATCACGCCCGGCGCGATCAGCAGCAGCTTCTTGTCGATGCCGGCCAGCTTCTTGAGCGCGTTCAAGAGGCAGGCGGAGGCTGCGCCCAGCAGAGAGCTGGTCTTGCCGGTGACGATGCTGCCGTCCGGCATCTCGATGGCCATGGCGGGGCCGCCGGTCTCCTCGGCGCGCTGCAGCGCGGCGGCGACAACGGGGCGGTCCTGGGGGCCGATGCTCAGGGAGTTCATAATGAGCTCGATCTTTCGCACCTCGCTGGGATCGCTCAGCCCCTGACGGGCGGAGACGGCGGCGGAGTAGTAGCGGCGGATGATCTCCTGCCTGCTGGCCTCTTTGCAGGCCTCGTCGTCAAAGATGCAGTAGCCCGCCATGTTGACGCCCATGTCCGTCGGACTCTTGTAGGGGCTCTCGCCGTAGATCTGCCGGAATATGGCCTCCAGCACGGGGAAGATCTCCACGTCCCGGTTGTAGTTGACGGTGGTGACGCCGTAGGCCTCCAGATGGAAGGGGTCGATCATGTTCACGTCGTCCAGGTCGGCGGTGGCGGCCTCATAGGCCAGGTTCACCGGGTGCTTGAGCGGCAGGTTCCAGATCGGGAAGGTCTCAAACTTGGCATAGCCCGCGTCCACCCCGCGCTTGTGCTCATGGTAGAGCTGGCTGAGGCAGGTGGCCATTTTGCCGCTGCCGGGGCCGGGGGCGGTGACCACCACAAGGCCGCGCTCGGTCTCGATATACTCGTTGCGGCCGAAGCCCTCGTCGGAGACGATGAGCGGGATGTTGGAGGGGTAGTCCGGGATGATGTAGTGCCTGTAGGTCTTGATGCCCAGGGCGGCGAGCCGCGCCATGAACTTGTCGGCGATGGCCTGGCCGCGGTAATGGGTGATGACCACACTGCCCACATAGAGGCCGATGCCGCGGAAGGCGTCGATCAGGCGCAGGGTGTCCTCGTCATAGGTGATGCCCAGGTCGCCGCGGCGCTTGCTGCGCTCGATATCGTCCGCCGAGATGGCGATGACGATCTCCGCCTCGTCCTTCATCTCCAGCAGCATCTTGACCTTGCTGTCCGGCGCAAAGCCCGGCAGCACGCGGGAGGCGTGATAGTCGTCAAAGAGCTTGCCGCCGAACTCCAGATACAGCTTGCCGCCGAACTTGGCGATGCGGTCCCGAATGTTCTGCGACTGCAGCTTCACATATTTCTCATTGTCAAAGCCGAGTTTGTTCATATCCTCACCCTCTCAGTCTCTGTTTCTTCACGAAAAGACATTTTAGCACACATGGCGGGACAGGACAAGAAACAAAGCGGGAACAAAAAGGAGCAGCCTTGGTCCGCCCGGCAGCGACCCGGGAAAAAGCCCTTGTGGAGAAAAAACGGCTGTGCTATAGTAAAAAACTGCCGAAGGGGCTCTGCCCCGGCACTTTTCTGTCAAACAGGGGGATCAGGCGTGGTCTTTTCCAGCAATGTCTTTCTCTTTTTCTTCCTGCCCGGGACGCTGCTGCTGTACTATCTCTGCCCGCGGCGCTTTCGGAATCTGCTGCTGCTCGCATTCAGCCTGCTGTTTTACGGCTGGGGAGAGCCGGTGTACCTTCTCCTCATGCTCTTTACCATCCTGCTCAATTTCACGGCTGCCCTGCTGATCGGCAGAGAGCAGGCGGCCGGGCGGGACGGAAAGCGGGCTCTGATCCTGTGCCTTGCGCTCGATCTGGGGCTGCTGGCCTTCTTCAAATACGCGGGCTTTCTGGCGCGGACGCTGAATCTGCTGCTGCCAGCCGCCCTGCGCCTGCCGGTGCCGGAGATCCCGCTGCCCATCGGCATCTCCTTTTATATCTTTCAGTCCATGAGCTACACGGTGGACGTGTACCGCCGCGAGGCGGCGTGCCAGCGCAGCATAGTGACCTTCGGCGCCTATGTGTCCATGTTCCCGCAGCTGATCGCCGGGCCCATCGTCCGCTACCGGGACGTGGCCGAGCAGCTGGAGTCGCGGCGGGAGAGCCTTCCTCAATTTGCCTCCGGCGTGCAGCTCTTTGTGATCGGCCTTGCGAAAAAGCTGCTGCTGGCAAACCACATGGGCGCGCTGTGGGAGGCGCTGAAAGCCGACGGCGGGACGCTCTCCGCCTGGGTGTGCATGTTCGCCTACAGCCTGCAGATTTATTTTGACTTCTCCGGCTACTCCGACATGGCCATCGGCCTGGGGCGGATGCTGGGCTTCGAGTTTCTCAAAAACTTCGATTATCCCTATATCTCCCGCAGCATCACCGAGTTCTGGCGGCGTTGGCATATCTCACTGGGGACCTGGTTCCGGGAGTATGTGTACATCCCGCTGGGCGGCAACCGCAGGGGACTGCCGCGGCAGCTGCTGAATCTGCTGATCGTCTGGGCGCTGACCGGGCTCTGGCACGGGGCCAGCTGGAACTTTGTGTTCTGGGGCCTGTACTACGGGCTGCTCCTGACACTGGAGAAGCTGTTTCTGCTGCATTGGCTGGAGAAGCTGCCGAACATTCTGCGCACGGCGCTGGTGGTGCTGGCGGTCTCCTTCGGCTGGGTGCTCTTCTCCTTCCCGGCGCTGCCGGAGCTGGGGGCCTTCCTCGGGCGCTTTCTCACGCTTACGGGGGAGACCGTGCACAGCCGGAACCTGATCCTCGCCTATCTGCCGCTGATGCTTCTCTCCACCCTCGGCGCGACGCCGCTGCCCGCAAAGCTCGCCTCCCGACTGCGCGGCGGCGCGGGAGAGAGCCTGCGCATCGCTTATCTTGCGCTGCTGATGCTGCTCTGTACCGCCGCCCTGGCCAGCCAGAGCTACAATCCCTTTATCTATTTCCGCTTCTGAGGAGGTGAGCAGAGATGAAAAACAAAAAAAGCGACCTTCTGCTCACAGTCCTGTTCTGCGCTTTTCTGGGGGGCATGCTGCTGCTTTTCCTGCTGCTGCCGCAGGAGACTTTTTCCGCCCGCGAAAAGCGCTATCTCGCCAAAACGCCGGAGATGACAGCCGAAAGCCTGCGCAGCGGCCGCTTCGGCGAGGAGAGCGACGCCTGGTGCGCGGACCATCTGCCCGGGCGGGACTTCTTCGTATCCCTCAACGCCCACGCCCTGCGCTATGCCAATCTGCAGGTGACGCAGCAGGTCTATGTGGGGGAGAGCGGGCGGCTCTATGAGCGCCCGGTGGTCCTTGACCCGGCGGTGATCCGGCGGAACATGGAGGCGATCAACGCCTTTGCCGAAACCGTGGGGCAGGATGTGGATCTGCTGCTGGTGCCTTCAGCCGGCTTCCTGCTGCAGGAAGATATCCGGGGCCTTGCCGACGAGTATCCCGACGATGAGGTGATCGCGGCGGCCCACGCCCTGGCCGGGGAGCATGTGCGGCCCTTTGCGCTGCTGCCGGTTTTTCAGGCGGCGGCGGATCCGGCCGCGCTCTATTACCGCACGGATCACCACTGGACGAGCCTGGGCGCTTATCTGGCCGCCGACTTCTATACCGGCGCTTCCGGGCGCAGCCTGCCCGCGGCGGAGGACTACAGCGTCACCCGGGAAGCGGGCTTTCAGGGGACGACCTATGCCCGCGCCTGCCTCTGGGAAACACCGGCGGAGACACTGGAGCTCTGGGACAGCGGCGGACAGTACGAGGTGCGCTTTTCCGAGCGGGAGGGAAGCTATGACCGGCTCTTTTTCCGCGAGCGGCTGACGGAGGAGGACAAGTACCCCGTCTGGCTCGACGGGAACCACCCCCTGGTCCGGATCCGGAACCTGGACCCGACGGCCGGGGGCCGCATCCTGGTGATCCGGGACTCCTACGCCAACTGCATGGGCTGCTTCCTGGCGGACGCGTATCGGGAAGTGGTGCTGGCGGACCTGCGCTATTACCGGCAGCAGCTTTCGGAGCTCTGCCGGGAGGAGGGTTTCGATCAGATCCTCGTGCTCTACTCTGTGGGCAATTTTATGGCCGATTCCAACATCGTAAAGTTGTCATAGACATCAGTTTTACGGGAAAAGTTGTACCGGCGCAGGTGTTTTCTCTTGCGCCGGCTTTTTTCGTGTGATATAAATAAGTGTATTTTTGGAAGAATCCGGAGAAGCGGCTGCTGCTTTTCCTTTCTCTCCAGTGTACGGGAGGGCTTATGAAAGTTAAAAAGGGGATCCTTCTTCTGTTGGTGATGACGCTGCTGTTCGGCATCGTCTCCATCGGCGCGGGAGAGGCGCCGGAAAAGGAGGAAGAGGCGGAAGCAGAGCCGAATGTGCGGATCTACTATATCAATGTTTCGACCAGCTGGATCAGCGGCGACTGCATCCTCATCGAGTCGGACGGGCATTACGGCCTGATTGATGCGGGCCACCGCCGGCAGAACACCATCACCGACCAGGACGGGAAGACCTATTACTGCTCCGCCACAGTCGGCCTGTCCTGCGATGCTTCCGGCAAAAACGGCGAATCCATCGCCAATATCCTGGTTCGCTCTTTCAACATTACGCATCTGGATTTTGTCATCGGCACTCATGCCCATTCGGACCATATCGGCGGCATTCCGGGCCTTGTCAATTACGAGTTCAAGGACGCGGACAATGTGAAGCGGCATCTGGTAGATGAGACGACGGTATACTTCTACAAGCAGTATCACCACACCAGGGCCCAGGACGATGACCTGCCTGCCGACGGGGAGGAAGAGGTAGACGAAGCAGCGGCCAATGATGAGGCTGAGGATGGCAAGATTTTCGTTCTCAACGAGATCGAGGAGAAAAAGGTCGATTCCTGGCACTCCCAGGCTTTCTACTATCAGGCGGTCAAGGCCATGAAGGAGCAGGGCTGCATTCTGGCGGACCTGTCTGTCGGCGTGGAGCCGGGGGAAGCGGGAAGCCCGGAGAAATATGAGAAGCTCATCAGAACGATAAACCGCAAGAGCACTCTGGAGGATGTCACTTACAACGAGAACGACCCCAACGATCTGTATGACGACTCGCTCTCCTTCACCTTCGGCAAGGCGAAACTCTGGCTCTACAACCTGCTGCCCCGCAATACGGTCAAAAACGAGAACATCAACTCCATCGTGGCCGCGCTGGACGACGGGACCACGATCGCGGCCTTCACCGGCGATATCAACGTGGAAGGCCAGACCGAACAGCGGATCATGTCGGCCATCCTCAACGAAGTGGGCCGGGTCAATCTGCTCAAGGCCGCTCATCACGGCGCGGGGGACTACTCCAACAGCCGGGACACCTTCGATATGCACCAGCCCGAGTATGTGATCGTGACCAGCAAGCGGAATCCGAAGGCCCTGGCGATGCAGGATGCCTTCATGACCGCGCGCATCTATGCAGAGCGGAAATACGGCACCGCATTCTATGAGGCTGGCGCCACCAGGTGGGCCCTGCTGGCGGAGCTTTCCGACGACGGGATCGCGCTCTGGGCCGCTTCCGGCAACGCCGCGCAGTTTAAGAAAGAGGACCCGGAGATCGCCCGCTATGACAGCGTCTCGAAAGACGGCTGGGCCCTGTGGGAAAACGAATACCCGGATTCTTACGAAGTTTCGGAAGGCGAATGGGCGTACTTCAAGGACGGCGAGCCTCTGACCGGCTGGGTCGCCGACCGTGACCGGCTCTACTACTTTGACGAAGACGGCCTGCAGCAGGTCGGCCTGACCAAGGTGGACGGCGAATGGTACTATTTCTGGTCTGAGCCATACAGCAGCAAGACTTATGGCAGCATGGTGACCGGCTGGCTGCATGTGGCGGAAGGGCTCTTCTACTTCAACGAAGACGGCACCAAGCACAACGGCTGGCTGGAGGAAAACGGCTTCCGCTACTACTTCCCGGAGGGTGAGCCCGCCAGCACCGGCTGGACAGAGATCGACGGGGACTGGTATTTCTTCGATGAAAACGGCGTGATGCAGACCGGCTGGCAGCCGATTGCCTGGCCCGGCGGCGACCGCTTCTGCTTCCTGGGAGAGGACGGCGCCATGTGCTTCGGCTGGCAGGAGATTGAAGGCGAGCGCTATTACTTCGGCCGGGACGGCGTCCCGGCGGAGGGCTGGCAGGAGATCGACGGCGAACGCTACTTCTTCGACGAGGAAGGCCACCCGGAGACCGGCTGGCTCACGCAGAAGGATGGGAAATACTTCCTGGACGACAGCGGCGTGATGCAGACCGGCTGGCTTGAACAGGGAGAAAAGACCTATTACCTGAATGAGCAGGGCCGGGTGCAGACTGGCTGGATCACCGTGGACGGGAAGGAGTATTACATGACCGAGGACGGCGGCTTTATGACCGGCTGGCAGCGTTTGGAGCGGGACGGTAAAATCCGTCTCTTCCACTTCGACAAAGACGGCGTTCTGACCTTCACCCTGGGCTGAGCGGAAAAATGGGAAATGACCGCGCGGGAGAAAGTTTTTCTCCCGCGCTTCAAGGTGTCGACAAAGTGTCGACACCTTGAGCATCAAAAATGAGAACTTCCGGAAAAGTTCTCATTTTTGAGATTATCAAACGCGAGAGGGAATAACCAATCCCCTCTCGCGCTCTCCCCATGCGTGTCCTGCTTCCGTCGCATGAGTTTGTCTACAGTCTGCCGCGCGGGAGAAAGATTCTCTCCCGCGCTTTTCCTGTCCGGGGCAGTTTTTGCCCGGAACAGACTTTTTTTATTCACAAACTTGTGCTATACTCTACACTGTATTAGTATGGAGGTCTGTCCCCGTGAGGGCGGATCCCCAACGGTTTAGGAGTGTTCTATGGGATTTTTCACCAAGCTCTTCGGCAGCTACTCTGACCGGGAACTGAAACGGATCTATCCGATCGCAGATAAAATCGAAAAACTGGAGCCGTCCATGCAGAAGCTCTCGGACAGTGAGCTTCGCGCCAAGACGGAGGAATTCAAGGATCGCCTGGCAAACGGCGCGAGCCTGGACGATATCCTGCCCGAGGCCTACGCCGCCGTGCGGGAGGCCGCCTGGCGCGTACTGGGCATGAAGCCCTTCCGCGTGCAGCTCATCGGCGGCATCGTCCTGCATCAGGGCCGCATCGCCGAAATGAAGACCGGTGAAGGCAAGACCCTGGTGGCCGTGCTGCCCGCGTACTTAAACGCGCTGACCGGCCAGGGCGTGCACATCGTCACCGTCAACGACTACCTGGCCCGCCGCGACAGCGAGTGGATGGGCAAGGTGCACCGCTTCATGGGCCTCACCGTGGGCCTGATCGTCCACGGGCTGGACAATGACGAGCGCCGCGCCGCCTACGCCTGTGACATCACCTACGGCACCAACAACGAGATGGGCTTTGACTACCTGCGCGATAACATGGCGCTCTACAAGGAGCAGATGGTGCAGCGCGGGCACGCCTTCGCCATCGTGGACGAGGTGGACTCCATCCTCATCGACGAGGCGAGGACGCCGCTCATTATCTCCGGCCAGGGCGACGAGAGCACCGATCTCTACCGCCAGGCGGACGATTTTGTGAGCCGCCTGAAGAAGGTGGTCTACGCCTCCGTGGACGAGAAGGAGGAGGAGAGCGAGGATCTGGACGCCGACT
>CAMOXI010000023.1 GCA_946628965.1 uncultured Clostridia bacterium | reverse complement strand
AGATCTACGCCCTGCGGGACGTGACCGGCACCGTGCCCTCCATCCCGCTGATCGTGTCCTCCATCATGTCGAAGAAGCTCGCGAGCGGGGCGGATGTGATCGTGCTGGACGTCAAATGCGGCGACGGGGCTTTCATGAAGACCGAAGCCCAGGCCGAGGAGCTGGCCCGGGGGCTGACCCACATCGGCCGCCTGGCCGGGCGGAAATGCGCCGCCGTCATCACCGACATGGATCAGCCCCTGGGCTATGCCGTGGGCAACGCGGTGGAGGTGCGGGAGGCCATCGAGGTGCTGCGGGGTGAGAAACAGGGCGACCTGCTGAATCTCTGCCTCACGCTGGGGAGCCTGATGATGGTGGAGGCCGGCGTGGTCTGGAGCCAGGAGGAAGCAAAACTGGAGCTGCTGAAAACCATTGAGGACGGCAGCGCCCTCCGGAAGCTTGCCCAGATGGTGGAGGGCCAGGGCGGCGACGCCGGCCCGGTCTTCGATCCGGATCTGCTGCCGCAGGCGGCGGTGAAGCTGGAGGCCCCGGCGGAAAAAGGCGGCTTCGTTGCCCGCATTTTTGCCGAGAAGGTCGGCCTCATTTCCATGCACCTGGGCGGCGGCCGCGCCACCAAGGAGAGCAGCATTGACCTCTCCGTGGGCGTGGTGCTGCACAAAAAGGTGGGCGACGCGGTGAAGCCGGGGGAGAGCCTCGCCACGATCCACGCGTCCAGCCCGGAGAAGGCGGCGGAGGCGGCAAAAATGCTGCTTGACTGCTTCGTCTTCTCAAGCGCGCCGGTGCAGCGCCCGGCCTTTATCAAACAGATCGTCAGATAAAATACGCAGGGGACATGAATTGAAAAATTCATGTCCCCTGCGTATTTGGCTTTCAGATTCCGGTTTTCAGAGCGCCTCCCTGAAAACTGAATGCTGAAAACTGGAAACTGTTAATAGGCGATGGCGTGGTTGCGCAGGTAGTCGAGCACCTGGTTGAGCCCCGCAGAGTTGAGGGTCTTGCCGTTGGCGGAGGCGTACTCCGTGAGGAGGGAGCCGTTGCTGTCGCTGACAGCGGAAGCCACGTCCACCAGAAAGACGCCGGTATCGGCGCAGACCCGGGCGATCCAGGTGTTGGCCTGGTTCACGATCGGAAAGTCCAGCCCGTCGCTGCCGGAATAGCTGATGGTGACGGAGGTGATGGTGCAGACGATGATGGCCGTCTCCGGGCTCGCCTGCTGGATGCCGCGGATCAGCGACTCGAAGCCGGAGATAAAGGTCTGCTCATCGGTGCCGGCCAGGCTGTCCGTGCCCAGGGAGATCACCAGCTGGGCGGGCTTTGCGATCATTGCGGCGTCGATGGGACTGACCTCCGACCCGTCCCCGGGAAAGCGGATGGTGAAGTCACCCAGCGTGGAGGCAGGGATGTTCCCGGCCGCGCTGCCCCAGACCTGGGTGGTGGCCGTGCCGTCCTTCAGAAGCCCATAGTCCCGCAGCCCGATCAGCGCGCTGTCGCACAGGAAGGTCAGCGAGTCCAGATAGGCCTGGCCCGCGTCGCCGCTCTCCCCGAGCACGTAGACTTCACCGCCGCCGGACTGCTGCAGGGCCTGCTGTTCCTCGGCCTTTTTAGCTTCGGCCAGGGCGGCATCCCGCGCGGCGGCAGCCTCCCCGATCAGAACGGTGGGGCGCTCCATCTCGCCGTGGTGGCGGGTGAAGGCGGCAAAGCCTAGGGCTACCACCAGCAGCGCCAGAGACGCGACGATCGCGATGGCCCAGGCGATATTTTTGATGTTGGATAATTTGCTGTTCATTTGATCACCAGCTGAATACGAAAAAACAGCGGCCCGCGAGGGCCGCTGTTTTGTTATAATTCCTTGTTTTCCTCGCGGTGAAGCCCAGCGGCAGCGGGTTCATCGCGAAAAGGAAGAATAAAACTGACGGTCGATGCGGCTGCCCCAGTGCAGCCGCATGACCTTACAGTTTTATTCTGACGTTACTCTTTTTCTTCCATTGCCTTGGCTTCTTCGATGACCTTCTGCTGCACGTTGCCGGGGGCTTCCTCGTAACGGACAAACTTCAGGCTGAAGGAACCGCGGCCCTGGGTCATGGAGCGCAGGTCGATGGTGTAGGAACCCATCTCAGCCATGGGAACTTCGGCCTCGACGGTCTGCATGCCGTCCTCAGCGGTCATGCCGAGCACGGTGCCGCGGCGCTTGGAGGAGATATCGCTCATGATATCGCCCAGGTTCGCGTCGGGAATGGTGACCTGCAGCAGGCCGATGGGCTCGAGAATGGTGGGCTTGGCCTTGGGAATACCGTCCTGGTAAGCGAGACGGGCAGCGGTCTGGAAGGCCATATCGTTGGAGTCGACAGGGTGGTAGGAGCCATCGTACAGGGTGGCCTTCAGGCCGACCAGAGGATAGCCGGCGAGCACGCCCTTCTGCACGGCGTTGCGCAGACCCTTTTCGACGGAGGGGAAGAAGTTCTTGGGAACGGAGCCGCCGAAGACTTCCTCGGCGAAGATCATCTCATCGCTCTCATCCTGGGGCTCGAAGCGGATCCAGACGTCACCGAACTGGCCGGAACCGCCGGACTGCTTCTTGTGACGGCCGTGGGCCTCGACACGGCCCTTGATCTTCTCGCGGTAAGCCACGCGGGCGGGCTTGAGCTCGGTGTCAACACCGAAGCGGCTCTTGAGCTTGGCGCAGAGCACGTCGACCTGAATGTCGCCGGCGCCGGAGATGACCATCTGATGGGTCTCGGCGTTGTTGACCAGGGAGAAGGAGATGTCTTCCTCGTTCAGGCGGGCAAGGCCGGTGGCAACCTTGTCGTCCTGACCCTTGGTCTTGGGGGCGATGGCGACGGAGTAGCAGGGCTCGGGGATCTCGATGGCGGGCAGCTCGACCTCGTTCTTGGGGTCGCAGACGGTGTCGCCGGTCTTCCAGTCCATCTTGCCGATGGCGACGATGTCGCCGCAGCAGGCGTCCTTGACCTCGGTCATCTTCTTGCCGGCGGCGGTGTAGAGGCGGCCCAGCTTATCGGTGCTGGAGGCGCGGACGTTGCGCAGGGACAGGTCGGAGGTAATGGTGCCCTTCATGACCTTGACAAAGCTGTACTTGCCGAACTGGTCGGACACGGTCTTGAACACGAAGCCCAGGACGGGGCCGTTGGGATCGATGCCGTCCATCTCGGCGGGGTTGGGAACGTAGTCCACGATGCCCTGCAGCAGGGCCTCGGTGCCGACATTGCTCATGGCGGCGCTGGCGAACACGGGAACGACGGAGCGCTCCTTCATACCGGCCTTGATGCCGGCGACCATATCGGCCTCATCCAGTTCCATGGTCTCGAAGAACTTCTCCATGAGCTCCTCGGTGGCGCCGGCGGCGGTCTCCATCAGCTCCATGCGCAGATCTTCCACATGACCGGCGTCGGCAGCGGGGACAGCACCCTTCACGGTCTTGGCACCGTTGGAGGTGTAGCAGACGTTGTGCACCAGGTCGATGACGCCCTTGCCGTCAGAGCTGGGGATGGTCACGGGGGCGACGATGGAGCCGTACTTGGCGCGCAGCGCCTCGACAACGGCGAAGTAGTCGCCATGCTCCTCGTCGACCTTGGAGACGACGAAAGCGGCGGGGAGGTTCGCTCTCTTCAGGTACTTCCAGCTGCGCTCGGCGCCGACGGACAGGCCGTCCTTCGCGGTCACCAGGATGAAGCCGGCCTCGACGGCGCGCAGGGCGCACAGCACGTCACCCACGAAGTCAAAGTAGCCGGGGCAGTCGAGCACGTTGATCTTGTTTCCGGCGAAGCTCACGGGAGCGACGGAGGAGGAAATGGTGATCTGTCTCTTGATCTCTTCCGGGTCATAGTCGCAGACGGTGTTGCCGTCCGTGACCTTGCCCTGGCGGTCTATGGCGCCGGTGACGAAGAGCATGCTCTCAGCCAGGCTGGTCTTGCCGCTGTTGCCGTGGCCGAGGAGGGCGATGTTGCGAATGTTTTTGGTTTCCATGTGTTGCTTCCTCTCTATCAGTAAATTAGATATTATAGGCTTTCGGAAAAAGCATATAGCATGTCCAATCAATTATACACGAAGGTACTGCCCGGTGTCAACCGCGAGAGTTTGTTTTTTGCAGATAAGAAATGCGTGATTCCGGCTTGTGCCTTTTGGGAATCAATGTTAAAATATAAAGAGATAATCTGACCCACGGAAAAAGAATGACGGAGGATATCGGGAATGATCAATCTGTGCAGCGGCTGGGAATTTGCCGAACGCTGGTCGGAGGAGCTGCTCTCCGGCGGCGGGGAGACGGTGCCCGTGCGCCTGCCCCATTCGGTGAAGGAGACGCCGCTCCATTATGCGGGGCCGCAGAACTACGAGGGCGTGTACGGCTATCGCCGGGCGCTGGACATCCCGGAGAAGCTGCGGGGAAAGCGGCTTTTCCTGCAGTTTGACGGCGCGGCCCACATCGCCGAGGTGTTCGTAAACGGCACAAAGTGCGCGGAGCATTTCTGCGGCTATACCGCCTTTCGCGCGGAGATCACAGATCTTGTAAACTTCGGCGGCGAGAACACCGTCTGCGTGAAGCTGGACAGCACCGAGAATCCCGAGGTGCCGCCCTTCGGCTTCGTGATCGACTATCTGACCTACGGCGGCCTCTACCGCGAGGCCTGGCTGGACGTGCGGGAGCAGGACTGGATCGCGGACCTCTATGTGTTCACGCCCGGCCTGGACCTGCTGGAAGCGCGGCTCACGCTGCAGGGCAAAGCCAACCTGGTGCGCCTCTCCGTCTTCGACGGGGAGAAGCGCGTGGCCTGCGTACTGGGGCACGATCTCTTCACGGTGCGCGTCCCCTATGCCCGCGCCTGGAGCCCGGAGGATCCCCATCTCTACACCGTACGGGCGGAATTGCTGGACAATGAGAAAAATGTGCTCGACACCCAGGAGAAGCGCTTCGGTTTCCGCACGGTGGAATTCCGGGCCGACGGCTTCTATCTCAACGGGAAAAAGAGCTTTCTGCGCGGCCTGAACCGGCACCAGTGCTATCCCTACATCGGCTACGCCGCGCCGACCCACCTGCAGTGGGAGGACGCGCGCATCCTCAAGGAGGAGCTGCACTGCAATGCCGTGCGCACCTCCCACTATCCCCAGAGCCAGCACTTTATCGATGCCTGCGACGAGCTGGGCCTGCTGGTCTTCACCGAGATCCCGGGCTGGCAGCATGTGGGCGACCGCAGGTGGCAGGATCATGCGGTGGAGAACCTGTGCGAGATGGTGATGCAGTACCGCAGCCACCCGAGCATCGTCCTGTGGGGCGTGCGCATCAACGAGAGCCAGGACAACGACGAATTCTACAGGCGCACCAACGAGCTCTGCCGGCTGCTGGACCCCAGCCGCCCCACCTCCGGCGTGCGCTATATCGAGAAGAGCAGCCTGCTGGAGGACGTTTACGCCTTCAACGACTTCTCCCACACCGGCGAGAACCCGGGCTGCCGCCCCAAGGACAAGGTCACGCCCGATATGGGAAAAGCCCTGCTCATCTCCGAGCACAGCGGGCACATGTTCCCCACCAAGAGCTATGATCCCTGGGCAAAGCGCCAGGAGCACGCCCTGCGCCACGCCCGCGTCCTGAACGCGGCCATGGCCGACGGCGAGCACGCCGGCTGCTTCGGCTGGTGCATGTTCGACTATCCCACCCACAAGGACTTCGGTTCCGGCGACAAGGTCTGCTACCACGGCGTGCTGGACGCCTTCCGCAACCCGAAGCTGGCCGCCGCCCTCTACGCCAGCCAGGGCGACGAGAGCCCGGTGCTGGAGGTGGGCAGCCCCATGGACATCGGCGACTATCCCGGCGGCAACGTGGGAGAGATCTACGCCTTCACCAACGCCGACCGGGTGGATCTCTACAAAAACGACAGCTTTGTGGCCTCCTTCACGCCCAAGGGCTGGGACGGCCTGAAGCACGGCCCGGTGCTCATTGACGACACCATCGGCTGCCTGCTGGAGACCCAGGAGGGTTTCCCAAAGGCAAAGGCGCAGCCTCTGAAGGAAGCGCTGATTTCCGCCGGCAAGTACGGCATGAGCAACATGCCCCCTGCCGACAAGGCGAAGATGCTCTACTGCATGCTCCGCTACGGCATGAAATTCGAGGACGGCGCCGCCCTCTACGGCAAGTACGTGGGCAACTGGGGCGGCGAGTCCACCCGCTGGCGCTTCGAGGGCATCAGGGACGGGGTGTGCGTCGTCTCCCAGACCCGCTGCCCGGGCGTGAGCCTGCATCTGGAAGCGCGCGTGAGCCAGCAGGAACTGCACGAGGGCGAAAGCTTCGACATGGCCGCCGTCCGCGTGCGCATCCTTGACGAGAACAACAATCCTGCCCCCTATGCCCAGCTGCCGGTGAAGCTGAAGCTCCGCGGCGCGCTGCAGCTGGTGGGGCCGGACACGGTCACCGCCGAGGGCGGCATGTGCGGCTGCTATGTGAAGACCACGGGCCGCCGCGGCAAGGCGAGCCTGACGCTCACGGCCGAGGGCTGCGCGCCGGTGGTCGTGGACTTTACGGTAAAGTGAGGGAAGAACAATGGCCAATCGTTTTAACTACAAGATCACACTGAAAAATCACCCGCCTGTCATCGGCAGCGTCATCCGCCCCCACGGCGCGATGCACATCGTGGTGGATCTGCCGGAGGATGAGATCGTGAAGGCGGAGGGTTCGCTGAACGTGCCCATGAGCGCCGACGGCTGGGTCTTTATGAACGGCTATCAGAGCTGGACCTACAGCACGGAGCACTCCCGCGTGGGGCGCACCCACGGTATTTCCCGGCTGCCCAAGGCCGTCATCAACCACTATGGCTTGGACCGCTACGGCGATTACAACTGGGTCAGCTATCCGGAGAAGGAGGGCATCACCCACGGCGAGAGCTACTGTTATTTCCGCGAGGGCGAGGACTTCCGCCTGATCGGCTCACTGGACGAGCACCCGGGCTACACCCTCTTCCGCTATGACTGCGCAAGCCACGAGCTGCGCGTCGAGCGGGACTGCGCGGGTCTGCGCTGCGGCGGCGAATTCCACGCCTTTGACCTCTACTTTGCCCACGGACGCGAGGACAACGTCTTTGACGCCTGGTTCGGCGCCCTGGGCGTCAAGGCCCGGACGCAGGAAAAGCTGGCGGGCTACACCAGCTGGTACAACCGCTATGAGAACATCAGCGCCCAGACCATCCGCGAGGATCTGGACGGCTGCATCGGCAATCTGCAGCCCGGCGACCTGTTCCAGATCGACGACGGCTGGGAGCCCAACGTGGGCGACTGGCTGGAGGCCGACCCCGCCAAGTTCCCCCAGGGCATGAAGCAGGCGGCCGACGCCATCCATGCCGCGGGCTTCCGGGCAGGGCTCTGGCTGGCCCCCTTCGCGGCGAAGAAGGGCTCTGCCCTCTACCGCGAGCACCGGGACTGGTTCCTGAAGGATGAAAAGGGCAATCCCTGGTACGCCGGTATCAACTGGGGCGGCTTCTACGGGCTGGATATCGACAATCCCGAGGTGGTGGCCTACCTGGAGAAGGTCTTCGACCGGGTGCTGAACGACTGGGGCTACGACCTGGTGAAGCTGGACTTTCTCTATGCCGCGGCACCCTTCGGCTCGGCGGACGAGAGCCGCGCCGCGCGCATGATCCGCGCGATGGAGCTGCTGCGCAGGCTCTGCGGCGATAAGCTGATCCTGGGCTGCGGCGTGCCCATCATGCCCGCCTTCGGCCTGGTGGACTACTGCCGCATCGGCTGCGACGTGGGCCTGGACTGGGACGATAAGCCCCATATGCGCCTTGCCCACCGGGAACGGGTTTCCACCCGCCAGTCGATCCGGAACACGATCTTCCGCCGGGAACTGAACGGCCGCGCCTGGCTCAACGACCCGGACGTGTTCTTCCTGCGGGAGGATAACCTGAAGCTCTCGGACGAGCAGAAGTATGTCCTTGCCACGGTCAACAGCGTGCTCGGCGGCGTGCTGTTCCATTCGGACAACATGGCAAAGTACGGCCCGGTGGCCCGGGCGCACTATGCGCAGCTGCTGCGGAACCGGGAGGCCGAGAACATCCGCGTGGAGCACACGAAGGACGGCCTCACGCTGCACTACGACCTGAACGGCCGGACCCTGAGCGTAAAGATCGACTAAGAACAGAGAGAAGAAAACTGCCGGGAAGCGCTTTCCGTTTCCCGGCGGCAGGGATGGATACCAAGGCATGAGAAGAGGATTTCCAAAGCTTTTTTTGCTGATATTCTGTGTGACCGGCCTGCTGCTGGTCCTGTGGGGGCGCGTGATGGACGCGCGCGTCATGGCCTCGGAGCGCGGCCTGGCGGCCTCCGCGGCGGAGACGACGGAGGAGACCAGTGAGCCGACGCCGGAACCGACCCCGGAGCCGACGCCGACGCCCACGCCGATCCCCTACGTTTCGCCCATCGACTTTGTATCGCTGCAGGCGCAGAACGACGATATCTACGCCTGGCTGCGCATCCCGGGCACCACGGTGGATTACCCGGTGCTGCAGCGGGCGGGGGACGATGAGTACTATCTGAACCGGAACCTGGACGAGAGCGAGGGACTGCCGGGCTGTGTGTTCTCCTTCAGCGGCGTGCCGAAGGATTTCTCCCGCTTCAACACCATCCTCTACGCCCACAACATGGCCGACGGGACCATGTTCGGCGCACTGCGGGACTATGCGGACGAGAGCTTTTTCCACGCCCATCGGGAGATCGTGCTCTATACGCCCGCGGCGGAGTACCACTACACGGTCTTCGCCACCACCGTGTTCCCGGATATTCTCATCGACGCAGTGTACGATGAGACCGTGATGCAGGACCGCATCGACTATCTGATGAGCGTCGTGAACAGCACGGCCCCCGGCACCGTGGTGCCCGGGGACACGGAGATCGCGCTGGAGGACCATATCCTCACGCTCAGCACCTGCGTGGACGAGGCGCCGGAGGCGCGCCGTCTGGTCGTGGCGCTGCTGACGGAGGTCATCGACGAAGGGAGAGCCGAATGAGCATTTTTTGTCCCGCGGACATTTTGCTGCCCGCGGAAAAAGATCTGGAAAAGTGGGCGGTGATCGCCTGCGATCAGTTCTCCTCGGAGCCGGAATACTGGGCGGAGACCGATCGTATCGTGGGCGATGCGCCCTCGGCCCTGCGGCTCATCCTGCCGGAGTCGGAACTTCAGAGCGACAACCGGCAGCGGGCGGAGGAAATCCACCGCAGGATGGAGGAATACCTGCAAAGCGGGCTTTTCCGGGAGTATAAAAACGCGTATCTCTATACCGAGCGGCGGCTGCCGGACGGGAGCGTGCGCCAGGGCGTGATCGGCATGCTGGATCTGGAAGCCTATGACTACGCCCCGGATACGAAGGCGCCGGTGCGGGCCACAGAGGCCACCGTCACCGAGCGCATCCCGCCCCGGATGCAGATCCGCGAGGGCGCTGCACTGGAGCTGCCGCATGTGCTGCTGCTGTGCGACGATCCGGAGGATCTGCTGATCGGCCTGCTGGGGCGGCAGAAAGCCGCCTTCCCCAAGCTCTATGACTTTGAGCTGATGCAGGGCGGCGGGCAGGTCCGCGGCTGGCTCCTGGAGGGCGTGGTGCTGCGGCGCCTGCGCGAGCGGCTGGATGCCTACTGCGCCGGGCGGAAGCTCTGCTATGCCGTTGGAGACGGGAACCACTCCCTCGCCACGGCCAAGGCCTGCTGGGAGCAGATCAGGAAGGAACACGCGGGCGAGGATCTCTCCGGTCACCCGGCCCGCTACGCCCTGGTGGAGCTGGAAAACCTGCACGGTCCCGGCCAGCGCTGGGAGGCCATTCATCGCCTGGTGACAGGCTGCGACGCGGAAGGGCTGTTTTCTTCCGCGGCGGCCGCGCTGGACGACGGCGAGGGGGCGGTGCTGCGCTGCCTTATCGGCAGGGAGGAGCGGCTTCTGCACCTGAGCGGGAGTCTCCCCGTCGCAAGGCTGCAGGCCTTTCTGGACGATTATCTGGCCAAAAACGCCGGAAACCTCGACTACATCCACGGCGAGGACGCGCTGCGCGCTCTCGCGGCGCGGGAGGGGAGCATTGGCTTCCTGCTGCCCGCCATGGAAAAGGAGAGCCTCTTCCCGGCCATCGAGGCAGGCGAGGTCCTGCCGCGCAAGACCTTCTCCATGGGCTCCGCCCGGGAGAAGCGCTACTATCTGGAAGCGAGAAAAATTCAATACTACAATTCAACAGAGTCAGTACGCAGCAAACACGGGATGCCACGCCGGAGGGGGAGCGAACATGGATAAAAAGCTGATGGAAACCTATCTGGACATCCTGCGGGAGGAACTGGTGCCGGCCATGGGCTGTACCGAGCCCATCGCCATCGCCTACGCCGCAGCCCTGGCCCGGGACACCCTGGGCGCCATGCCGGAGCGCACGGTGCTCACGGTCAGCGGGAACATTGTGAAGAACGTGAAAAGCGTGGTCGTCCCCAACACGGGCGGCCGCAAGGGCATGCGCAGCGCCGTGGCCGCGGGGCTCTGCTTCGGCAAGGCCGAGCGGGAGCTGGAGGTCATCGCGGAGGCAAGGCCCGAGGACTTAAGCGCCATGGACGCCTGGCTGGAATCGGCGGCGATCGAGATCCGGGAGGCGGAGTCCGACCTGCCCTTCGATCTGGCCGTGGAGCTCATCCGGGGCGGCGAGAGCGCCTATGTGCACATCGTCTCCCACCACACAAACGTGGTCTGCATCCGCAAAAACGGCGAAACGCTGCTGGAAAAGCCCTGGTCCGCCGAGGCGGACACGGTGCCTGAAAACCGAGCGAGCCTCAATGTAGAGGACATCGTGGCCTTTGCCGACGAGGTGGACGTGGAGCTCCTGCGCCCCATCCTGCAGCGGCAGATCGACTGCAACATGGCCATCGCCAAGGAGGGCCTGACCGGCAAGTACGGCGCCGGGATCGGCAAGATCCTGATCCTCTCCTACGGCAACTCCGTGCACAACCGGGCCAAGGCCTGGGCCGCCGCGGGCTCGGATGCCCGCATGGACGGCTGCGAGATGCCGGTGGTCATTAACTCCGGCAGCGGCAACCAGGGGCTCACCGCCTCGGTGCCGGTCATCATCTACGCCCAGGAGTGCGCCGTGTCGGAGGCGCAGCTGTTTCGGGCGCTGGCCGTGTCCAACCTGGTGACGATCCACCTGAAAACCGGCATCGGCAGCCTCTCGGCCTACTGCGGGGCAACCTCCGCCGGGGCGGGCGCTGGCGCCGGCATCTGCTATCTCTACGGCGGCAAGGGCAAGGAGGTCTCCCACACCATCGTCAACGCCCTCGCCATCAACTCCGGAATGATCTGCGACGGGGCCAAGGCCAGCTGCGCGGCGAAGATCGCCTCCGCGGTGGAGGCGGGCATGCTGGGCATGCGCATGTTCATGCATGACAGCCAGTTCTACGGCGGGGACGGCATCGTGGTCAAGGGCGTGGAGAATACGATCCGCGCCGTGAGCACCATCGCGCGCGACGGCATGCGCGGCACCGACAAGGAAGTCATCCGCCTCATGATGGGGAACGAATGAGATACAGCAAGAAAGAGCATCGCCCGGATCTATAGATCCGGGCGATGCTCTTTCTTGATTACGTTTATTTGACGAGCGCCAGGATCGCCTCCGCGGTGCGCTCCTGCTGCTCCGCGGCGGGGATCAATGCCTCGCCGTCACCCTTCTGCGGGCCGTAGCAGCCGAAGCCGGCGTGGTTGCCGCCGTCGATCACCAGCTCAGCGGCGCCGTCCGTCCAGAGGGCGCGGCCCGCCTCATAGTTCTCCCAATCCAGGCAGCCGTCCTCCGAACCGTAGATCGACAGGAGACGAAGATCTTCCGGCAGCGGATGGGTGGGATAGGCGGCCAGCAGCACCAGCCCGTCAAAGGCGTCGGGCTGCTCCCCGACGTAATTGGCCGCGACGGCGCCGCCCATGGAGTGCCCGGCCAGCAGCCAGGTCTCATAGGCATATTGCTGCCGCAGTTCACCCGCGGCCTCCATATCCAGCACGGCAAGGCGCAGCGGCATCCTGACGAGAAAACAGTCCAGGCCGCCCGCGGAGAGCCTGCGCAGCAGCGGCGCATAGGCCGCGCTCTCCACCTTGGCGCCGGGGTAGAAGACCAGCGCGGCGTCCGTTCCCGGGCCGTCGAAGAAATAGCCTTTGCCGATCGTCTCCACGGTCACCGTATCGTCGGAGAGGAGCGCGGCCGAAGCCTCAGGCGCGGCGTGGTAATAGACGCTGAGAAACACGCCGCCGCCGATCGCGGCAAGCGCCAGCCCCAGAAGCGCCGAGAGCAGCAGCTTCTTTCCCAGCCCCCGCTTTTTGCGCAGCAGGGGAAAGACGATGGCCGCGCCCAGCGCCGTACACAGCAGCAGCGCGGCCAGACAGAGCAGATAGTGCTTCATGGAAAGCCTCTCAGATCACTTATGATTTTGCACGACTTCCAGCCAGCGCGCCAGCAGCCGCCAGCCGTCCGTCGGCTCCCGCAGGCGCTCCGGGTGCCACTGCACGCCGAAGAGGGGCAGCGTCTCGTGCCGGATGGCCTCCACCGTGCCGTCGGGCGCCCACTGCACGGGGCGGAAGCCCTCGCCCGGGCGATCCACCGCCTGGTGGTGGGAGCTGTTGATGATAAACTCCCCGCCATAGAGCTCCGTCAGCATCGGATCCGTCGTGCGGGATGGGTGCAGCCGGTCGACGCCCTCGCTGATGGCCCGGTGGTCCGGGATATCCTGATGCAGCGTGCCGCCCATCGCCACGTTTAACAGCTGGCAGCCCCGGCAGATGCCGAGCACGGGAAGGCCGCGCCGCAGCGCCGTCTCCAGCGCCGCAAACTCCAGCGCGTCCCGCTCGGGGTCGATGCCCAGGGAGCCCCGGTTCTCCTGCCCGTAGCGGGCGGGATCCACGTCGCCGCCGCCGGGCAGCAGGAGCACGTCGCAGGCCTCCGGAGTCTCAAAGCAGACCTCCGCGCCCAGCGCGGTAAGCGCCTCCACATAGCGGTGGAAACGGGGCAGCGGCAGATAGATTTTGGTTGACATAACTCATACTCCCATACAGCTTTTCAGGCGCTTCTGAAGTTTCTCGCTGTCCAGATCGCTCAGGTCGATCACCTGGATGTTCAGCTCCGCCGCGCGGTTGCGCATGCGGGCATTGCCGCGCTCGGCCGTGACGATGGCGGCCCTGGCCATCTCGCCGCCGAAGCGGTCGCGCAGGATCGCAAGCTCGTTGAGCGCCTCGGTCTTCACGTCGCAGGTCTTGCAGCTGATGAAGAGGGGCACCACGCCCCGGGCGCACATCACGTCCAGCTCGTTGGAGACGGCGTCCGCCTTCTTTTCGCCCTCCCAGTCCACGATCACGCTGGTGCGCACATCGTCAAAAATGCCGGTGTCCAGGCAGGCCTTATACACATAGGTCTCCAGCACACTGCCCACATCCCGCAGCCAGGCGCGGATCTGCCCGTCCCGGAAGCGGAAGCTGACAGCATCCCCGCCGATATGGAGCTTCTCGAGAAAGCCGATGCCCTCCAGATCCCGCAGCGCCTCCTCCGGCGCGTCGATGCGGGAGCCTCGCTCGCCCTTCACGGTGAAGGGGCCGCCGGCCTCCAGCGAATAGCTTCCGTCCGCCCCGGCGGGGGAGAGGCGCTGAATATAGGTCACGATCTTTGTCCACTCCCGACGGTGTTTCCGGTAGACCGCGAAGAAGGGGTCAAAATCGTTCATGTAGCGGGAGAGGATCGCATTGTCCACCCGCCCCTCACGCACGGAGCCGCCGGCCATGCGGAAGAAATCCTCCACCGTATAGCGCAGATCGCAGGGGAGATCCTCGGCAAAAGGCGCGTTTTTGATGTTGTAGAAGCAGTTCTTTTTGCGGCTGTAGGTGAAGACGGGGATCTCCGACTCGGCGCACAGGAGGCCCGCGGAGAAGAGAACGGCGTCGGTGCCGCCGGTGATGTCGAGCGCGCAGTCCGGGTACCGCATCAGGATGCTGCCCAGCAGCTCGAGGACGGACATGGCGTCGTACACGTCAGCCTTGAAGAAAACGAGTTCTACCTTCAGGCCGCGGCGGGAGAAGTAGCTGCGGAGCTTTTTGTGCAGGTTCTGGTCCCGGGCGACAGCCTCCGGGCAGATGTAGACCACCCGCTGCGGGCGGAACATCTCCGCACCCAGCACGTTTTCCAGCGGGCGTTCGTCAAAGAGTTCAATCAGGGTTTCCATGGCCATGGTTTTCACGTCCCTTATCTGTTTCTGCTTCTATTCTACTCTTTTCCCCCAAAATTGCAACGCTGTCTTGTGCGGGGATGGGAAATCCTCTTGACTGCGTAAGTTTACAATAAAAACATTGACATAAAACATATTACGGAAAATTGTTAACAATAATATAGTTGACGATAAAATGAGTGACATAAGATAAATGAGTCTCAAAATCACCGGCAGGGCGTGGAAGTCTACAGCCCTGCCGGTGTGTTCCTGTATGCGTGTTAACGAGGTATCTTATCCCCGGCCCAGGTCGCAGTAGAGATAATCCGAGGCCATCTCGGGCAGCTGCGTCTCAAAGTCCGTGACCAGCACCTCCAGATTCTCGCCGATCTTCTCCAGCGACTCAAAGCTGTAGGCGCTGTCGCTGCCGCTGATGCGGATCAGGTATTTTTCCGTCGGCTCGTAGAGCAGCACATGGTTCTGCAGCTTCAATTCCGCGGGAGCGTCCTGCTTCAGCTGCTCACGGTAGAAAGCGCTGTAATCTACCTGCAGCTCCAGCAGCTCGTAATCGCCCAGCGCAGCTTCCCGAAGGACCTCCGCCGTCGCTCCCTCTGCCACGCCGAAGATCAGCGGGCCGTTATGGAGAAGCGCTGCATCGTATACCGAAATATCCAGCAGAGACGCCGGAGCGCGTGCGTCGCAGTTGATCCGGTTATACCAGCTTTTCGCCTCGTCCTCGCTCATGTTCGCCTCCCTGAGAAGCTGTTCCAGCGGGCGCTGCCGCCAGCCCACATAGAGACTGTGATCGCTGGCAAAGTTCAGGACGTCGAAGAAACTGTGGCGCTCCAGCCTGTCGCTGGAGGCTGCGGGTTCCGGCAGCCAGCTGACCCGGAACTGGACCCAGTGTGCCCTTTCCGCGCCCTCCACCGTGACTGTCAGGGCCACATGTCTGTCAAGGACGGCGTATTCCCCGTAATCGTCGGTAAAATCCGACTTCAGCAGGTGAAAAGAGGCCTTCTCCTCCGGGGCGGAGATCCGCACCTTCATCGCGCCCTGCCAGACGGCGAAGGCGGTGACGGAGAAGAGCGTGGTCAACACAGCCGCGATCAGCAGCACGCGGACGAGGCGCTTCGGCCTGTGCGCCTTCGCGATCGGGACATAGAACGCTGCCTCCAGCAGGCGCTCGTCGCTGATCTCCTCCAGCGCATGCAGCATGATTTCTTCCTTCATGGCGTAAATCCCTCCTTTTCCAGCTGCTTTTTCAGCGCCCGCCGCATGCGGAAAAGCCTGGCGCTGATGCGGTTTTCCGTGCCGCCGAAGCGCTCGGCAAGCTCCTCTGTGCTCTCACCGTACCAGTAGCGCCGCAGAAAGAGGGCACGGTTCTCCGCCGTCAGCGTGTCAAGAAACCGGTCGATGCTGCGGCCCAGCTCCATGGCATCGATGCGCGCCTGCAGATCCTCACTGTCGGGCAGCAGCTCACACAGCTCGTCCAGCGCCCAGAGATAGCCGCTGCGCTTTTCCGCCCCTCGGCGCCGCAGCAGACTGAGCGCTTTATTCCGCACGATGCGCGCCGCATAGGGCAGCAGGGGATCGGGCTTCCTGGGCGGCACCGTATTCCACACGGCGAGATAGCCGTCGTTGACGCACTCCTCGGCGTCCTCCTCATTTTGCAGGAGATTGCGGGCGATTCGCCGCAGTATAGCCCCGTACTTCTCGCCCAGCGCCGCGATCGCCTGCTCGGAGCGGGCGAAAAACAGGGAAATGATCTCGGTATCGGTCAAAGCCTCCGCCTCCTTTCACCCATCATAACGCAAAAATCGACACATGCTTACGCTCTTCTGGAAAAAGTTTTCCCGTCTTGCCAGCGGCGCGGCGCTCGTGTAAAATAGTCCCATGGAACAGACAAAGAAGAAAAACTCCATCTTCCGCCTGGCCCCCGGGCGGCACGTGCTCCTGCTCGTCAGCGCCGCTGTGATCGCGGCCCATCTGCTGACGCGGCGGAGCCATGCCCTGAACCGCTGGCTCTCGGCCCATTTCGTGCGGCCCCTCCACCGGGGGCTGAGCCTGCTCACGTCCCATGTGCCCTTCTCCGTGGCCGAGCTGCTGATCGGGCTGGCCGCCGCGGCGTTGATAGTTTACATAATCTACTCGATCAAAAACCTGATCCTGCATAAAGAGAGACTTAAACAGGTTTACATAATTATTATCACCCTGGTGAGCGCCGGGCTTGCGGTCTACGCGGGCTTCTGCCTGCTGTGGGGCGTGTTCTATTATGGGGACGATTTCGCCGCCCAGAGCGGGCTCGAGAGCGAGCCGGTCTCGGTGGAGCAGCTCAGAACCGTCACTGCCTATTTCGCCGGGCTCTGCAATGCCTACGCCGCGCAGACCGACCGGGATGCGGACGGCTGCTGCGCTGCCGACCGCGCAGCGATCCTCGCCAGATCCCCGGAGGTCTACGCGGAGGCGGAAAAGCGCTTTCCCTGTCTCGCGGGTCCCGCCGTGCGGGCCAAGGGCGTGTTTTTCTCAAAAGTGATGAGCTATACGGACTTTACCGGCTTTTTCTTCCCCTTCACGGCGGAGGCCAATGTGAACACGGACTTTCCGCCCGCCCTCTTTGCCTCCACCGTCGCCCATGAGCTGGCCCATCAGCGGGGCGTGGCCAAGGAGCAGGAGGCCAACTTCTGCGCCGTAATGGCGAGTCTGCTGTACGGCGATCCGGACTACTGCTACTCCGCCTGTCTGCTGGCCTACACCCATCTGGGAAACGCCCTCTATTCGGCGGACCGGGAGGCCTGGCGGGAAGTGTACGGGACACTCTCGGAGCCGGTGCTGCGGGATTTCGCGGCGAACCGGGACTACTGGCAGCGGTTCGAGACCCCGGTGCAGACTGTGTCCAACACGGTGTATGAAAATTTCCTCTACAGCTATGACCAGGAGCTGGGCCTCAAGAGCTACGGCGCCTGTGTGGATCTGCTGGTGAATTACTATTATGAAGAAGCCATCGGCCGCTCATAACGAGCGGCCGTTTTATCTGTTTTTGAGCAGAGCGCGGACGATTGCAATTGTCATTGGCATGGTATATAATACTCTTTTAGTAGGAAATAAACAAAGGAGTGGACAGCAATGGCTGATTTCACGCATTTCAATGACCAGGGCCGGGCGAAGATGGTGGACGTGGGTGAAAAGCCTGTGACCATCCGCACGGCGGCGGCGAAGGCAAGCGTCCTGGTGAACGAGCAGACCTTCTCCCTCATCCGCTCCGGCGGCATGAAGAAGGGCGACGTGCTGACTGTGGCGCAGATCGCGGGCGTCATGGGCGCCAAGCGCACGCCGGATCTGATCCCCATGTGCCACCCAATCCTCATCGACGGCATCGACCTGAAGCTGACGCTGGACGAAAAGCGGCTCGCGGTGGACATTCTCGCCGAGGTCCGCTGCGGCGGGCGCACCGGCGTGGAGATGGAGGCGCTGACCGCGGCGAGTGTGGCGGCGCTCACGGTCTATGACATGTGCAAGGCCGTACAGAAGGACATGACGATCACGGACCTCTGCCTGGTGGAGAAGACCGGCGGCGTCCATGGCGACTATCATCGGGAGGGATGATCATGAAAGGAAACATCCTGGCCGTCTGTGTCAGTGAGAAGAAGGGCCAGCAGAAGCACCCGGTGGAGAGCATCGAGCTGCAGCCCCATCTGGGCATCCCCGGGGACGCCCACGCGGGCGATTGGCACCGGATGGTGAGCCTCCTGAGCGCCGAGAGCGTGCGCAAGCTGCAGGAGAAGATCGCTTTCCCGCTGCTGCCCGGCGCCTTCGCCGAGAACGTGCTGGTGGACGGCATCAGCGTCCACACCCTGCCAGTGGGGACAAAGCTACGCGTGGGCTCGGCCCTCTGCGAGGTGACCCAGATCGGCAAGGAGTGTCATGCCGACTGCGCGATCCGGCAGCAGGCCGGGGACTGCGTCATGCCCCGGGAGGGCATTTTCGTGCGCGTACTGGAAGCGGGCACGGCGAAGGCCGGAGACGATGTGGAGGTACTCAGCTAATGGATAAGCAGGAGATCACCGCTCTGCTGGAGGCGGTGAAGGACGGGAGCGTCCCCGTGGAGGACGCGGTGCTCAAGCTCAAAATGCAGCCCATCCGGGAGATCGGCGAATACGCCAAGGTGGATCTGCACCGGGGACTGCGGCAGGGCGTGCCCGAGGTCATTTACGGCGCGGGTAAGGCGCCGGAGCATATCCTGGGCATCGCCCGGGCCATGCGCGAAAACGGACAGGAGACCGTGCTCATCACCCGCATGACGGCGGAGGCCGCGGCCCTGGTGGGCAGCGAGCTGCCGCTTCGCTACGATCCCCAATCCAGAACCGGTATCGTCGGCAGCCTGCCGGAGCCGAGCGGCAAGGGGACCGTGGTGGTCGCCACCGGCGGCACCAGCGACATCCCCGTGGCCGAGGAGGCCGCCGTCACTGCCGAGGCGCTGGGCAACCGGGTCGTGCGGCTGTATGACGTGGGCGTCTCCGGCATCCACAGGCTTTTAAGCCACATGGAGGAGATCATGAGCGCCCGGGTCATCGTGGCCGTGGCCGGGATGGAGGGGGCGCTGCCCTCGGTCATCGGGGGTCTTGCCGACTGCCCGGTCATCGCCGTGCCCACCAGCGTGGGCTATGGAGCCAGCCTCGGCGGCATTGCGGCACTGCTGAGTATGCTCAACTCCTGCGCCAGCGGCGTCTCGGTGGTGAACATCGACAACGGTTTCGGCGCGGGCTATATGGCAAGCATGATCAACCATCTGGATTAGGGGATCCACCCCACCCTCCGCCCTACGCGCCAAGTCGGCTGTTTTTCCGCCATACTTTGCCAAAAACACTTGAAATACACAAAGTATTCCTGCGTTTTTTTTGGCTTCGTCTGACAAAAAAACAGCTCGCCTTTTCACGCAGTTCGGAGGATGTGGTGCATCCCTGAGGGTGCTTCTATATGACCTTACAAGAATTCTTTTCCCATCACCCCCATTGCGCGCTCGCTTTCTCCGGCGGGGTGGATTCGGCATATCTGCTGTACGCAGGCATCCAAGCTGGTGCGGAGATCCGGCCCTACTATGTGAAGAGCCAGTTCCAGCCGGACTTTGAGTACCGGGATGCCATGCGCCTCTGCCGGGATCTGGGGGCGGAGCCGACAGTCCTGCCGGTAGACGCGCTCTGCAGCGAGGCGGTCAGAGCCAACGGCCCGGACCGCTGCTACCATTGCAAGATCAATATTATGTCAACCATTATCGCCCGCGCATCGGCCGACGGCTTCTCCGTCCTGCTGGACGGCACCAACGCCAGCGACGAAGCAGGCGACCGGCCGGGCATGCGGGCGCTGGGGGAACTGGGCGTCCTCTCGCCCCTGCGGCTCTGCGGCCTGACAAAGCCGGAGATCCGCCGCCTCTCCCGGGAGGCGGGGCTTTTTACCTGGGACAAGCCCGCCTACGCCTGTTTGGCGACACGGGTAAAAACCGGGGAAGCGATCACAAATGAGCGCCTTGCCGCCATCGAACGCAGTGAGGACTGGCTCTTTTCCCGGGGCTACACGGACTTTCGCGTCCGCACATCCGGGGAGAGCGCGCTGCTGCAGTTTCCCGAGGCACAGCTTGCCCGGGCACAGGCGGAGCTGCCGGAAATCCGCAAAATGCTCGGTGCGGACTTTACAAGCATTGAAATCGACCCGAAGGGGAGAAAAACAGCACTATGAAAACACTGTACCTGGACTGCGGCATGGGCGCTGCGGGCGATATGCTTACCGCCGCGCTGCTGGAGCTGCACCCCGATCCCGCAGACTTTCTGCGGCGGCTGAACGCTGCCCTGCCGGAGGAGATCACGGTATCCGCAGCGCCCGATGAGAAGTGCGGCCTGCGGGGTACCCACGTCTCTGTCCTCATCGAGGGAGATGAGGAAGGGGAAGCGGAGCACCACCATCACCATCACACAGACATTTCTGAGATCCGCGCCCGCATCGCGGCGCTGGACGTGCCCGAACAGGTGCGGGCCGACGTTTCTGCCGTCTACGACTCCATCGCCGAGGCGGAGAGCGCGGTGCACGGAAAACCCGTGGAGAACATCCACCTGCACGAGGTGGGCTCCTGGGACGCGCTGAGCGACGTACTGGCCGTCTGCTGGCTGTTGTACGAGCTGAAGCCCGACCGGATCCTGGCCTCCCCGATACATGTGGGGAGCGGGAAAGTGAAGTGCGCCCACGGCCTGCTGCCTGTCCCGGCCCTGGCTACGGAGCGGCTGCTGCGCGGCATCCCCATGTACAGCGGGGACATCCGCGGCGAGCTCTGCACGCCCACGGGCGCGGCGCTGCTGCGGCATTTCGTGCAGTCCTTCGGCCCCATGCCCGTGCTGCGGGTGGAAAAGAGCGGCTTCGGCACCGGGAAGAAGGATTATGAGGCCGCGAACGGTCTGCGCGCCCTCTGGGGCGAGAGCGGGCAGGACGGCGACCGGGTGCTGGAGCTTGTCTGCAATCTGGACGACATGAGCGGCGAGGAGATCGGCTTTGCTATGGAGCGGCTCTTCGACGCCGGGGCGCTGGATGTCTACACCACGCCCATCGGCATGAAGAAGTCGAGACCTGGTGTTATGTTAACCTGCATGTGCCGCGCGGAGCAGCGGGACGAAATGCTGCGCCTGCTCTTCCGGCACACGACGACCCTGGGCGTGCGGGAGTATGCCTGCGCGCGCTATACGCTGCAGCGGAGTATGCGCGAGGAGGAGACGGAATACGGCCCGGTGCGCGTCAAGCGCGCCGAGGGCTGGGGCACTGTGCGGGAGAAAGCGGAATTTGAAGACCTGGCCCGCATCGCCCGTGAGCAGGGGATCAGCCTGCGGGAGGCGCGGGAGCTGATGAATCATGAATAACGGGAAAAGCAGTATGGAAAAGGAAATCCTTGCAAGGCTCTTCGACAAATGGGTGAAGAAGCTGCGCCTGACTCCGGCCTGGGATATCAGGCTGGAACTGGTGGAGGACCCGACCTGGACCAAGACCGGCGACTTTAAAGTGGACTGTGACGACAGAAAAGCGATCCTGCTGCTGAACGCCGTGAATCCCAAACAGGAAAACGTGGAAGAGGTCATTGTCCACGAGCTGATGCACCTGAAGCTGTATCCCCTTGATCAGGTTACGGAATCGCTGATCCTGTCGCAGTTTGAAGAAGGGAGCAGCGGCTGGAACCTGGCCTACCGGCAGTTCTTCACCACGCTTGAGCAGACGGTGGAGGAGATGACCAAATGCTTTCTGCTGGAGTTCGGTGAGAATCGGGAACTGTCCTTCGGCCGCTGCGCCGGACAGAAATCTTTTGACGAGCTGTACGACGGGCTGAAGAACCTGTAAGAAAAGTATGCAGAGACGATCTGCGAATTATAGTAAACTATATTATGTAAACAGAAAAGCCCGGGCCGATCCGTGGGGGTATACGGATCCGCCCGGGCTTTTCACGGGGAGTATGGTTCTGCGCGGGCGATTCATGAATCGCCCCTACGCTGCGTTTTTACAGCAGCGCGGTGAGCAGGCCGCCCAGGAGCAGGGCCGCGAGGTACAAAAGCTCCGCCACATTCTGCATGCCGGTGCTGGTGGTGATGTTTTCTTCTTTCATATGTTTATCCTCCCTTTGAGACACGGTTTTGCGTCTCTTTGTTTTTGTGATTTGAGTATACATAACTTGGTGTCCCTTAGAACGGACTTTCAGGAAGACCGCACAAAAACTTGAAAGAAAGGGAAGGGGAGGATATAATGGTGCGGAAATCTCTGCAAGGAGAAACGCTATGGCCAACATCATCGAAATCACAGACTTTGCCGCGCCGGAGCTGGATGTGTACGCCCGCCTGACGGAGGGCCAGCTCAAGAGCCGGGCAGATCTCACGAAGGGCCTCTTCATCGCCGAGAGCCCGAATGTGATCCTGCGCGCGCTGGACGGGGGCTATGAGCCCGTGTCGCTTCTCATGGAGCGCAAGCACATCGAGGGCCAGGCCCGCGAGGTGGTGGCGCGCTGCGGGGACGTTCCGCTCTACACGGCGCCGCTGCCGGTGCTGACGCAGCTGACCGGCTTCCCCCTGACCCGGGGCGTCCTCTGCGCCATGCGCCGCCGCCCGCTTCCTACACTGGAGACGGTGCTCAAAGGCGCGAGGCGCATTGCTGTTCTGGAGGACATTATGAACCCCACCAACGTGGGAGCAATCTTCCGCTCCGCCGCCGCCCTCGGGATGGATGCTGTGCTGCTCACGCCCTCCTGCAGCGATCCGCTCTACCGCCGGGCCGTGCGCGTCAGCATGGGCACGGTCTTTCAGATCCCCTGGACCCACATCGGCGAGGAGCTGACCGACTGGCCCCATCCCGGTCTCGAGCTGCTGCGGGATCTGGGCTTCAAGACCGCGGCCATGGCCCTGCGGGAGGATTCCGTGTCCATCGACGATCCGGGGCTGATGGCGGAGGACAAGCTCGCCATCGTCCTCGGCACCGAGGGGGAGGGCCTGGCCGACGGCACCATCGCTGACTGCGACTACACGGTGCGCATCCCCATGAGCCACGGGGTGGACTCGCTGAACGTGGCGGCGGCCAGCGCCGTGGCCTTCTGGCAGCTGAGCCTGAGGCGCGCGCCATGAGCATCTGTCCCGATTTCTATGACCGCTTCGCCTGCCGGGCGGGGGACTGCCGCCATTCCTGCTGCCGCGGCTGGGAGATCGACGTGGACAGTGAGAGCGATGAATATTATAAGGTAGTCCCCGGCGAACTCGGCGACAAACTCCGCCGCAGCATCAGCCGGGACGCGGAGGGCGCGCATTTTGTCCTGACCGGGGACGGGCGCTGCCCCTTCCTTCGCCCGGACGGTCTCTGCGAGCTGATCGTCGAGCTGGGGGAAGATGCGCTCTGCGATATCTGCGCCCTGCACCCGCGCTTTTATGAGGATCTGGGCGATACCGAGCTCTGCGGCCTGGGTCTCAGCTGCGAGGCGGTCTGCACCCTGCTGCTGGAGAGCGGGGAGCCGCTGCGCTTTTTCGACGACGAGAGCGGAGAAACGCTGACCATGCGGGAACTGCTCTCTCTACTTGGACTTGAAGCCGCCCCCGCTTCCCTACGCTTTGACGGGGAAAAACCATCGGCCGCCTTCCTTGCCCGCATGGCGGAGACCGAGGCCATCGACGACAACTGGGCGGGGGAACTCGCGGCGCTGACAAACGGCCTGCCCGGGCTGCGGCTTAACACCGGGCCGCGCTATGACCGCGTGCTGCAGTATCTCCTCTATCGCCAGCTGGAGCGGGCGGCGGACGCGGGGATGGAAAAGCTCCTGCGCTATGCCCGGGAGGGCACGGCCTTCGTGGCTGCGTGGGATGCGGCGGAGGGCTTTGATCCCGAGCATCTGCGCCGCTTTTCGGAGCAGATCGAGTACAGCACCGAGAACGTGGATATCCTCTTGAACCTATGAGAAACGGCCGGGAAGAACCCGGCCGTTTCAGACTGAAGACAAACGCATGCGACAGAAGTTGGACACGCATGGGGAGAGCGCGAGAGGGGATTGGTTATTCCCTCTCGCGTTTGATAATCTCAAAAATGAGAACTTTTCCGGAAGTTCTCATTTTTGATGCTCAAGGTGTCGACACTTTGTCGACACCTTGAAACGGCCGGGAAGAACCCGGCCGTTTACAGATTTCTTGCGGAATGTTAAAAAAATCTTGTGACTTTGTTCATAACCAGGTCATAAATTCCGATTATATTACAGCCATAGAAAAAAGCCGGGCGTGAAACGGGTTTCACAAACGGCCAATCCAAGATAAAAGAGGGAAACAATCATGTTCGTGCCTGAAGAAGAGGCCGGCGAAGTTCGCGAAGAAAATAGCAGTGAACCCATTGCGGAATCCCTGAACGAACCCGTGACCGAGAATGAAATCCATTCCGATCCCCAGCTGGAGACGGAAATTCAAAATGAATCCGCGGTGGAAGCCGAGATCCAGGAAAGCCCTGTGAGCGAGGCCGAAGCGGAACCGGCAGCCGCGAGCGGCGAAACCACCGCTGCCGGCGAGTATCACTACAACCGGGACGAATACCGGGAGCAGGTCTACGCCGATGCGCACTATGAACCCGAGGGAGAGAGCACTGTCCCGCCCCGCTACTACTGCCCGCCCGAGCGCCCCGTGAAGGAAGCAAAGCAGAAGAAGTCGGGAAAAACCGGCAAGTTCCTGCGCGTTGCCTGCCTGGCCCTGGTTTGCGCCCTGTTGGGCGGCTTCCTGGGCTCCGCCCTGACGGCGGGTAAGCTCAACGACAGGATCGACGCGCTGGAGACCCGCCTGAGCGAGAATGAGACGGCGGTTACCGAGGTCTCCGACCGGCAGAGCAGCCTGAGCGCAAGCCCGGTGATCAGCTCGGTCAGCGGCGAAAGCGGCGTCTTCACAGGCTCGCAGATCTATGAGCAGGCCTGCAAGCAGGTGGTCGGCATCACCACCGATGTAACCTTTACCAACTACTTCGGCATGCAGAGCTCCTCCGCCGTCAGCGGCTCCGGCTTTATCATCTCCGACGACGGCTATATCGTCACCAACTACCACGTCATCGAGTATGCCGTGCAGCAGAATTCCCCGATCACGGTCATGCTCCATGACGGCACCAAATACACCGCCACCATCGTGGGCACCGAGCAGGCCAACGACATCGCCGTCCTCAAGATCGAGGCCACTGGCCTGACTCCCGCCGTGTTCGGCAACAGCGACAGCCTGCATGTGGGCGACACGGTCTACGCCGTGGGCAATCCCCTGGGCGAGCTGGAGTTCAGCATGTCCACCGGCCATGTGAGCGCGCTGGACCGCGTGATCACCACCGAGGACTCTGAGTCCATCAACATGTTCCAGATCGACGCCGCGGTGAACCCCGGCAACTCCGGCGGCCCGGTGTATAACAGCCTGGGCCAGGTGGTCGGCGTCGTGACCGCGAAGTACTCCTCCTCGGGCGTTGAGGGCCTGGGCTTTGCAATCCCCGTGAATGATGTGAACAAGATCGCAGACGATCTGATCACCAAGGGCTATGTGACCGGCAAGGCCTATCTGGGCATCTGGCTGGATGAGCGCTACAGTGAGATGTACGCGCAGTATTACAACATGCCGCTGGGCGCCTACGTGGCCGATGTGGGCGCGGGTACCTGCGCCGAAAAGGCCGGCATCCAGAAGGGCGACGTGATCACAAAGCTGGGCGGCATCGAAGTCGCGAGCTACAGCGAACTCAGGAACGCGATGAAGCAGTTCTATGCGGGCGACCAGGTGGAGATCGAGCTCTACCGCGCCGGCGAGAGCGTGACGCTCACCGTCATCCTGGACGAGGCCAAGCCCGAAGCCGCATAAGCGGCCTGAAGCCTGACACTTTTCTACTCCTATAATCCTCTCTTTTCTCCCAAACGAAGGACCGCAGGGTAAAACCTGCGGTTCTTTGTTTTGAGGGGAGAATATGTACACTCAAGCATGCAGAGCCCTGGATGCTCAATGCGCCCCCCATTCTTTCTTTTCTTCATGAGAAAAGAAAGAACGCGCTGCGCCCGGTGTAAGAAAGAAAAGATCGCTGGTCTGGTCGCAGGAGACAGCCTACGGTCAGAACCACATTCGCCGCCATCCTAATGTTGGCATGCCTTAGGCACTTCGGTGTTCGCTGCCGCTATGGCATGCAAATCCTGAATTGCACCTCTCCCGCACAGGCGGCTCGGCACCGCTTTGTCTCGCGTTGTAGGGGCCGTTCACGAACGGCCCGCCTGTCGGGCCCTGTACCATGTCCGCGGGAGCTTTGTGAGACTCGAGCGCGGCGAGGTAGTCCCTTTAGGGAAAGCACCCCTGCGATGAAGCTTGTAGAACAGAGCGCTGCTTTTTTCTTGTCCCCACTTGATTTTTCCATATTTTCCTGTAAAATAAAAAGGTAATAAATTTGAACTTCTTCTGGAGGAATATAATCATGACTTACGAAATCGACATTGCCGGCTTGAAGCGCCAGCTGCCTCTGTGCAAGGTGACGGACGATCTTTACATCGGCGCGTTCATCATGTTCGGTGATGTGGAACTGACCGTGCACTGCGCGGCGGAGCTTCTCAAGCGCGCCCCCGAATATGACTACCTGCTGGCCCCCGAGGCAAAGTCCATCCCCCTGCTGTACGAGATGGCCCGCCAGAGCGGCGCGGACGAGTATTTCGTCGCCCGCAAAGGCCCCAAGGCCTACATGTCCGGCGTGTTTGAGGTCAATGTGAAGTCTATCACCACCATGACCATGCAGAAGCTCGTGCTGGATGTCAAGGATGCGGAGAAGCTGCGCGGCAAGCGCGTACTGATCCTGGACGATGTGATTTCCACCGGCGAGAGCCTGCGCGCCACCGAAGAGCTGGTGAATCAGGCGGGTGGTATTATTGCCGGCAAGATGGCCGTATTGGCCGAAGGCGCCGCTTATGACCGCGATGATATTATTGTTCTGGCAAAGCTTCCTCTCTTCAACCCCGACGGCACTATCAAGGCGTAACGCATATTGCTTTACAGCCAGACAATCCAAGACAATCCAATAAGACCTGATACGAAAAACGGATCTGCATTTGCAGATCCGTTTTTATATGTTCGATGTGAGTCAGCTTTGCGATTCTGCCGCGCTTTCCGCTTCCCGCATGCGCATCTCCTGCCGGGGGAGGAAATACTCGTTGTATACGAAGCTCAGGATGGCGGCGGCGGGAATGGCGAGCAGCACACCGAGGATGCCGAACAGATTCCCGAAGAGGATGCTGGCCACCAGGATCAGCAGCCCGGAGACGCCGAGAGAATTGGAGAAGAGCGTGGGCTTGAGCAGGTAAGCATCCGCCGCCTGCAGCAGCACCGTGAGGATGAGAAACACCAGCGCGTACCAGGGCTTGGCCATCAGCAGGATGAAGCCGCCCACGACGCCGCCGATGACGGGACCGAAATTGGGCACCAGATTCGTCACGGCAACGACCACGGATACGAGGCCGATGTAGGGCATCCCGAAGAGCAGCATGACCAGGGCGTTGATGCCGCCCACGATCAGCGCGTCGAGAAGCGTCTGCCCGAGATAGCTCACGAGAATGGTATCGCAGCGCAGCAGAAAGCTCAGCAGCTCCTGGGCGGCCTCCTGCCGCAGGAAGGCGCGCACCAGCCGCCGGACGCCGTTCAGGGCCGTCTTCTTGTTCAGCAGGAAGAAGACTGCGAGGATCAGAGAGATCACGGTCGAGAGGATCTGCTTGCCGGAGTTTGCCGCACTGTTGAGGATCGCCCCGGCGTTGGTGACCACAAAGCTCTGGATGGCGCCGAGGGCGTTGCCGGTCAGCGTCTCCAGCTGCTCCCCGGGAAGGAGCGAGCCCAGGCCGCTCGTCACGAGCAGGCCGCTCAGCGCGTCGGCATAGCTCTCAAAATTCGAAGAGAACAGCGTGATGCTCTGGATGAGCTGCGGCACCAGGGCGACCACAAGGACGGCCAGCGCCAGAAAACCGGTCAGAAAGGCCAGCAGCACGGACAGGGCCCAGCGCTTCTGCCCCAGCGCCATTTTCGTGAACAGCCGGTAGTAGAAAAACTTGGCGACCGGGTTAATGACATAGGCAAAAACGATGCCGACAAAGATCGATTTGAAATTGCCGAGAAAACGCCATACGGCAGCCAGAATAGGGCTGAGATGGGTAAGAATCACGTAAAAGGCCACGCCGATGCACGCGATCACGGCGCCGTTGAACCATTTCTGTTCCGACAGCTTTCTGGGTTTCAAATGTGCCACTCCCTGTATTGTTGAAGCGGGTCTGCCCGGCGGGCCGGGGATCAGCCTGCAGCCGTTCCCGACCGGCAGCATTCCGCATTGATTCATACTTTATCACAGAGGATCCTTTTTTTCAATGACAACAGGACGGCGAAAAGCCATGAAGCTTTTCGCCGTAGACTGTAGACAAACTCATGCGACGGAAGCAGGACACGCATGGGGAGAGCGCGAGAGGGGATTGGTTATTCCCTCTCGCGTTTGATAATCTCAAAAATGAGAACTTTTCCGGAAGTTCTCATTTTTGATGCTCAAGGTGTCGACACTTTGTCGACACCTTGCGGCGAAAAGCCATGAAGCTTTTCGCCGTGCCGCATCATCGTTTCGATTGGAAAAACTCGCGCAGCAGCCCGGCGCAGTCCTCTTTGAGGACGCCGGGGTATACTGACGGGTGGTGACCGTAGCGCTCCATGAAGAGGTCGATGACGCTGCCGACGGAGCCGGAGACCGGTTCCCGCGCGCCGTAGACCAGGGTGGGGATGCGGCTGTTGATGATGGCCCCGGTGCACATGGGGCAGGGCTCCAGCGTGACGAAGAGGGTACAGCCCTCCAGCCGCCAGTCACCCAGAGCCGAGCAGGCCTGGCGGATGGCCTCCACCTCCGCGTGGGCGGTGGCGTCATGGCTCTCCTGCCGCCGGTTGCGCCCGCGGCCGAGGATCGCGCCGTCGGGCCCCGCGATCACACAGCCCACCGGCACCTCGCCCGCGTCATAGGCCTCCCGTGCGAGCGTGAGCGCCTCGCGCATATAGCTTTCGTAGTCCATGGATAACCTCCGGTATATACAAAATCAAGGGCCAGCGGAGCGGGCTTGATTTTGAGAGGAAGAAGGAGCCTGCGGATATGAAGCTTCCCCGGCCCTTTCGGAAACCGGGGAAGCAGAATGAAGCTGACTTCTTCTGACGTTATGCGAGAGCAGCAGTGATGATGGACATCTGGTAGACTTCCTCAGCGTCGCAGCCGCGGCTCAGGTCGTTGATGGGAGCGTTCAGACCCTGCAGGATGGGGCCGTACGCGGCATAGCCGCCCAGACGCTGGGCGATCTTGTAACCGATGTTGCCAGACTGGATCTCGGGGAAGATGAAGGTGTTGGCATAGCCGGCGACCGGGCTGCCGGGGAACTTCAGCTGGCCGACAACGGGGGACACGGCGGCGTCAAACTGCATCTCGCCGTCGATGGCGAGCTCGGGGGCCTTCTCCTTGGCGATGGCGGTGGCGTTGCGGACGAGATCCACGTTGGCGCCCTTGCCGGAGCCCTTGGTGGAGTAGCTCAGCATGGCGACCTTCGGATCCATGCCGAAGACCTTGGCGGTCTTGGCGGTCT
>CAMOXI010000022.1 GCA_946628965.1 uncultured Clostridia bacterium | reverse complement strand
ACACCCCACTTGTTAGTAGTATACCATACTGTCTAACAAATGGGGTGCTGTTCAAAAACGTGGTTTTTCACTGCTCCGGTTTTGGAGCCGAGGAGGCGTTAATAAACCCCCAGTTCAACTGGGGGTAAGTAAAAAAGACTTTAGTATATGGCAGAGAAAACCTCCTGTGTTAAACTGAGAGCGGTCTGGCAACCACAAAAAGAAACACAGGAGGTTTTGTCATGAAAGATGACGTGCAAAGTTTATCACATAGCTTATGGCGATGCAATTATCTGGTCCCCGAATAGGGGACCGTGCAGTGCGAAAAGTGTGATTGATAAACTATTCAATGCCCCCTTAAGGGGGCAACCACAGGGGATAAGCCCTTATAGGGCTTGATCAAACCACCGGTTCAACCGGTGGTTTTGATTTATGCGTCTTTTTTCGCGGCGGTATCGATGCTGCTGCCGAAAACGAAGAAACGCTGATACAGAAACTCCGTCACCAGGTTGCAGAGCATATTCAGCCCGTCGGCAAAGACCGGGTTCCAGCCAGCCGTCTCGGTGAGATACTTGACCGCCAGGGTGGACAGAGGGGTGAACACCGCGTAATAGCAGGCCACCTTCAGCATGGCGATCGGAATATTGGCCGCGGACTGGAAGGTAAACTTCCGGTTCAGCGTGAAATTCCACAGCACGCTCAGCACCAGGCCCGTCAGATAGCAGGCCCAGCTGGGCAGCGCCGTCAGCTTTTCCAGCAGAAAAATGGTCCCGGCTTCAATGAGCCCCGCGCTGGCGGAAAACAGCGTGAACTTCACCGCCCGCCAGAGTTCCTTCTTTTTATTGCTTTCCATAACAATACTCCCTGTGTCGTTTCGATACAGGGAGTATATCGTATTTTGCGGATAATTACAACAAAAATTTTAATTATTTTCCTGCTCCGCGATGTGCATATACTCGTCGTAAGTGCAGAGGCGGTCAATGATCCCGTCGTCCGTGATCTCGATGATGCGGTTGGCAACGGTCTGGGTCAGCTGGTGGTCGTGGCAGGAGAAGAGAATGTTGTACCTGAAAGCCTCGAGACCGTTATTGAGCGCTGCGATGGATTCCAAATCCAGGTGGTTCGTGGGCTGATCCAGCACCAGGAAGTTTGCCCCGGAGAGCATCATGCGGCTGAGCATGCACCGGACTTTTTCACCGCCGGAGAGCACCTTCGCGCTCTTGAACACGTCGTCGCCGGAAAAGAGCATGCGGCCCAGGAAGGTGCGCAGATAGCTCTCCCGCTTGTCGTCGGAAAACTGCCGCATCCACTCGATGAGATCCGCGTCAAAACCGTCGAAGTAGCTGTTGTGATCCTTGGGGAAGTAGCTGGGCGTGATGGAGGCGCCCCACTTGACCGTCCCCTCGTCCGGCTCCTCCTCTCCCATCAGGATCTTGTAGAGCATGGTGACGGCCAGCTCGTTTTTCCCGAGAATGGCGATCTTGTCCTCCTTTCCGACGATGAAGCTGACTTTGTTCAGGAGCTTCACGCCGTCCACGGTCTTGGAAACATCTGTCACAAAGAGACGGTCCTTGCCGGGCTCCCGCTCAGCCTTGAAGCCCACCCAGGGGTAGCGGCGGTTGGAGGCGGGCAGTTCCTCCACCGTGATCTTGTCGAGGAGCTTCCGGCGGGAGGTGGCCTGCCGGGACTTGGACTTGTTGGCGGAGAAGCGGGCGATGAAGGTCTGCAGCTCGGCGATCTTCTGCTCCGCCTTCTTGTTCTGATCGCGGATCAGCTTCTGAATGAGCTGGCTGGACTCGTACCAGAAGTCATAGTTGCCCACATACATCTTGATCTTGCCGTAGTCGATGTCTACGATGTGGGTGCAGACGTTGTTTAAGAAGTAGCGGTCGTGGCTGACCACAAGGACGGTGCCCTCGTAGTCCATGAGAAAGTCCTCCAGCCAGACGACGCTGGCCAGATCCAGGTTGTTCGTCGGCTCGTCCAGCAGCAGCACGTCCGGATGGCCGAAGAGCGCCTGGGCCAGCAGCACCTTGACCTTCAGGCGGGGGTCGATGTCCCGCATCAGGCTCTGGTGCAGGCTCACGTCCACGCCCAGGCCCTGCAGGATGCGCCCGGCGTCGGATTCGGCTTCCCAGCCGCCCAGTTCCGAGAATTCCTCCTCCAGCTCGGCGGCGCGCAGGCCGTCCTCGTCGGAGAAGTCCTCCTTCTCGTAGATGGCTTCCCGTTCTTTTCCGCAGTCGTAGAGACGCTGGTGGCCCATGATGACCGTGTCCAGCACCAGACAGTCGTCGTAGAGGCTCTGGTTCTGCTTCAAAACCGACATGCGGCGCTTGGGCTCCAGCACGACGGCGCCGGAGGTGGGCTCCAGCTCGCCGGAGAGGATCTTGATGAAGGTGGATTTGCCGGCTCCGTTGGCGCCGATGATGCCATAGCAGTTGCCGGCGGTGAACTGCAGATCGACCCGGCTGAAGAGCACGGAGGAGCCGAACTGCATGGACAGATCGTTGACGGACAGCATGTTACTTTCTCCTTTGGTTTACATAACTTTTTTCAATGGCTTTCGCTTTCGGCTTTTTCGGCGGCGATCTTAGCGAGGGTGTCCTCCCGGATGGCCTCCCGCAGGGCGGTGAGCGCGGGGGAGAAGCCCACCCGGTCATCGCAGTAGCGCAGATTCAGATCGTATTCGTTCTCCGACCAGGTGCTGATGTCGGACTCGTTGTGCTGTATGAGCGCCTCCAGCCCGTCGAGGGCCTTGAAGATGCGCGCCTCGAGGGTCTTGCGCTCGTTCATCTCCCGGTACAGCGCCCGCATCTCCTCGCAAAAGGGGGCGGGCAGGGAGGCGACCCAGGTATCCAGCAAATTGTCCTCCACGGCCCGGTCGGCGTCCGTTTTCACGAAGGTGGGGATGTCCCCGGTGAAGGCCTCGCCCAGATCGTGGATGAGGCACATGCGCAGAACTTTGTCCATGTCCGCCTCCGGAAAATCGTCCCGCAGCCAGTAGGCCATCAGCGCGAGGCGCCAGCAGTGCTCCGCCACGCTCTCGTGCCGCCCGCAGGAGGTATAGCAGTGCCGCGTCGCGTCCTTGAGTCTCTCCGCCACGCGCAGCGCGTCAAGCAGTGCTCTTGCTTCCATGGTTGTGCTCCTTTCCTGTATCGGATGTTGTTTATCCCACCACTGCCTGCGGCGGTCCACCCCTTCAGGCAAGGGAGGCTTCGCGCCTCACTCTCCGAAGTACTTCTCCGCAAAGTCCACCTTTTCCACCTGGAACTCCCGGCCGCGGAGGTAGTTGAGCAGCCCCGCGTCGGTGGGGAAGTCGAAGCGCAGCTTGTAGGAATAGAGGGCCTGGCCCTTCTCGTCGTAATCCTTGTTGAAGCGCTCGCTGCCGTATTTGCCGTCGCCCATCAGGGGCCAGCCGGCATGGGCCATCTGCACGCGGATCTGGTGCGTGCGCCCGGTGCCCAGGCGGCACTCCACCAGGGAGAGCGGGCCCTTGGAGCGGAGCACCTTATAGTACGTCACGGCGGTCTTGGCGCCGGGTTCGGGCCGATCCTTTACGAAGACCTGGTTTTTCTTCGCGTCCTTGAAGAGCACGTTTTCCAGCTTTCCTTCCGGGGGCTTCGGCCGGCCGCGCACGGCGCAGAGATAGTACTTCTCGATCTCCCGATCCCGGATCTTCTCGTTGATGATCCGCAGGGTCTCGGCGTTCTTCGCTGCGATCACGATGCCGCCGGTGTTCCGGTCGATGCGGTTGCAGAGGGCGGGGGTGAAGGCGTTTTCCTCCTTCGGCCGCCATTCGCCCTTCTGCGCGAGATAGGCCTGGATATTCGCAATCAGGGTATTATAGTCCCAGACGCCCGCGCTGTGGCAGAGGACGCCGGGCTTCTTGTCGGCCAGGAGGATGTTCTCGTCCTCGTAGACCACGGTGAGCTTCGGCGTGCCCACTTTGAGGTAAGAATTTTCCTCCCGGGGCTTTTCAAAGAACTCGTCGTTGATGTATAATTGGATCGCATCGCCGAGCTGCAGGCGGGTATCCCGCTTGGCGCCCTTGCCGTTTACCTTGATGCGCTTTAAGCGGATGTATTTCTGCAGCAGGCTCTCCGGCAGCAGGGGAACGGCCTTGCCCACAAAGCGGTCCAGCCGCTGTCCGGCGTCGTTCTGGCGGATCGTCAATTCTTTCATAAAAAGCCTCGCGTAAAACTTCGTTTTTCGTATTATAATGATCATCGGATAGCGAAATCAATCGAAAATTCGATTGATTTCGCTGCCAAACGACAGGTTTGGCAGCGAATGATTTCAAGAATCATTCGCCCGATGCTCATTGCAATGAGTATATGGCAAAACAGCCATGCTGTTTTGCTGCGCCGCAAGGCGGCGCGGCGAAAAACGATCTTGTTTTTCGCCATCATATAATCATTATAAACCGGAAAATAAGTGTTGACAAGTGGGAAGGCTTCAACTATAATATCAAAGCGCGATTGCACGAGAGGTATTGCCATGCGTCTGGATTTACGAGAGATTATCGAGGTTCCCGGCGGTTCCGTTCCCTTTGAGACGGAGCTGGATACCGGGCGGCTGAATTTCCCGTCGGTCAAGGCGTACAGGAGCAGACCGCACGCGCAGGGCCGCGTGTATAACGAGGCGGGCGTCCTCCACCTGGAGGGTACGCTGACGGCGGACATGGTCTGTATCTGTGACCGCTGCGGCGCGGAATTTGACAGCGTAAAGGAGCTTCCGCTCGAGGCCACCATCGTGGAGGAGGAGAGCGAGGAATTCCCGGAGCTGTACGTTCTGGACGGCAATGAGATCGACCTGGACGATATTCTGGAGACAAGCCTGATCCTCGACATGGAGACCAAGTTCCTCTGCAGGGAGGACTGCAAGGGCCTCTGTGATACCTGCGGCGCGAACCTTAACCTCGGTCCCTGCGGATGCAGGAAACAACGCGATCCAAGATTTGCTGTGCTTGAGCAGCTTTTGGATAATAAATAATGTGCTGCTCAGAACAGCCAGAAATCAGGAGGTGTCAACATGGCAGTCCCGAAAGGAAAAGTATCTCGGCAGAGACGCGATAAGAGACGTTCTTCCACCTGGAAGCTCACCGCCCCCGGCATCGTTGTTTGCCCCAACTGCGGCGAGTACTGCATGCCCCACCGCGCTTGCCGCCACTGCGGTCAGTATAAGGGCCGCGCGGTCATCAACGTCGAGGAGAGCAAGTAAGAGATAGCTTAAGGAGGAGAAGGGTTGAACCTGCTCCTCCTTTTGCTATCGTCAGAAGAAGCTCGCGGCGCTCCGTTTCCACCAGGCGTGGTGAAAACTGCGCTCTGCTCCCTCCTTCTTCCTCCCAAACTCGAAGCGGGACGCTTCGAGTTTGAAAAGGAAAACGGAAGGAACGGATAGGGAGCTTTCGCTGTCAAGCGGAAGCGGACTGGAGTGAGTTTCGTTTGACGTCGGCGCGAGGGCTCACGCTGTTCGCCTTAGAGTGTTTTCACCGAGGCAGAGCCCCGGTGAAAACGATTTGAATTCATTCCTGTGCTCTGCTCCCTCCTTCTTCCTCCCAAACTCGAAGCGGGACGCTTCGAGTTTGAAAAGGAGAACGGAAGGGCGATGCAGGCGCCACCTTATCCGGCGCTCTGAAAAAGCACGCAGAGCGACGGACGCAACCCCTCAGTCAGCCTGGGGGCTGACAGCCCCCCTTACACAGGGGGACCAATAAGGAAAGTTGATTGGTATGGACAACATCATCAAATCCATCGATCCCGGGAGCCCGCTGCGGCACCATGCCCGGATCGGCGACAATTTGATATCCATCAACGGCAATCGCGTCGTGGACGTGCTGGACTACAAGTTCTACGCCTATGACCGGCATCTGGACGTGGTCCTCCGCCGCCCGGACGGGACGGAGTACCATGTGGATGTGCGCAAAAGCGAGGGCGGCGATCTGGGGCTGGACTTTGAGAGCTACCTGATGGACTCCCCGCGCTCCTGCGCGAACAACTGCGTCTTTTGCTTCATCGATCAGCTGCCCCCGGGCATGCGCCCCACGATGTACTTTAAGGACGATGACGCGCGCCTGAGCTTTCTGCTGGGAAACTACATCACGCTCACCAATCTCTCCAAGCGGGAGATCCGGCGGATCATCGATCTGCATGTGAGCCCGGTGAACGTGTCGGTCCATACCACAAATCCGGAGCTTCGCTGCAGAATGCTGAAAAACCCCCGGGCGGGGGAGACCATCGAAACCATGCGGGAGTTTGCCTCCCACGGCATCGTGATGAACTGCCAGATCGTCTGCTGCCCCGGCTGGAACGACGGGGAGGAGCTTACGCGCACTATGGAGGATCTGGCGGCCATGTATCCCGGCGTGCACAGCGTGTCCATCGTGCCGGTGGGCCTCACGAAGTACCGGGAGGGCCTTGCAGAGCTCACGCCCTTTACGCCCGAGCACGCGGCGGAGACCATCGACCAGATCACCGCTTTCGGCGACAGGTGCGTCGAGAAATACGGCAGCCGCATCTTCTGGTGCGGGGACGAGCTGTATCTCAAGGCCGGGCGGGAGATCCCGCCGGACGAGTTCTATGAGGAGTACACCCAGCTGGAAAACGGCGTGGGCATGCTGCGGCTGCTGGAGACGGAGTTCCGCTCCGCGCTGCGGATGTCCGACGCGCCGGACGGCGTGCCCTTCTCCATCGCCTGCGGCACCTCGGTTGGGCCTTTCTTCACCCGATTGATCGAAATGGCCAAAGCGCAGTGGCCGGCACTTGACGGCCGGGTCTACCCGATCCTGAATGACTTTTTCGGCCACAGCATCAATGTCTCCGGTCTCATCACCGGGCAGGATCTGATCGCGCAGCTCAAGGGGAGAGACCTTGGCAAACGCCTCTTCATCTCCCAGAACATGCTGCGCCGGCAGGAGATGGACTTTCTGGATGATGTGACTCTGGAGCAGGCCAGCGCCGCCCTGGGGCTTCCCATCTATCCCACCGAGTCCGACGGCTTTGCCCTCTGGGACGCGATCTCCGGCGAGCAGCTGCCGGAGGTGAAGCTCCCGGAGCGGGGCGAGAAGACAGAGTACTACCAGTACAATCAGAATTGAGAAAATGACACAGGATCTTACGCTGCCGGCGGCAGACGGCTATGTGAACGTGCGCGTCGGCGCGATCATCATAAAAGACAAAAAGCTCCTGATGGTGGGCAGCCGGGACTTTGACTATTACTACTCCGTGGGCGGGCGCATCCAGTTCGGCGAGAGCGCCGAGCAGGCCGTGCGCCGGGAAGTGCTGGAAGAGACCGGCCGGGAGCTGGAGATCGACCGGCTGGGCTTCATCCATGAGGATTTCTTCCTCTGCGATTCCCCCTCCAAGTGGGGCAGGCCCATCTACGAAATCGCCTTCTATTTCTACATGAAAACGCCGGCGGACTTCGAGCCCGTCTCCGGCAGCTTTACGGAAGAGGGCTGCGCGGAGCATCTGGAGTGGGTGCCCTTTGACAGCCCGCAGAAGATGTATCCGACCTTTTTCCGCACTGAAGCGGCTCATCCCACACCCGGCATCCGCCATATCGTTACAGACGAAAGAAACAATCACTGACCACTGGCCACCGGCCACTGATCACTGTCTCCTAAAGAAGGAGGAATAACCATGTCCAGACCCCTGGTCGCCATCGTCGGCCGACCCAATGTAGGAAAATCCATGCTGTTTAACCGCCTGGTGGGGCAGCGCCTCTCCATTGTGGAGGACACCCCGGGCGTCACCCGCGACCGCCTCTATGCCGAGTGCGAGTGGTGCGGGCGCAAATTTGATATGGTGGACACCGGCGGCATCGAGCCGAGCACCGACAGCGAGATCCTGCTCTTCATGCGCGAGCAGGCGCAGATCGCCATCGACGCGGCCACCGTCATCGTCCTGGTCACCGACCTGCGCACCGGCGTCACCGCCGCGGACAAGGACGTGGCCAATATGCTGCTGCGCTCGAAGAAGCCCGTGGTGCTGGCCGTTAACAAGGCCGACTCCACCGGCGCCACCGACCCCGGTGTCTATGAGTTTTACTCCCTGGGCCTCGGCGACCCGATCCCCGTCTCCGCCGTGCACGGCCACGGCACCGGCGACCTGCTGGACGAGTGCCTGAAGTACTTCCCGGAGACGGACGAGGAAGAGGAAGAGGAAGACCGCATCAAGGTCGCCATCATCGGAAAGCCCAATGTGGGCAAGTCCTCCCTGACGAACCACATCCTCGGCCAGAACCGCGTCATCGTCTCCGACGTGGCGGGCACCACCCGCGACGCGGTGGACTCCTCGTTTGAGAACGAATACGGCAAGTACCTCTTCATCGACACCGCCGGCATCCGCCGCAAGTCCAAGGTGGACGAGCGGGTGGAGAAGTTCTCCGTCATGCGTGCGCAGCTCGCCATCGAGCGGGCGGATGTCTGCCTCATCATGATCGACGCCCGTGACGGCGTCACCGATCAGGACACGAAGATCGCGGGACTTGCCCATGAGGCGGGCAAGGCCAGCATCATCGTCGTCAACAAATGGGACCTGGTGGAAAAAGAGACCGGCACCATGGAGAAGATGCGCAAGGACATCATGCGGGACCTGAGCTTCATGAGCTACGCCCCCATCCTCTTCATCTCCGCCCTGACCGGCCAGCGCACGGACCGCATCTTTGAGCTCATCAACTTCGTCAACGACCAGTCCAACATGCGCATCACCACCGGCATGCTGAATAACGTGCTGGCCGACGCCCAGGCGCGTGTGCAGCCGCCCACGGACAAGGGCCGCCGCCTGAAGATCTATTACATGACCCAGACTGGCATCAAACCGCCCAACTTCGTCATCTTCTGCAACAGCCGGGAGCTGTTCCACTTCTCCTATCAGCGTTACATCGAAAACCAGATCCGCGCGGTCTTCGGCCTGGAGGGCACGCCCGTGCGCATCGTGATCCGCCAGAAGGGGGATAAGGAATGATCGTCTACTTCTTGCTGCTGCTGATCGTCGCCTTTGTGGGCTACATCACGGGCAGTGTCAGCACGCTGCGCGTCGCCTCCCGCTTCGTGTTTCACAAAAACCTGCGCCGCCTTGGCCGGGGCAATATCTGGATCTCCAACTTCCGCCGCCTCTACGGCTGGTGGGGCTTCGGGAAGCTGCTGCTGACCGAGGCGGTCAAGGACCTGATCCCGATCCTGCTTGGCGTGGGGCTGCTGGCCATCAAGGGCCACGGCGCGGTCGGCGCGGCCTTCGGCGGCTTCTGCATGCTGATGGGGCGGCTCTGGCCTGTCTTCAACGGCCTGAAGGGTACGCACCACGGCTGCGTGGCCATGGTGATCGCGGCGCTGAGCGTGGACATTTCCCTCGGCGCTTCGGCTGCGGTGGTCATGCTGGTCGTGATCTGGTTCACCCGCTATCTGTCCCTGGGCGCCATCGCCGGAGCGGTCATCGCGATCGTCACGGCGCTGCTGGTGGTGGACGACAGGCTGTGCATGCTGCTGAGCATCTTCTGCTCCGGCATCGTGCTGCTGTACCATGTGCCGGCCCTGCTGCGTCTGAGCCAGGGCAGGGAGGAGCGCCTGAGCTTCGAGCAGGACATCACCTACAAATTCGACGAAAACTTTTAAACAGACATCTTTTAACAGACAGCAGAAGCGCCGCCCTTTCGGGCGGCGCTTCTGCTGTTTATCGTTTGTTTTACTTTCTGCGATTGCGGCGGAAGAGCTTCTCCAGCTTATCTTCCAGCACGTCAAAGCCACCCCGGTTCATGATGAACACATAGGCGCCAAGCACCACAAGCGCAATGACGGAAGCGCCTGCGATCACGCCCACAAAGCTCTTGCCGCTGCCGACGGTACGGCTCGGCACCGGGGTGTGCGTCGGGACGGCGGGGAAGGCGGTGGGCTCCGCCGTCGGCTGAACGGCGGTGGGTACGGTGGTGGGCACCGGGGAAGAAGAGGGAGAGGGGCTCGGCTGCGCGGCGGTGACGTTCACCTTGAAGCTGCAGCTCATCCCGCCGTAGGTGACGGTGATCTCCTGCTGGCCCTCGCGCTCCAGCTTTGTGGGGCTGAGAGTGTAGCCATCGCTGACTTCCACGGCGTTATTCTTGCTGGAGATGAAGTACAGCACCAGGCCGCTGGCGTCCAGCGTATCGCCCACAGCGTAATTGAGCTTATCCGGCAGGCGGTAGAGGGAGAGATAGCTGGGCACTTCCTCGCTCTCCACGGTGACCGTGAAGGTGCAGGTTTTGCCCTCATAGTTCACGGTGATCAGCTGACTGCCCTCCTGGTTCAGCAGCGTCGGGGAGCATACAAGCCCCTCGCTCACATCCCGGAAGCCCGCCCCGGTGTAGACGCGGATGCTGAGCCCGGTGGGATCCAGCACCTCGCCCACGGTATAGGCCGTGCGGTTCGGCAGCGTCAGCACGCCGATGCCGTCGATGACTTCCCGCATTTCCCGGACGTTTACGGTGAAGCTGCAATTCTGATTGAAATAGCTGACCTCAATGGTCTGCGTGCCGGAGACGTCCAGCAGGGTGGGGTAGATCTGATAGCCGGAGGAGATGAGCTGCGAGGTGCCGTTGGAGTAGGTGACCAGCAGCTGCAGACCCTCGGCATTCAGCGCGTCGCCCAGTTGATAATCGGTTTTATAGGGGAGGGAGGATACCGCGATGCTGCTCACGCGCACCTCGCTCACGGTGACGAGGATCGAGGGGGAGACCACGGAGACCTCCAGGCCGTTGTTGTGGTTGGTGACCACGCAGTAATAATACGTGGTGCCCACGTAGTCGGTGCCAGGCTGGTAGATGGGCTCCACCGCGCCCGCGATGAGGCTGGACTGGGAGCTGCCGTCGCTGGCGTACCACTGATAGCTCAGCTGCCCGCCGTCGGAGACGGAGGCGGTGACGCTGATGTGCACGACTTCGTTGAGAAAGCAGTTGACGCCCGGGCCGACGATCAGATGGGGCTGCGCCGGCTCCACATCCACGGAGCACATGAAGCTGGACTGGGCATTGACGTCCACAACCGCGTCATAATAGCCGGGAACTGTGGGGATGCCGCGCAGATACACATCCGTGGTATCGGCTTTATCGTCAAGATACAGGTCCACGCCGGGGGGCAGAGCGCCCGCGGACACGCTGACAGAACTGCCCGGCTCCACGCTCGCGGCCAGATGGTTGAGTGTCTGCCCAACCTCCAGCGGCGCGGGATCCGGGTAGGTCACGTCCGCATAAGCGGCGGGGACCATACTCAGCAGCAGAAGCAGAAACACTGCCGCTGAAAGGATCTTCTTGTTCATGGGGCATATCCTTTCCAAGATATTGGAACACACTATATCACTTTTTTACCAATTTGTCAACTTTTGAAAACTTTTTGGAATTTTGTCGGAATTTTTCCGGGCATTTTGACTGGAAAAATAGGCGGGCGAGGGGAAAATAACAGAAATCTCTCTCCGCGGACGCTGATTATAGCACGTTAGAGAAATAATGCAAGTGGGGAATTGCAAGAAGCCCCGGAGATGTGATACTATATAATATCATGGTGATTATAAGAAGTGAATCCCGCTGCACAAAGGGGGCGCAATATATGGCGAACAGTCAGTGGTACAAGGAAATGGCGGTCTATCAGATCTGGCCGCGCAGCTTCTGCGACGGAAACGGCGACGGGATCGGCGATCTCTGGGGCGTGCTGGGCAAGCTGGACTATATCCGGAGCCTGGGTGTGGACGCGATCTGGTTCTCGCCGCTCTATCCCTCGCCCAACGCGGATTTCGGCTATGACATCTCCGATTATATGGACATCCATCCGGACTACGGCAACCTGGAGGTCTTCCGCCAGGTGCTGGACGGCGCCCACGAGCGGGGCATGCGGGTCTTCATGGATCTGGTGGTGAACCACACCTCGGACGAGCACCGCTGGTTTCTCGAGAGCAAGAAGGGGAAGGACAACCCCTATCACGACTATTATTATTGGCGCAAGGGCCGCACGGTAAACGGCAAGCGCCTGCCTCCCAATAACTGGACCTCGGTGTTCGAGGGCGGCGCCTGGGAATATGACGAGGGGCTGGACGAGTATTATCTCCATGTTTTCGCCCGCAAGCAGCCGGATCTGAACATGGACAATCCCAAAGTGCGCGAAGAGGTAAAGAAGATCATGCGCTTCTGGCTGGACATGGGGGTGGACGGCTTCCGGGAAGACGTGATCACTTTCATCTCCAAGACGCCCGGCCTGCCCAGCAGCTATCCGCCGCTGCCGGTGGCCAACGGCATGAAGCACTTCTCCAACCGGCCCGAGGTACTGGATTACCTGAAGGAATTCAAGCGGGACGTGCTGGATTTCTATGACTGCTTCACCGTGGGCGAGAGCCCGCTGACCAATGCGGACATCGCCCTGCGCTATGTGACCGAGGGGCCGGATCAGGTGCTGGACGAGATGATCTCCTTCTCCCACATGGAGGCCGACTGCTTCATGACCGACATGATCCGCATGCCCTTCAACCTGCGGAAGATGAAGCGCGCCTTCACGGACTGGCAGACGAAGCTGGAGGGCAAGGCCTGGAACGCGCTCTACATTGAGAACCACGACCATCCCCGCATCATCAGCCGCTACGGCAGCGAGCGCTACCATGACGAGAGCGGCAAGATGCTGGCCGCCATGTACATGCTGCAGCGCGGCACGCCCTTCATCTACCAGGGGCAGGAGATCGGGATGACCAATCTGCGGCTGGAGAGCGTGAACCTCTATGAGGACGTGATGACCCACAACTCTGCCCGCATTGCCTCCAAATTCCTGCCGCGCAGGCATGTGCTGCGCATGGTGCAGGAGGGCTGCCGCGACAGCGCCCGCACGCCCATGCAGTGGTCCGGAGAGCAGTACGCCGGCTTCTCTACGGCCGTGCCCTGGTTCTACGTCAACGATAATTATAAGGAGATCAACGTGGCTGTCCAGGAGGAGGACCCGAACTCCCTTCTGAACTTCTACCGCAGGCTCCTGCGCTTCCGGAAGGAGACGCCGGTGGCCCTCTGGGGCGATTATCGGGAGCACCGGCCCGAGGATAAAAAGCTCTATGTGTACGAGCGCAATTACCGCGGTCAGAAGCTGCTGGTGGTCTGCTCCTTTACGGATGAGCAGGTGCGTTTCGAGGCGCCGGAGGGCATCCATCTCGCGGAAGGGGACTGCGTCCTTTCCAACTACGATATGAATTTTGTGATCGCCAACGGCTTCACCACCCGGCCCTATGAGCTGAGAGTCTATTTGTTCGGGTGAAACGATAATCAAAAGAGGTAACGATGGAAATACGGGAAAAGGCCTATGCCAAGCTGAATATCTCCCTGGATGTGGGAGCCCGGCGGGCGGACGGCTATCATGAGATGAACATGGTCATGCAGAGCATCTCCCTCTGCGATGAGCTGACGATCAGCACCACGGAGGACGGCCGGCTCCGGGCACGGAGCAATCTGCGCTTCATCCCCTCGGATGAGCGGAACCTGGCTGTCAAGGCGGCAAGGGTATTCCTGGAGGCTGCCGGGGAGAGCGGGCAGGGCCTGCTCCTCGACCTGCACAAGAAGATCCCGGTGGGCGCGGGCATGGCCGGCGGCTCCTCGGACGCGGCGGCGGTGCTGCGGGCGCTGAACCGGATGTACGGCGGGCGCTTTTCATGCAGCGAGCTGGAGAAGCTGGCCGAGCAGGTGGGTTCGGACGTGGCCTTCTGCGTGGCGGGCGGCACGGCCCTGGCCAGAGGCCGGGGCGAGATCCTGCAGGCGCTGCCCCCGCTGCCGGACTGCAGGATCGTCGTGTGCAAGCCGGAGTTCTCCATCTCCACGCCGGAGCTTTTCAAGAAGCTGGACAGCGCGCCTGTGCGCCATCACCCGGACACGGCCGGCATCCTGGAGGCTTTGGAGCAGGGCGATCTGCGTGCGGTCTGCCGCCGGATGTACAATGTCTTTGAGGACGTGGGCGACCGCCGCATGCGCACCGTGGCGGAGATCAAGAGCAGGATGCTGGATCACGGCGCCCTCGGCGCCATCATGACCGGTACAGGCTCCGCGGTCTTCGGCATTTACAGCGAGGATACGGCGGCCCGGAGCGCCGCGGCGGAACTCCGGCAGGAGTACAAATTCGCCTGCGTGGCCGAGCCGGTGGGCAGGCTTGTGAGTGATTAGTGGCCAGTTGTCAGTGGCCAGTGATCAGCAGCAAAACTTCACAGTCTTCCGTATAAAATGTGAAAAGTCCGTCCATATTTTCCCTGTACATAAGGAAAGTATGGACGGTGTTTTTATGAATACGCATTTCAAAATCTGGGAGATGGCGGCGCTGCTGGCGCTGTGCTTGACACTGCTGCTCTGCGCCTGGGCGCAGGGGAGACAGACCGCTATCAGTGCGGATCTGGTGCGGCTGCACGTGATCGCGGCCTCTGACGCGCCGGAGGAGCAGGCGCTCAAACTGCGCGTCCGGGACGCGGTGCTCGCCTATCTCGGGCCAAAGCTGAAAAGCGCGGAAGACCGGGCTGCCGCCATCGAAACCCTGAGCGCGGATTTGGAGGGCGTCCGCCGGGCGGCGGAGGACGCCGCGGAAGGGCGCAGCGTCCGGGTCACACTGGGGCGCGAGCGCTACCCGTTGCGGCAGTATGAGGGCTTTACGCTGCCCGCGGGGGAATACGAGTCCCTGCGTGTGGTGCTTGGCGCGGGCGAGGGTCATAACTGGTGGTGCATCGTGTTTCCGCCGCTGTGCCTGCAGGCGGTGGAAGGGGAGAAGCTGCAGAGCGTGATGAGCCGGGAGGACTACGGCATCGTCTGCGAGGAGGAGGGCTACGAGCTGCGCTTCAAAATTGTGGAGCTCTGGGGCGAGATCGGCAATTGCATTCAGCGCTGGAAAGGGGTATACTGACTCCAGAAAGAACGAGGAGGTATCCCATGAAACTTTGTAATCTGCTGATCGACGGCAAGCGCCGTCTTGGAATCGTGACCGATCGCGGCGTGATCGACGCATCTGCCGCCGGGCTGAGCATGAGCGCCGTCATCGCCGGGGCCGACCGGGAGGAGCTGGAGGCTCTCGCGGCGGAAAACATGGCCCCCGTGGTGGAGAATCCGGCATATGACAATATTGTGGATGAGGCGGGCAAGCTCATCTGCGTGGGTCTCAACTACAGGGAGCACGCAGCCAAGGCGGGGCTTCCCATCTCGCCGGTGCCGTCCCTGTTCTGTAAATTCCCCGACGCGCTGGCCCCCGAGGGCGCCGAGATCGCGCTTCCCGCCTGGGAGGACAGCTACGACTACGAGGCGGAGCTGGTGATCGTCATCGGCAAAGAGGCCTGGGGCGTCAGCGAGGAAGAGGCCGGGGACTATATCTTTGGCTACTCCACCGGCAACGACCTGAGCTGCCGCGACGCGCAGAAGCGCACCACCCAGTGGCTCATCGGCAAGACCATGCCGGGCTTCGGCCCCTGCGGCCCCTTCGTGGTCACGGCGGATGAGTTTGACCCGGAGCAGCCCCATGCGATCAAGAGTTATGTAAACGGCGAGCTGCGCCAGAACGGCGACATCACCGACATGATCTTCCACTGCGCCAAGATCGTCAGCTACGCCTCCCATTACATGCGCCTGCAGTCGGGCGACCTGATCTTCACCGGCACGCCCAGCGGCGTCGCGCTGGAGGGCGGGCACAGCAAGTACCCCTGGCTCAAGGCCGGCGACACGGTGGACGTGGAGATCGAGGGCATCGGCACGCTGCACAACAAGCTGGTGTAAACTTCATAGTATAGCAAAACCGCCGCACATCTGTGCGGCGGTTTTGCTGTCGGTTCTGGCTTTCTCCGAATACTAATATTGGAAATCCGGGTTGTAGTGCTTGTAAAACTCCTCGTAGCAGATGCCCTGCTCCATGATGAAGGTCGCGGCCTCCACGCCCACATAGCGGTAATGCCAGGGCTCGTCCCAGCCGGTCAGCAGGAGCTTGCGGGTGGGATAGCGCTTGATGAAGCCGTACTTGGCGCAGATGGAATCCAGATACTCATAGAACTCCTGGTTCATGTTTTCGTAGACCAGGGGGGAATTGTAGTGCCGGTCGTAGAGGTCCACGGCAAGCCCCAGCTGATGCTCGGAGGAGCCGGGCTCCATCGTGATCTTTTTGGCCTTTTCCACAGCCTGCTGATACTCCGGCAGCAGCCAGATCTCCTTGCCCTCCAGCCCCATGTTGACCGCGAGGCTGTAGGCCATGCCGTCAAAGAGCTGCTTCTGGTAGGAGTAGGAGCGGTACGCGCTGCCGATGTAAACGCCGAAGCCGTTGTCGCGCAGGTCCTGCAGCATCTCCTCCAGGTGCGGCAGCGCCGCGGAGTCAAACATCATGTGATACTGCGTCCCCTGAATCTCGCTCACGTCCGGCGTGTAGCTGGAGGAGAGCAGATGGGAGGGATCGGAGTTGATGAGGGAATACTGGGACAGGGTGATATCGATATCCGGCCAGATGTCCTCGGTGGGCTCCGGCGCGGGCGTGGCGTTGATGGCGGTGAAATTGACGCTGTCGCTGCTGATGATGCCGCCCTCGGCGCCGCCCAGGATCACGTCCGTCCGGTTTTCGGCACGGGAGCGGACCACGGTATAGAGCACCAGGACCAGCACCGCCATGAGCAGGATCCAGGTCACACGTTTACGGTACAAGAGGAATCCACCTCCAAAGCTTGCAAAGATACAAAGCAAAGTATAGCATAAACGGCCTTTTATTGCAAGTATGCCGCAAAAAGCGTGGGATTGGCCGCGAAAAGGGCGCGTCCCGGAGTGTGATCCCGGAGCGCGCCCATTCATTCTTACAGATAGGCCATCACGGTCAGAACGCCGTAGACCACCGCGAGCAGCGCGAGCATCAGCCCCTGCTTGAGGCGGTGCTCGGTCAGCAGACCCACGAACTCGCGCACGGCGGCGTTGGGCCAGAAATACCACTTGGTCGGCGCGCCCATGCCCACGGCCCGCATCTTCACCCGCCGGGCCTTGAGGCCGGAGCGGAACACATGGTAGTTGGTGGTGAAGAAGGCGACCTTGCCGGCGGGGTTCACGGCGTCGATCTTCTCCTTGGAGAACTTCATGTTCTCCGCCGTGTCAGAGGACTGATCCTCCACCAGGATCCGGCTCTCCTCCACGCCCTGGCTCAGCAGATAGTCCCGCATGGAGGCGGCCTCGGACTGCGCTTCGTCCGGCCCCTGTCCGCCGGAGACCACGAACATGGCCTGCCGCCCGGTCTGCTCCTGCTGCTCCTTGTCAAAACGGAGAGCCAGATCCAGCCGCCCCTTCAGAAGCGGCGTGGGCGTTCCGTCCTTTTTGAGGCCGCAGCCCAGGACGATCAAAAAGTCCTTGTCCTTCTCGGGCACGTAGCGCGCGGCGATGATATCCGCCGTGATCGCGCCGACGATCATGCACTCAAAGTACAGGTAGAAGGCGGCCATCAGGTTCACGATCAGGTTCCGCGCCAGCACGGCGCGGGTGGAGAAGGCGCTGATCACGTCCAGCACTGCGATCACCAGCTCCCCGCCCACCAGCAGCAGGGACAGCAGGATGCCGAGGATGTTGACAAAACGCCGGCCCTCGTGGCGGATCAGAGAGAGGTTTGAGATCAGCAGCGCGACGGAGAACAGGATCAGAAAGGGGGAGGTGAGGAACATGTAGTTCTTCGCCGAGTGCAGCAGCGTAAAGAGCATCTGCAGCGCCTGATAGTCCTCCGGATGGCGGAAGCTCTCCCAGGCGGCATAGCCGTGGGTGGCGAAGAGGAAGAGCGCAAAGAGGGCGAAACCCGCGTACAGAATGGTGTTGTACGAATAGAGGTTATACTGGATCTGCTTGAAGAAAGCGTCGATCAGCAGGGCGACCATCGCGCCGAAATAGAGCGCCAGCACCAGGTTGCCCCAGCCGAGCAGCGCCCCGCTGCCGTTGAAGGCAAGCCCCGCCAGCGCCAGCACGGCCGCCGCCGACAGGATCGCCAGACTGTAGAGCTTCGGTTTTTTGTCTCTCGTATCCAGCTTCAAATCATCACGACCTTTTGAAAAGCCGGGAAGGCCGAACAGGCAGGTCCCGGCTGTGAATATACAGGGGTGTTTTTAGTCCTTGCCCGTCTCCGGACCGCGGTACTCCAGGCAGAGCATGGTCAGATCGTCAAACTGCGGGGCCGAGCCGACGAAGAGATCGACCGCGCTGTGGACCCGGCTCAGGATCTCCTGCGGGCTCCGGTCGCAGACCTCGTTCAGGACGGCGGCCATGCGGTCCATGCCGAAGAGCTCCTGAGAGGCGCTGGTGGCCTCGGGCACGCCGTCGGTATAGAGGAAGAGGCGTGCGCCGGGCTGCAGCTGCAGGGTGTACTCCTGATAGGAGACCTCATCCATGCCGCCGAGGACGAAGCCGTGCTTGTCCTTGATCACCTCAAAGGCGCCGCCAGGCTGCCGCAGGAACGGGTACTCGTGCCCCGCGTTGGCGGCGGTCAGCGTGCCGCTGCGCAGATCCAGGATGCCGAACCAGACGGTGACGAACATCTCCTCGGGATTGTTGGAGCAGATCTGCCGGTTGAGCTTTTCCAGCAGCTCCTTCGGGCCAATCCCGGCCACGGCGTGGTTTTTCATCAGGGCCTTGGCGATGACCATGAACAGCGCCGCCGGGATCCCCTTGCCGGACACGTCCGCCATCGCCATGGCCAGATGGTCCTCATCGATCAGGTAAAAGTCATAGAAGTCGCCGCCGACCTCCTTGGCCGGGGCCATGCTGGCGTAGATATCAAAGTCACGCCGGTCGGGGAAGGCTGGGAAAACGCTGGGCAACATGGCCGCCTGGATGCGCTTCGCCAGGGACAGCTCGGTGTGGATGCGCTCCTGATCCTTGACGGCCGTGGTCAGGTTTTCCTCGTATTCCGAGAGATCCCGCTCCATATCCGCCATGACCAGGCTCAGATTCTCGATCTCATCGCCGGTGCGGATATTGAGCATGGAGAAGTGGTCGGTCACCTTGACGCCTGCGCGCTTGTCGCGCACGTAGTCCTGGGCGGTCTCGGCGATATCGTTGATGGGATCCACCAGCGTTTTGCGCATCCGCCGGGAGAGCAGCAGACCCACCGCGTTGACCGCGATCAGCATGGCGAGGATGTACTGGAAGAGGAAGAGGCGCATGCCCTTGGCCACTTCGTTGAGCGTGATGTCCGCCAGCACGAAGGCGATCACTTCCCCCTCGTCGTTGAAGACCGGGACGCCGGCCGTGCAGATCCAGCCGTATCGCTTGGTCATACTCACATCGCTGAGCATTTCCGCCTTGTCCCACTCCTGCTCGAGAAAGCGCCGGCTCTCTTTTTCTTCCACCGTCTCCCACTGGCCGGGGGCAAAGGTCGTCGAAGGATCCTCGTCGGGATCCGCGATGTAAACCAGGCGCGAGGGTTCCAATGTATACATGGCCATGTAGATGTCGCTCACGTCGCTGGTTTCGCGAAAATCGCGCAGGATGCCGAGAACTGACTGAAAGTCCGCACTGTCCTGGAGAGAGCCGAAGTGCGCGCAGTATTCGCCGTCGTCCGGTTCCGCCCGCTCCTCCTCGCTCAGTCCCCCATAGGTGCTCATGACAAAGTCCGCCAGCGGCTCCACATTCACGACCCGCTTGAGGATCGAGGCCGCGTTTTTCGACTGGAGAAAGGCCTCTGAGGTGTACTGGTTGATGAGCGCCGTGGTATAGAGCCCCAGGCCGATCAGCAGGGCGATCAGCCCCAGAACAAGGGAGCCCGCCAGGGTCGCCCGGAAGACGCGGGCCTGGAGCGAATAGTGCCTGCGCTCCACGACCGACATTTCCCGTATGCTTTTTTCAGGCATGTGCTTTCACGCCCTTTCTGTCGTTTCTTCAGGACGGATGGCTCAGGCCAGTTCCTCCAGCATGTATTTATAGCTGCCGGGGATGCCAACGCGTACCACGCGGTAAGTCTTCCCATCAATGCGGATCTCCCGCGAAGGGGTGGCCTGCCCGGCGGAGGCGGGGCGCCCCTCGTCCTGGGCAAGCAGCATGGACAGCAGGGACACAAACCAGGAGTTCCGGTTGACGCCGTCTTCCCCGAAGAGGATGCGGCCGCCGGCCACGCTCTCCAGCGCGTCGTCGTCCATGGCACGAAGCCCTTCCTGCGGCGCGGCAATACCCGCCTCCTGCATGGCCTGCTGCAGCATCGCCTCGTCGATTTCGGCGCCGGGGCGTGCCGCCAGCCGTGCAAGCGAGCGCTCCAGCCGCTCCTGCAGCGCGGGATCCTGCGCCAGCAAGGATTCCACCTGTTTGGGATCAAAACTCTGCTTCATGATCTTTCTCCTGACTGATTTCCAAAGGAAGGATGATGCGCCGCGGGGCAGCTGAATAGACGGGCTGGCTGCATACCTTCTCATTATACTATATATTTATACAATAAAACTGCCCCGAAAGCAAGGCATAGGAACAGATTCTGCCGCCCCCTTCTTGATACGAAATCAGATTCACGGCGGCCGCAGGCAAAAACATGGGAACATAGAACACACGGCTTACGTCATGCTTTTCAGATAAGAAAAAAGCGTATGAAAAATGAGGAGGTTTTTCCGATGAAAAAGAGTTTGTGTCTGCTGCTGTGCGCCGTGCTGCTGCTTGTGTGCCTGCCGGTGACGGCCATGGCCGACAGCCGCTATTCCACCGTATCCACCACTGGCGTGGCCCTGGAGTATCCCGCCGACCGGTACTATCTGAAAACCCCGCTGATCGCACAGGTCAAGGCCAGCAAGCCCAACGGCAGCATCTATTTCATGCCGATCCCCAAAAAGGGCAACGGCAATCTGGGCACTGTGAAGAACGGCACGCAGGTCACCATCCTGGCCCTGAAATCCGGCTATTACTTCTTCTCCACCGATGACGGGCGCGTGGGCTGGAACGGCAAGAAATTCTTCACCGTGATCGGCGAAGCGTCTTCCCCCGCACCCACCGCGCCCGGCGGGAAAACGGTGGTGAATACCGGCACGCTCTTTCGCTTTGCCAACGGCGCCACGGTAACGATCCCCGCTGCCTTTTCCCGGACGGACAGCAGCAGCGCCGACAGGGGCGGCATGGTCAACACCTTCTATTATGACGCCGCCCGCGATTACAGCCTCACGCTCTCGGAAATCACCTTCAGCCGCTACCCGCAGAGCAGCCGGGACCTGACGCAGGGCGTGTACGATAACCTGCTGGCAACGCTCAGCAGCGGCGTCACGGACAGCGGGATCAGCAAGGACGGCTTCTGGGTGAGCAGCCACTACGGCTACCGGGATTCCTACTATCTGATCGTAGAGGCCTATCGCACCGCGGACGCGCTCTATGTGTTCGAGTTTTATTACCCCACGTCGGACAGCAGCGCCTGGCAGACCGCAAGCGACATCCTCAGCAGCTACTCCGCCTGAGGCAGGCCAAGACGATAATCTTTTCCGCGATTCCTGTAAAACGGGGGTGCATCCGGCGGCAAACTGTGATACAATAACAACAGAGTCAGATCATGACGGTTCACTACATTGTCAGGGGAGGGCTTTGCATGAAAATCACCAAGAAGAACGGAAACATCACAGTTTATGATGACGAAAAGCTGGTCCGCAGTATCCTGCGCGCGAACGCGGAGGTACCGACCGAGGAGCTGACCGAGACCCAGGCGGCGCGCATCGCCGACAGGGTTTTCGCCAAACTGACGGCGGGAAACAACATCATCACCACCGACGAGATCCGCGCCTGCATGTATGAGACCCTGCTGGAGCGCGGCCTGCGGGAGACCGCCAGGCATTACATGGAATATGCGAAATAAAAGAATAACAGGAAAGCCGCTCCCCTTCGGGAGCGGCTTTCCTGTTATATGAGGTTTTTATTTTACCAGTTTTTTCGCCATACGGTAGACGCGGGTGGCGTTGACGTCCAGCTGATGCCGGCTGAGCCTCCGGCCCTTCAGGCCTTTCAGGATGGCCTGCAGATCCTTCTTGCCGCCGGGCATGAAGAGGTCGTTGCCCGCGGCGGCCACCAGAGCGGGATTGGGGAAGCCGTGCTTGCCGCCTTTGGAGCTCATGGCCGCGATGACCCAGTCGGTCATCACGATGCCCTCGTAGCCGAACTCCCGGCGCAGCACACGGTCCAGAATGCCGCGGCGCTCGGAGGTGTGGGTGCCGTTTAAGAGATTGTAGGAGGTCATCAGTGCGTGGGGCTGGCTCTCCCGCACGCAGATGCCGAAGCCGCGCAGGTAGATCTCGCGCAGGGCACGCTCGCTCATCTGGCTGTTGCTGGCATAGCGGTTGGTCTCCTGGTTGTTGGCGGCGTAGTGCTTGATCGTGGTGCCGCAGCGGGGGTGCTTCTGCACGCCGCGGGTGATGGCGGCGGCGAACTTGCCGGAAATCAGCGGATCCTCGGAGAAGTACTCAAAGTTGCGGCCGCAGCGGATGTCGCGGTGGATGTTCAGCGCCGGGGCCAGCCACAGATGCACGCCAAAGCGCTCCATCTCGTCGCCCACCAGGTCGCCGAGACTCTCGGCCAGCGCCTCGTTCCAGCTCTGGGCGATGGCGGTGCCGATGGGGATGGCGGTGGCGTACTGCTCATGGATCTCGCCCGCCGCCTTGGGCTTTTTGGCCGTCAGCTTCATGAAGAGGACCACAATGTCGGGCATCCATTCCATGACGCTCTCAGGCGTCCCGTCGCCGAAGCCATGGGCACCGTTTTCATCCACCACATACTGACGGCTCAGGCGCAGGCCGGCAGGGCCGTCGGCCATGACCAGGCTGGGGATGCCCTTGGCTTCCAGAACGCGGGTGGTCTCGCCCGCGGCGCCGGCCACGGCGCGGGAGGCGTTGCCGATCACGCTCAGCGCGCCGGCCTTGGGATCAAAGCCGCCCACGTTCAGCAGCGCGGCTTCCTCGTCGCTCAGACCGGCGATCAGCGGATCCACCTCGTCCTCACTGTCGTAGTCGTATTTCTTCGTCTCAATATCGTCCGCCTTGACGTGCAGCACCTTCAAGAAGCGCGGCGTCTTGGCCTTCGGCATCTCGGGCGCCCAGTCGCTGAATTCAGGCGCGCCGATGGCGTGGCGCACTTTCTCGGTGAAGACGGCCTTGTCCAGCCGCACAACGGCCACCGGCTTCGTGGCGGCCGAGGAGTTGCCCAGGCGCAGGATATAGTCGCCCTTCTCCAGCAGCCAGCCCTTCTGGCCAGCATCAAAGCTGGCCAGCTCCCGCAGGGCGAAGGACAGGCTCACATCGCCGCTCTCACCGGGCTGCAGCTCCGAGGTCTTGGCAAAGGCCGCCAGACTCTGGTAGGGCTTGTCCATCCACTCAGTGGGCGCGGAGGCGTAGAGCTGCACGACCTCCTTGCCGGGGCGGCTGCCGGTGTTGGTGACGGTCGCGGTCAGGGTGATGCGCTCGCCCTCGGCCTTCGCATCGGCCAGCTTGATCTCGAAATCCGTGTAGCCCAGACCGAAGCCGAAGGGATAGAGGGGCTTCACGCCCGCAGTGTCAAAGTAGCGGTAGCCCACATAGACGCCCTCGCGGTACTGAGTGTCGTCCCGCTCGCCGAAGCCGCCGATGTTCTGGTAGTCGCCCCAGGAGGCCCAGGTGGTGGTCAGCTTGCCGGAGGGGTAGGCCCTGCCCAGCAGCAGATCCGCCAGCACGCTGCCGGTCTCCACGCCCAGCTGGCTCAGATAGAGAATGTTGGAGACCTGCTGCACCGGACTCAGATCCACCACGCCGCCCACGTTCAGCACCAGCATGAAGTGCTCGTACTGGGCGTTGAGCTGCAGAATGTCGCGGATCTCCGTCTCACTGAGCAGAATATCACCGGGGACGGGCTGCCGGTCGGAGCCCTCGCCGGAGATGCGGCCCAGGACGTAGACCGCCGTGTCGCCCGCACCTCTGAGGGGGATGCAGTACTCCGGCTCCGGCATCACGCGGCCCATAAACTCCACCGCGGCGACCACGTGACGGGCCTTCGCCTCCGCCTTGCAGGCGCGGATATACTCCTTGTACGCCTCTTTGCGGACACTGTCATAGCTGTCCAGCCAGAACTTGGTGCTGACGGTGAAGCCGGCGTCCTCCAGGCCTTGTTCAATGTTTACATAATACCGGGAATTGACCTCGCCGGAGCCGGTGCCGCCCTTGATGGTCTGGCGGGCGCCGCTGCCGTAGAGGGCGAGGGTGCAGGGGGCAGAGAGCGGGAAATCGCCCTTGCTTTTGAGCAGGACGGCACATTCCGCGCCGGCCTTGCGCACCAGCGCGCTGTGTTCTCTTTCGTACTCGTTCATTGCTGTTCCTCCGAAAAATTATGTTAACTAAAATGTGTTAATTGAATTATCAGAAACAAGATTACGTTAATAACATTATGATAATCAAATTATGTTAACTAATTAGCGCCCGGACGACTTCCGACGCGATCAGCAGCCCCGCGGCGGGCGGCACAAAGGCGGTGGAACCGGGGATGGAGCGGCGCTTTGAATCCGGCTCCGAGATCTCCGGGCCGCGGCAGTCCGGCTCCTCCGGGGAGTAGACCACCCTGAGCTTCTCAATGCCGCGGCGGCGGCACTCCTTCCGCATGACCCGGGCAAGGGCATCGTTCGCAGTCTCATACAGATCGCATAGGCGGAGCAGGGAAGGATCCCGCTTGTTTCCGGTGCCCATGGCGCAGAGGATCGGCGTGCCGGCCGCCTTTGCCTGCTCGATCAGCGCCAGTTTCCCTGCCACGGTGTCAATGGCATCCACCACATAGTCATACTGCGTGAAGTCAAACTGCTCTTTTGTCTCCGGCAGATAGAAGCACTTGTATTTGCGAACGACGCAGCCGGGGTTAATGCTTTTGACGCGCGCTTCGGCGGCGTCCACCTTGTCCATGCCCACGGTATCCAGCGTCGCCAGGATCTGGCGGTTCAGATTGGAAAGGGCTACCGTATCGTTGTCGATCAGATCCAGCTGCCCCACGCCGGAGCGGGCCAGCGCCTCCAGCACGTAGCCGCCCACGCCGCCGAGGCCGAAGATGGCCACCCGGGCCTTCGCAAGTTTTTCCATGGCCTCCGCGCCCAGTACGCGTTCGGTGCGGATCAGCGTCTCGTTCAAGCGCTTACCCCCTTCTGCAGTATTCATTAGTTTATAGTATACGACAAGGAACCTGCTCTGGCAAGCGTGAACTTTCCTGTTGCGCCTGCGGCGCGGAGAGATTATAATGAGCATCAGATGGCAAATGCATCTCAATATAATATGTACAAATCAGAGATACAGGAGGAACCCGACATGCGCTCCAAAAAGAAAACGAAAAAGCTCCCCGCGGCCGCACCCGCCGAAACGGCGCTGGAGCTGCTGCCCATGCTGCTTGCAAAGGATAAGTCCGGTGATCAGAAGCTGCTGCGCTTTGTGCTCAGCAACGTGAACGCGGCCAATCTCAAACGCCTGGCGGCCGTCGCCGTCGCGGGCGGCGTTGCCGTTTCCCTCGTCGGCAACTGGCTGCACAATCGCGTCTACCGCGCGGCCGTGGCCAGAGAACTCAAAAAGCAGCTTGCCCCGGTGAATAAAAAGCTGGACGAGCTGGAGAAGCAGAACGAGGAACTCAAGAAGCAGAACGAGCAGCTGAAAAAGCAGCTCCGCTGAGCCTGGCGGCCCCGCCAGGTGAAATAATCCGGGCCGAAACCGCAAAATCTCCGGCCGCCGCCGCAAAAAAAGCTTGCATTATACAAGATACGGTGGTATGATTGCACAGTAAGAATCGTATTCCATGGAGTGGGTTGTAAGACCCACTCCTTTTTGGTGAACAATCCCGCCCGCATCGGGCGTTTGAGGTGAGAAGATGAGCAAGCTGACCGAGAAGGTCTCCGCCCTGGTCCGCCCGGTGGTGGAAGAGGAGGGCTGCAGCCTGTGGGACGTGGAGTACGTCCGGGAGGCGGGCACCTGGTACCTGCGTGTGTTTATCGACAAGGACGGCGGCGTCGGCATCGACGACTGCGAGCGCATCAGCCGCCGGCTGGATCCGATCCTGGACGAGGAGGATCCCATCCCCGAGAGCTATGTGTTCGAGGTGGGCTCCGCCGGGGCCGAGCGGGAGCTAAAGCGCCCCTCGGATTTCGAGCAGTTCATGGGCCATGAAGTCGAAGTGCGGCTCTACCGCCCGCTCAACGGGAAAAAGAGCTTTGTCGGCACCCTGGCGGGCTATGCCGAGGGCAATGTGAGTCTTACGGTCGGCGACGAGACGCAGACCTTTGAAAAAGCGCAGGTTGCGAAGGTCAATCTGCATGTTGCATTTTAAACAGGAGAGAGAAGCAATGAACGCTGAATTTTTTGAAGCCATCGAGGATATCGAGAAAGAAAAGGGCATTCCCCGCAACTATATGTACGACAAGATCCGTCAGGCCATGCTGACGGCTTTCCGCCGCGACAATCCCGAGTGCGAGGACAATGTGGAGGTCATTCTCGATGAGGACAAGAAGCGCATCGAGATGAACGTGATGAAGACTGTGGTGGAAGAGGTCGAGGACCCCAGCCATGAGATCAATCTGGAGGCCGCGAAGAAGGTCAGCCGCCGTGCCAAGCTCGGCGACGTGGTCGCCATCCCCGTGGAGACCAAGAAGTTCGGCCGCATCGCCGCCCAGTCTGCCAAGCAGGTCATCATCCAGGGCATCCGCGAGGCCGAGCGCGGCATCATCTATGAGGAGTTCACCTCCAAGGAGCACGAGATCCTCACCGGCGTTGTCAGCCATATCGAGCCGAGAAACGGCGCCGTGTCCATCCGCATCTCCTCCAACAGCGAGTTTACCGAGGCCATGCTCGCCCCCAACGAGTGCATCAAGGGCGAGAACCTGACCGAGGGCGACCGCATCAAGGTGTACGTCGTCGAGGTGCGCAACTCCACCCGCGGCCCCCAGGTGCTCATTTCACGCACCCACCCCGGCCTGGTGAAGCGCCTCTTCGAGCTGGAAGTGCCCGAGATCTATGACGGCACCGTGGAGATCAAGTCCATCGCCCGCGAGGCCGGCAGCCGCACCAAGATGGCGGTCTGGTCCTCCGATCCCAACGTGGATCCCATCGGCTCCTGCGTCGGCCCCCGCGGCGGGCGCGTGGCCACCATCGTCAATGAGCTGGGCGGCGAGAAGATCGACATCGTCAAATACTCTGAGAGCCCCGAGGAGTACATCGCCGCGGCCCTGTCCCCCTCCGAGGTGAAGAGCGTCACCATGCTGGAGGACGGCAAGAGCTGCCGCGTCATCGTGCCGGACGGTCAGCTGTCCCTGGCCATCGGCAAGGAGGGCCAGAACGCCCGCCTGGCCGCCAAGCTCACCGGCTACAAGATCGATATCAAACCGGAGAGCGAAGCGTAAACCATATAAAACAAATCAAAGCCGCCCGGCTTTGATTTGAGACGAGAAACAATGCCGTCGGTCGATGTGACCGCGCCCACGCGGGCACATGACCCATCGGCGTTGTTTGGAGGAGAGGAGCGGTGACCCATGCAAAAGAAGATCCCCATGCGGCAGTGCCTGGGCTGCCGCGAGATGAAACCCAAGAAGGAACTGATCCGGGTCGTAAAGTCCCCGGAAGGGGAGATCAGCCTGGATTTCAAAGGCAAGGCAAACGGCCGCGGCGCCTATGTGTGCCCCAACGCCGGGTGCCTGAAAAAGGCCGTCAAAGCCAAGGCACTGGAGCGGGCTTTCTCCTGCCAGATCCCGCAGGAAGTCTATGAGGCGCTGGATGCGCAGATGGAGCGTGGCGAATGAGAGAGAAGACGCTGGAATTTCTCGGCCTGATGCGCCGCGCCAACGCCCTGCAGGTCGGCGAGAACAACGCCGGCGAGGCCGTGCGGGCGGGGAAGGCAAAGCTCCTGCTGCTGGCGTCGGACGCGTCGGAAAACGCCAAAAAGCGGGCCGAAAGCTTTGTGGGCGGCAGAAGCTGCCTGCTGCTGGAACTGCCCTTCAGCAAGGAGGAGTTGAGCTCCGCCCTGGGTCTGGGCGGCTGCTCCATGGCGGCGGTGACGGAGCTGGGCTTCGCCAACGCCCTCATCAAGCGCCTGCAGGAGCTGGACCCGGAGCGCTACGCCGACGCCGCCGAAGAGGTGGCACGCCGCTTTTCCAAAGCCGAGCGGCGCAAGAGCGAAACGGCCAAAGAGAGAATGAAGAGGAACGGAAAAAGGAGGACTAACGTATGAGCCTGATTAAGTATAGAGTTCGTGAGGTCGCGAAAGATTTCGATGTCCCGTCCAAGGATATTGTGAAGATCCTCACGGATTATCTCACGCCTCCCAAAAGCACCGCGCAGGTCTTGGAGGATCATGAGCTGGACGTTATCTTCGAGTATATGACGCAGCACAACCAGGTGGAGAGCCTGGAGGAGATCTTCAAGGTCACGGCCCCTGCGCCTGTGGAGGAGAAGAAGCCTGAGGCAAAGCCCGCCGCGCAGCCCCAGAAGGGCGCGCAGGGCCAGCAGAAGCCTGCCCAGAATCAGGGCCAGGCCCAGCAGAGCCAGAAGAGCGCCGCGCCCGCGCAGCAGGCACAGCCCCAGCAGCCGAAGCAGGAGAAGCCCAACAAGCCCCACACGCCGCGCCAGGTGGCCGAGAAGCGCGTGGTGGATACCCGCGGCGGCGCGGCTGTCAACATCGAGAAGTACAACGAGAAGTTTGAAGATCTGGCCGGCTCCCGCAACGTGGGCGGCAGCGGCAATCGCAACAATAACAATTTCTCCGGCGGCAAGAAGGAGAAGATCGGCGGCAAGAACAAGCAGCGCCAGCAGGCTCCCTCCTCCAAGCGCCGTCAGGAAGAGCGCGACAAGATGCAGAAGCTGCAGCTGGAGATCGCGCGCAAGCAGCAGCTCAAGGTGGAGATCCCCGATGAGATCTCCGTGGGCGAACTGGCCACCCGCATGAAGAAGACCGCTTCCGAGGTCATCAAGCAGCTGATGAAGCTGGGCGTCTTTGCCTCCGTGTCCGAGATCATCGACTACGACACCGCAGCCATCGTCGCCATGGAGCTGGGCTGCAAGGTGGAGAAGGAAGTCATCGTCACCGTGGAAGAGCGCCTCATCGACGACCACGAGGACGCCGCCGAGGACCTCAAGCCCCGCGCCCCCGTCGTGGTGGTCATGGGCCACGTCGACCACGGCAAGACCTCCCTGCTCGACTACATCCGCCACGCGAACGTGGTCTCCGGCGAGGCCGGCGGCATCACGCAGCACATCGGCGCCTACACCGTGGAGATCAACGGCAGCCCCATCACCTTCCTGGACACCCCGGGCCACGAGGCCTTTACCTCCATGCGCGCCCGCGGCGCCATGGTCACCGATATCGCGATCCTGGTGGTCGCGGCGGACGACGGCATCATGCCCCAGACCGTTGAGAGCATCAACCACGCCAAGGCCGCGAACATCCCCGTGGTGGTCGCCATCAACAAGATGGACACCGTAGGCGCCAACCCCGACCGCATCAAGCAGCAGCTGACCGAGTACGATCTGGTCAGCGAAGAGTGGGGCGGCGACACCATCATCTGCCCCATCTCGGCCAAGACCGGCATGGGCATCGAGAACCTGCTGGAGAACCTGGTGGTCCTCGCCGAAGTGCAGGAGCTCAAGGCCAATCCCAACCGCGCCGCCAAGGGCACCGTTATCGAGGCGCGGCTTGACAAGGGCCGCGGCCCCATCATGACTGTCCTGGTGCAGAACGGCACCCTCAAGACCGGCGACATCATCATTGCCGGCACCGCTGTGGGCCGTGTGCGCACCATGATCAACGACAAGGGTCAGCGCGTCACCGAAGCCGGCCCCTCCACCCCGGTAGAGATCTCCGGCCTGTCCGAAGTGCCCTCCGCCGGCGACGTGTTCAACGCCGTGGCTGACGAGCGCATGGCGAGAGAGCTTGCCGAGGAGCGCCGCATCGCCCAGTCCAATAACGCCATGCCCGGCACCAAGAAGGTCAGCCTGGAGGATCTCTTCAGCCAGATCCAGGCCGGCGAGATGAAGACCCTGAACCTGATCGTCAAGGCTGACGTCCAGGGCTCCGCCGAGGCGGTCAAGACCTCTCTGGAGAAGATCTCCAACGACGAAGTGCGTGTCAAGGTCATCCACAGCGCCGTCGGCGCCATCAACGAGAGCGACGTGATGCTGG
>CAMOXI010000021.1 GCA_946628965.1 uncultured Clostridia bacterium | reverse complement strand
ACTTCCAGATCGGCGGCGAGAGCAAGGCCGTTGTGAAGGTCACCAACACCGGCGATGTGGCCGGCAAGGACGTGGTCGAGCTCTACGTGCAGACCCCGTACACCGCGGGCGGGCTGGAGAAAGCCGCCCTGCAGCTCATCGGCTTCGGCAAGACCAAGGTTCTCGAGCCCGGCGCTTCCGAGACCGTTACCGTGAACTTCGACGCCCGCTACGCCGCGAGCTACGATGAGACCGCCGTCAAGGCCGACGGCACCGAAGGCGCCTGGGTCCTGGATGCCGGCGAGTACTACTTCGCCATCGGCAACGGCGCCCATGAGGCCATCAACAACATCCTGTGCGCCAAGAACGCCGATCAGGAAGCCCTGGTCGTCATCAACGAGGGCGAGAGCTTTGACGCGAGCCGCGCCAAGTCCGTCTCCGTCGGCAGCCGTGACATCGAGACCTATTCCGAGAACGTGCAGAACGCTCTGCAGGATATGGACATCAACAAGCTGATCCCCGGCACCGTCGAGTACTTCACCCGTTCCGACTGGTCCAAGGGCTGGACTCCTGTCATGGAGATCACCCCCACCGACGACATGATGATCGACCTGTCCAACACCCGCACCTCCCTCACCGAGAACGGCGACGGCGTGAAGTGGGGCGTTGACAGCGGCCTGTCCCTCGTCAGCCTCATCGAGACCGACGAAGAGGGCAAGTACGTCGGCGTCGTCGATTACGACGATCCCCTGTGGCAGCAGCTCGTCGAGCAGCTTACGCTGGACGAGGCCATCAACTACATTGAGAACGCCGGCAACGGCATCAGCAAGATCGACTCCGTCGGCGTCCAGCCCCACGGCATCCAGGACGGCCCCACCGGTTTTGCCAATGACCAGGTCGCGGCCTACTTCATCAAGTGGGTCGGCGGCAACAGCAAGGAAGCCACCTACGTCACCGAGAACGATGAGTGCGCGAGCTACACCATGAACGTCTTCCCGACCGAGCCTGTCGTCGGCGCCACCTTCAACCAGGAGCTGGTTCGCCGCGAGGGCAGAATGTACGGCGAGGAGAGCCTCTGGGCCAACATCCCCGGCACCCTGGCCCCCGGCGTGAACCTGCACCGCGTTCCCTACTGCGCCCGTAACCACGAGTACTACTCCGAGGATCCCATGGTCACCAACCTGATGGCCACCGCGTTCTGCCTCGGCGGCACCGAGAAGGGCCTCATGACCGAGCCCAAGCACCTGGCCTTCAACAACCAGGAGACCAACCGCTCCGGCGCCTCCACCTTCATGACCGAGCAGGCCGCCCGCGAGAACGAGCTGCGCTGCTTTGAGGGCCCGCTCTCCTCCAACGCCGCCATGGGCGTCATGACCGCCTACAACCGCGCCGGCGCCGTGTATGTCAGCGCCCACAAGGGTCTGCTGGAGCAGATCGTCCGCCGCGAGTGGGGCTACAAGGGCTGGATCGTCACTGACATGGCCGCCGCCCCCAACTACATGAGCTGGCTCAACAGCATCGCCGCCGGCACCTCCGGCATGCTGACCACCAACACCACCACCGCCGCCGGCAAGTTCGGCTCCATGGACGCGAGCAAGGCCAAGATCCTGAAGGATACCGACTTCCAGCAGCACATGCAGTTCGCAATGAAGTCCTACCTGTACTCCATCGCCCGCTCCAACGCCATGAACGGCGTGACCGAGAACACCCACGTCAACTACGTGCTGACCTGGTGGCAGAAGGCCATCATCGCCGCTGAGATCGTGACCGGCGTTCTGACCTGTGCCTTCGTGGTCCTCGACATCGTGGACACGAAGAAAAAATCCAAGAAGGGGTGATCATCGTGAAGAAAACCGTTTCCTTTACTCTGGCCGTCATCGGCACGATCGCCGCGCTTGTCGCCCTGATCCTGTACCTCAAGTCCGGCCCCGTGATGAACTATGTGGTCACCATGAACGTGATCGCCATCGTCGCCGGTGTCCTGTATCTGGTCACCTACGGCAAGCTGGGCGCGCAGGCCTGGCATCCCTACCTGCTCTCCGTGGCCGCCGTGCTGGTGCTCGGCGCCGTCGGCTACAGCCTGATCGTCGAGGTCGAGGCTCTGGGTTATCTGGTCAGCGGTCTGCGTCAGTGGTCTGACGTGGCAGTCTGGGCCTACTTCGCCATCGTCGGCGTCGTCTCCTGGCTCGTGCTGCTGGTCGCGTCCTTCTGCCGCAACCCGGTGAAGCAGTAAAGCAACAGCAATACAAACAAAACGCCCGCGGTTTTTTCCGCGGGCGTCGTAAAAAGTTTATCGCGTTTTATAGAAAAGGCATGACCTGCGGGTCGTGCCTTTTCTTCTTTTGCGCTTATCCGCCGATGCGGATCGTCAGCACGTTCAGCCCCAGGATGTTCTGGTACTGGACGTCCCGGGCGATCCGGAACACCAGCCGGATGCCCACATTCTTCGCCGGGTCTTCCGGCGAAGCTATCGCCAGGCGCTCGTGAGGATCGAAGGGCACACAGTCGTCCTTGATGCGCAGGATCACATCCGCATCCTTGTGCACCACGCGCAGATCCACGGTGTGGGATTTGCGGTCCTTGGTGAAGCCGTGCTCCACCACGTTGCCGGCCATCTCCTCCATGGAGAGCCCGGCCAGGTAGGCGCTGCGCGGGGAGATGCCGCGCTCCAGGCAGAAGCGCTGGACGCGCCCGGCCACAGCGACCACGTCCTCCACGCTCTTCACGCTCAGGTCCATCCGCTCCTCCGCCGGAACGCCGAAGCTTTCGGGGATCACCATCAGCTCCTCCATGTTCTGGGGGAAGCGCCGGTTTTTGAGCGTGGCGTAGCCGAGGATCACCAGCGTGGTCACCACGCCGTTGAGCACGTTTGCAATATAGAGGCCCTTGATGCCCCAGAGCGGGATCAGCAGGGCGGTAAAGCCCGCCACGCACACGACACCGTCCAGCAGGGCCAGCAGATGTACCAGCCCCTGCTTGCCGGAGGCCTGCCCGTAGCAGGTGAAATGCATGCAGATAATACTCAGCGGCATGCACAGCGGCAGGATCCGGAAGCCCCAGGCGGTCATCATGAACACGCTCTCCGCCGGGTCCTGATAAAAGACCCGGGTCAGCGGCACGGCGCAGAGGATCACGGCCAGGGACACACAGCCCATCAGCGGCAGGAAGCGGCGGAACATCACGCGCATCACATCCGTCAGGGTCTGCCGGTCCTCCTCGCCCACGCTCACGCTGATCACCATGCGGGACACCGCCAGCATGCCGCCGGGGATGGCCCACACCAGACCCAGCAGGTTGTTGGCCGTCGCGAAGGCGGAGATGCCCACGCTGCCCACGAAGACCTCCAGCAGCTTGTTCACGATGAGGCCGCGGGCGGTCTGATACAGGTTGGAGGCCGCGCCGGGCAGCCCGATGAGCAGGATCTGCCCCGCCTCGCCCCAGTGGGAGACACGCAGCGAGATGCGGAAGAGGGATTTCCCGCGCAGGAAGACCCAGGCCTGCACGCCGAGGAAGACCCACATGCCCAGGCCGTTTGCCAGGGCCAGGCCCAGCGCCTCCAGCTGCAGCAGCTGTACCAGCACGAAGTTTAACAGGATATTGGCGACAATGTAACTGAGGCTCGCGATCAGGGTCTGCTTCTGCTTGTTCTCCAGCGACAGGAAGGCGGCGCAGGAGCTGCCCAGCATCTGCGGAACGATGCCGACCGTCTGCCCCAGCAGATAGCGGTTTAAGAGCTGCCGGACGGCGGGGTCCCGGGTCAGAAAGCCCGTCAGGTCCAGAACGCCCAGCACCAGATACAGGAGGATAAAGACGAGCGAGATCATAAGAGACAGAATGAGGTTCAGCGAAAAGACGTTCTGCACCTTCTCGTGCTCATTCCGGCCCAGATAGGTGCCGCACAGGATGGTGGAGCCGCCGACCAGAATGGTGCTGAGGGTCGAGATCAGCATGCCGATGGGGCTGTACAGGCCCACGGCGCTCATGGCCTCGATGCCGACGAAGTTGCTGGCAAAGAAGCTGGATACGATGCCGTTCACCGCGCCCACCGCGCACAGCAGGATCTGCACCGGCAGCAGCCGGAACAGCAGCTTGCTGACCATCTTCATATTGGCCGCCTGTTCGTTCATAGGAGGATCACCTTCCGGGAAAGCATCATTGTTGTGTCATTATATCATCGTCGCTTTCCGTTTGCAAACACCGCATCTCCGGCGACGCAAAAACGGACAGCTCCGAAGAGCTGTCCGTGATTCCTATATACTGTCTGGATCAGGCGGCCTGGTCGAGCGCCTCAACCTGGGGCTGATACTGCTCCGCCGCCGGGACGATGCCCTCCGGGTAGATCTGGGCAAAGTCGTTCTTCATGGAGATGGGGATATAGCCCATGGCCAGGTAATCCGCGGACTTCGCGGCCCAGTCCTGTTTGCCCCATTCCCTGACGTTGTCGTCCGCGACGACCATGTAGGCCTGGGCGGGATAGGGATTGCGGCTGTCGATGGTGTAGTTCATCATGCTGGTGTCGCTGCCGCTGTTGCCGAAGGCCAGCACCGGGCGCTGCCCGATCTCGCGCTCAACGTAAATGGACTTGTTGGCGTTCAGATTCTTCTGGATAAAGCCGCCGGTGAGCACCAGTTCGTCCCCGTCCGCGTACTTGAAGTTCATGTTGGAGGATTCGTCCTCGTGGCCCTTCACCTTGACCTCGAAGTCCGTGCCGATCACGTGGTTCGGCGTCACATAGTCCTTGATGGGAGAGTTTGCCACGATGGCGCGGGTGGTGGTGCGCTCCGTGCCGCTGATCACATAGATCTGGAAGCCGTTTTCATACAGGAACCGCACCACTTCCACCATGGGGAGATAGAAATTGTCAATGTAGCGCATGTTCTCAAAGCTTGCGGTCTGCTTCCGGCCGAATTCGACGGCGTATTCGGAAAACTCCTCCACCGTCATCCCGGCGTAGGCCTTGGCGAAGTATCGCGCCAGGGACTCGTCTGCCAGGTAGCCGGGCTGGATGGCTGCCGCGACCTCCTTGAGCTCGTCGGAGACCCGCTCCGGGTGGTCGTGCAGGCAGAACTCGATGAACATCATCGTGTCATAATAAGTATAGTAGGTCTCACAGGTCAGGGTACCGTCCATGTCAAACACGGCGATGCGGTCCTTTTCCGGGATGAAGTTTGCCTTGTCCTCGGGATTCGTGACCCGGGCCACAAAGTCCCGCAGCTCCTGCGCGGGCACGGAGTTTTCCGACCAGTAAGTGCCCAGCGGCGTGACCGCGGGGGCCTGCTCCGCATGGTGCATAAGACTGGGCATGGCCACAGCCAGCGCCACAACGAGGATCAGCAGCGCGACGACAAGCACAGCGATTTTAACAAGATTGCGCTTGTTCATATGATTATCCTCTTCTATCACTATATATATTTTATTCTTCCTTCTTACCCGAACAGAACCGGCACAAGGAAGAAGCCGATCATATTATTGAGAAAATGCGGAACAAAGCTGATCAGGCAGTTGCCGGTCTTGCGGTACAGGATCGCAAACAGGATCGCGTCGATGAAGATCGCGCCCAGATCCCAGGCTACGATCCCTGCAGGGCCGGCGGCATAGTGCGCAGCGGCGAAAAGCACGGCGCCGGCGATCGCGACCGGCCAGAACGAAAAGCGCTTCATCCCCTTGCCCACAAAGAACGCGCGGAATTCGATCTCTTCCCCGAGAACGGAGACGACCTGCGTAAACAGCAGCAGCGGCAGCTGATCAAGCCCCGGCACATCGATCCGCCCCAGCACATGCTCCACATAGGAGCTGCCGAACACCGCCTTGCTCAGCAGCATTTCGGCGGGGGACAGCACGAGCATCAGCAGGATCAGGGGGATCACGCCCGGCTTTTTCAGATCCGAAAAGAAGCGCTTGAAGCTGAGCCCGGACTCGGAATCGGGCGTTTTTTCAATGCCCTCGACGATGAAGAAACCCGCGAGACCCGCGGCGTGGATCACCGCGGCAGCGAGGGCCGAACCGGTCGCCGCTTTGACCGCGATCGCAATGGCCATGACAGCCATGCCGACGAGGGTAATGATTGCAGATTTGTCTTTTTTCATAGATTCAAACATAGATCCGGCTCCTTATTCTTTCTTTGTCAGCCATCCGCGGAAGACTCCGCCGCGAGCACTGCGCCGTTCCAGGCGCGTTCAAGGTGTTCCGCGATCAGCTTTTCGTCATATTCCAAGTGATTGTTGGCGATGATGCTTGCGTATCCGTGGGCAAACAACGCCACCGTGATGAATACGTTTCTGATCTTCCGCATGCTCAGCCCCGCTCCTTCCAGCATGGTTTCCAGCACAGGGACCAGCTCTTCGGAATCCACCATTTCCAGCAGGCTTTTCTCCTCTGCATATCCGGACTGAAACAGGAAGCGGAACAGCTGCGGCTCTTCCACGGCGAAACGGACATAGTTCAGGCCGATCCCAAGGATCGGGTCCTGTCCGGGCGGTGTGTTCATCATGTATTCCGCGTGCAGACGATCTGCTTTTCTGTAGGCGGCCCGCTTCAGGCTGTCGATGGTCGAAAAATGATACATCACCGGCTGGGTGGAGCAGTGCAGCTGTCCGGAAACCGTCCGGGCATTGATACGCTCAAAGCCGCTTTGACGGACTACCTCCACCGCGGCGTCGACGATCATCTCCGCCGTGACTTTTGTCTTGGGCGGCATGCGCGAGCCTCCTTCATTTATAATTGTTGTTATGTAACGGTTAGTATATTATACCGTCCCCGGCGCTTTTGTCAACAGCAAGGGAATTGGCATAAAAAACAAACACCCACAAACGTGGGCACTTGTCGTTGGCATAATCACCGCTTCAAGAACTGAGGAGCGCGGCGGGCGAAGCGCCCTGCGGGCCGCTTCGCGGCGCGATTGAAATGGGCCGCCCGCCGCATAAAAAAACAGACAGCCCAAGAGGACTGTCTGTTGGTCGCTTTTTGATTAACGCTTGCTGAACTGAGGAGCGCGGCGGGCGGCCTTGAGACCGTACTTCTTACGCTCTTTCATACGAGGATCGCGGGTCAGGAAACCGGCGGCCTTCAGGGTGCTGCGGTAGTTCTCGTCCACGACCAGCAGGGCGCGGGCGATGCCGTGACGGATGGCGCCGGCCTGGCCGGACACGCCGCCGCCGGCGACGGTAGCCTCGATGTCGACCTTGCCAAGGGTGTTGGTGGCGACCAGGGGCTGACGGACGATGAGCTTCAGGGTCTCGAGACCGAAGTACTCGTCGATATCACGGCCGTTGATGGTGATGACACCGGAGCCGTTGGGGATCAGGTGAACGCGGGCGACGGAGGACTTCCGGCGGCCGGTACCGTACATATAGGGCTTCTTGGTCTTGTAGGTTGCCATAGTTTCTTACCTCCTTCTCAGCGATCCCAGACTTCGGGCTTCTGCGCCGCATGGTCGTGCTCGGCACCGGCGAAGATGCGCAGGCGCTTGAGCTGCCACTGGGCGATGGTGTTCTTCTGCAGCATGCCGCGGACAGCCAGGCGCATCGCCAGCTCGGGCTTTCTCTGCATCAGGGTCTTGTACTGGGTCTCTTTCAGACCGCCGGGGTAACCGGAGTGGGTGCGGTAGTACTTCTGCTCCAGCTTCTTGCCGGTCAGGACGGCGTCCTTGGCGTTGATGATGATGACGTAATCGCCGCAGTCAACATGCGGGGTGTAGTCGGTCTTGAGCTTGCCGCGCAGCAGATCGGCGGCCAGTGCAGCGGTCTTGCCCATGGGCTTGCCGGCTGCGTCAAGGACGTACCATTTGCGTTCAACGGTCTCCTTGGTGAGCATGGTAGTGGACATGTTTGTGCCTCCAATATTTGAAATGTTTTGACATTTTAAGCGGGGATTGATACAATCTCTCCAAACGCGCTCATTCTTTATAACACAAGGGAATCAGGCTGTCAACAGGAATTTTAATTCTGATTTTCAAATCTCTCAAAATCTCCGAAATGCTCCTGAATGCTCCTAAATTCTGAAAACGCATTTTTAATTTTCCGGGGGATCAACATGGACGACCAGGCGAAAGCAAAGCTGCTCAACGAATTTACCGGCACCGTGCGCCGCGCGGTGGACGACTATGCCATGATCAAGGCGGGGGACAGGGTGGCCGTCGGCGTCTCCGGCGGGAAGGACAGCATGCTGCTCCTGCGCGCCCTGCGGCACCTGCAGACCTATTATCCCAAACCCTTCGAGCTGGAGGCCATCACCATCGAGCTGGGATTTGAGGGCATGGACTTCACGCCTGTCGCCGACATGTGCCGGGAGCTGGAGATCCCTTACACCTGCCTCAAGACCGATATCAAGGAGGTCGTCTTTGACGTGCGCAAAGAGTCCAATCCCTGCTCCCTCTGCGCGAAAATGCGCCGCGGCGCGCTCAATAACACGATCCGCGAGCGGGGCATCTCCAAGCTGGCCCTGGGCCACCACTTTGACGACGCGGTGGAGACTTTCATGATGAGCCTGCTGTTTGAAGGGCGGCTGAGCTGCTTTCGGCCCGTGACCTACATGGACCGCTCCGGCGTCACGCAGATCCGGCCCCTGGTCTACGCCGGGGAGCAGAAGATCACGAATGTGGCAAACGCTCTGGAGCTGCCCATCGTGGAAAACCCCTGCCCCCAGGACAAGGCCAGCAAGCGCAACGAGATCAAGAAGCTGCTGGGCGAGCTGGGCGCGGAGTACCCGGACATGAAGTCCAAGATCTTCGGCGCTATGCAGCGCCTGCCGCTGGACGGCTGGGAGCCCGCCGAGAACTGGCGGCTCACCAAAGAAAACGGGCAGCGGTAAAGCCGCCTGCCGGCGATGCCGGCACACCCGATCCCGGGCATCCCGGCAGCGCACGAATAAGAAAACAGAAATCTCCGGCGAGAACGGCGCATCGGCCGTTTTCGCCGGAGATTCTCGTATCATTGTCTGTGCCGCGGGGCTGCTATTTTCTCTTCTGCAGCTTGTGCTTTTTGCCGTCCGGCGTCACCACATAGGTGTTCTCCAGCACGGCGATGGCGCCCTGGCGCCACTCGGCGATGTATTCTTTGCGGAGCGTGTCGCGCTCCTGCAGCTCCTCCGCAGTCAACGCCCGCTCTTTGGCGAGGCGGGCCAGCTCGTTGATGCGCTCCAGCTTGCTGTTTTCCATGTCGTCTCCTCCCTCAGTCCTCGATCGTGCCCATTTCGTCCAGATTCAGCTCAAAGGACGGGACGAAGTGCTCCAGAAAATACTGCACCTCGGGCATGGGGTTCTCCTCCAGCGCCGCGCGGGTCTGCTTTTCGGCGGAGAGAAATTCGTTGTTGCCGGCTTTGCGCTCCTCCACGCACTTGAGATAGGCCGAGAGCTTGTCGGCGGCCTTCACCAGATCGTGCAGCTCCTTCGCGCTCTCGCCCAGCAGCAGATCCTCATAGGCCGGGCGCAGCTTCCCGGGCAGGGTGGACAGCAGCTTGCTGCAGGCCAGATTCTCCACCTTCTGATAGGCCTCCCGGATCTTTCGGCTGTGGTATTTGATGGGCGTGGGCAGGTCGCCGGTCAGGATCTCGCTGGCGTCGTGATAGAGGGCGACAGCGGCGGCCGCATTGGGGTCGCAGGGGACATTGAAGACATCCCGCCGGATCACGCCCAGCGCGTGGGCGATCACGGCCACCATGTGGCTGTGCTCCTGGATGTTCTCGGGCAGGGCGTTGCGCATCAGGCTCCAGCGGCCGATGTAGCGCATGCGGGAGATATAGGCAAAAAAATGAAAGCTCATGGCTGTTGTTCCTTTCTCGTGGTGTGGGAATTGTACCACGAACGTCCTTTCTTTGCAATGATCCGTATAAAGTTATTGCATTTTTTCTCCTGCGGTGTTAAAATTCCAGTTTGTGTTGAAAATAGAGTGTTTTCGCAAGTTACAGCAAGGGAGCTACAATTATGGATAAGCTGAGAAACGTCGCCATCATCGCCCACGTTGACCACGGCAAGACCACGCTGGTCGACGAGATGCTCAAGCAGTCGGGCGTCTACCGGGAAAACCAGGAGGTCGTGGACCGCGTCATGGACTCCAACGATCTGGAGCGCGAGCGCGGCATCACCATCATGGCCAAGAACACCGCCGTCTGGTACGGCGACACCAAGATCAACATCGTCGACACCCCGGGCCACGCCGACTTCGGCGGCGAGGTGGAGCGCATCCTGAAGATGGTCAACGGCGTCATCCTGCTGGTGGACGCGGCGGAGGGCCCCATGCCCCAGACCCGCTTCGTACTTTCCCGCGCGCTGGAGATGGGCCACCGGGTCATCGTCGTCGTCAACAAGATCGACCGCCCGGATCAGCGCATCCACGAGGTCATCGACGAGGTGCTGGAGCTGCTGATGGATCTGGACGCCACCGACGAGCAGCTGGACTCCCCGATGCTCTTCTGCTCCGGCCGCAACGGCACCGCGAGCTATTCCCCCGACGTGGTCGGCACCGACCTCAAGCCCCTCTTTGAGACCATCCTCGAGTACATCCCCGCGCCGGAGATGGACACCGAGTCCCCCTTCCAGATGCTGGTCAGCAGCCTGGACTACAACGAGTACGTGGGCCGCATCGCCATCGGCCGCATCGAGCGCGGCGTCGTCACCCAGAACCAGGAGATCGAGGTCTGCAACTATCACCATCCCGACGACCCGACCATGAAGGCCAAGGCCGTCTCCCTGTACCAGTTTGACGGGCTCAACCGCGTGCCCGTTACCGAGGCCGGCGCCGGCAACATCATCGCCATGTCCGGCATCGGCGACATCACCATCGGCGACACGATCTGCGCCCGGGGCTTTGCCGAGCCGCTGCCCTTCGTGAAGATCAGCGCCCCCACGCTGGAGATGACCTTCTCTGTCAACGACAGCCCCTTTGCCGGGCGTGAGGGCAAGTTCGTCACCTCCCGCCAGATTCGCGACCGCCTCTTCCGTGAGACGCTCAAGGACGTGTCCCTGCGCGTGAGCGAGGTGCCCGACAGCACCGACAGCTTCAACGTGGCCGGCCGCGGCGAGATGAGCCTCTCCATCCTGATCGAGACCATGCGCCGCGAGGGCTATGAGTTCCAGGTCTCGCCTCCGCGCGTGCTGTATCAGGAGATCGACGGCAAGAAGTGCGAGCCGATCGAGCGCGTGGTCGTGGACGTGCCCCAGGATTCCATGGGCGCCGTCATGGAGAAGCTGGGCGCCCGCAAGGGCGAATTCCTGGAGATGACCCCGGTGGGCAGCCGCATGAAGCTGGAATTCCTGGTGCCCTCCCGCGGCCTCTTCGGCTACCGCAACGAGTTTCTGACCGACACCAAGGGCGAGGGCATCCTGGCCTCCGTCTTTGAGCGCTACGAGCCCTACAAGGGCGACATCGCCCGCCGCAGCACCGGCTCCCTGATCGCCTTCGAGACCGGCGAGGCCGTGGCCTACGGCATCTGGAACGCCCAGGAGCGCGGCGCCATGTTCATCACCCCCGGCACCAAGGTCTACGCCGGCATGGTGGTGGGCGTCTGCCCCAAGCAGGATGACGTGCCGGTGAACGTCTGCCGCACCAAGCACCTGACCAATACCCGCGCCTCCGGTTCGGACGAGGCCCTGCGCCTGATCCCGCCCAGGATCCTGAGCCTGGAGCAGTGCCTGGAGTTCCTGGCGGACGACGAGCTGCTGGAAGTCACGCCCCAGAACCTGCGCCTGAGAAAGAGCATTCTGGACCACTCCCAGCGCATGAAGGCCGTCATGCGGGCCAGAGGATGACGAGTTTTCAGTTTTCAGTTTTCAGCGCCTAAAAACGGAGCTGTTCGAAAGAACAGCTCCGTTTTGCTGCCTCCCCTGCAAGGGGAGGTGCCTCAAAGAGGCGGAGGGGTCAATTGACCAGAGATAATAAACCCTCCGCCCAGCAGCCGGTCGCTGTCGTACAGCACCGCCGACTGGCCCGCCGCCGGGGCGCGCACCGGCTCGTCACATTGGATCTTTACCAGCCCGTCCTCCACGTTCACCGTGCAGGGCGGGTTTTCCCATTTGGTGTGCCGCACGCGCACCGTGGCCCGGATGGGCGCTTTCGGCTCGTCGATGAGCCAGTTGAAGTCCCGGGCGGTCACTTCGGTCCGGAACAGCTCCTCCCAGAGGGCGAGCTCGATGCGGTTATTCGCCGCGTCGATGCGGGAGATGTAGTTTTTCCGCCCCTCGATGAGGCCGGGACGGCGCTGGCCCACCGTGTAGCGGTGGATGCCCTCGTGCCGCCCGACAACTTCTCCGTGGAAGACAAAGTCCCCCGGCGGCGGGAGCTGCGTCCGTCTGCCCAGCCAGCCGATGTAGTCCTTGTCCGGGATGAAGCAGATCTCCATGCTGTCCGGCTTGTGGGCCACCGGCAGGCCGAAGTCCTCCGCCAGTGCGCGCACCTGCGCTTTTTCGTAGCCGCCCAGGGGCAGCACCAGGCGCGAGACCTGCTCCCGCGTAAGGCGGCAGAGCATGTAGCTCTGGTCGTTGGCGGGCATGCCCTTGTAGAGCGCGCCGCCCTCTGCGCGGGCGTAATGCCCGGTGGCGACGGCTTCCGCGCCGATCTCGTCCGCCAGGGCGAGGAGGTTTTTAAATTTCATGGCGGGATTGCAGAGAACGCAGGGGTTCGGCGTCTCGCCCCGGAGATAGGCCTCCGTAAAGGGGCGGCAGACCTTCTCCTCCAGCTCCTGCTTCACATTCCGCACGGTGAGCGGGATGCCAATATAGTCGGCCGCGCCGATCGCGTCGGCCCGTTCCTTCTCTCCGGCGTTATCCAGGTACAGTCCCTGCACCTCGTGCCCCTGCTGCCGCAGCAGCTTTGCACACACGGCGGAGTCCACCCCGCCGGAAAAACCAAGGACGATTTTCATGAATTTCCTTTCTTCCGGTCACTGGCCACTGACCACTATTCAACGGCTGCTCAGATAGATCATCAGCACCGAGATGTCCGCCGGGGAGACGCCGGAGATGCGGCTGGCCTGGCCGAAGCTCTGCGGGCGGATCTTCTTGAGCTTCTCCCGCGCCTCCAGCCGCAGACCCGTCACCGCGTCGTAATCCAGGTCGGCGGGGAGCTTCCGCTCCTCCAGACGGGTGAATTCCTCCACCTGCTTGAGCTGGCGTTTGATGTAGCCCTCGTATTTGAGGCGGATCTCCGCCTGCTGCCGGATGGCCCGGGGAAGCGCCGGCCGCGCCGGGTCGAAGGGGGCCAGATCGTCATAGCTCAGCTGGGGCCGGCGGATCAGATCGGCCAGCGACACCCCGCTGGTGACCGGGGCGGTGCCGCGCGCTGTCAGCAGCGCGTTCAGCGCCTCCGATGGCGCGATGTGGCAGTTCTCCAGCCGCTTCTGCTCGGCGGCCACGGCGGCATACTTGTCCAGCACAGCCTGATATTGCTGCTCGCTCACCAGGCCGATGCGCCGCCCGATGGCGGCAAGGCGCTCATCGGCGTTGTCCTGCCGGTGCAGCAGCCGGTACTCGCTGCGGGAGGTCATCATGCGGTAGGGCTCGTTGGTGCCCTTGGTCACCAGATCGTCAATGAGGGTGCCGATGTAACCGTCGCTCCGGCGCAGGAGCAGCGGCTCCTCGCCTTTGAGCTTCAGCGCGGCGTTGACGCCGGCCACAAAGCCCTGCACCGCCGCCTCCTCATAGCCGGAGGAGCCGTTGAACTGCCCGGCGCCGTAGAGGCCCGCGATCTTCTTGCACTCCAGTGTGGGCAGCAGCTCCGTCGGGTCGATGCAGTCGTACTCGATGGCGTAGGCGCAGCGGGTCATCTCCGCCTGCTCCAGACCCGGGATCGTGTGCAGCATCTGGAGCTGCACCTCCTCCGGCATGGAGGAGGAGAAGCCCTGGATGTAGAGCTCCTCGGTGTTGAGCCCCATGGGCTCCACGAAAAGCTGGTGCCGGGGCTTGTCGGCGAAGGTCATGACCTTGGTCTCGATGCTGGGGCAGTAGCGGGGCCCCACACCCTCAATCACGCCGGAGTAGATGGGGCTGCGGTCCAGATTCTCCCGGATGATGCGGTGGGTCTCCCCGTTGGTGTAGGTCAGATAGCAGACCGCCCGGTTCTCCGGCACAGTCGCCGTCGAGAAGGAAAAGGGCTCCGGCTCCTCGTCGCCTCGCTGGATCTCCATTTTCGAAAAATCCACCGTGCGGGCGTTGACGCGGGGCGGCGTGCCGGTCTTGAAGCGGCGCATTGAGAGGCCCAGCGCCCGCAGCTCCTCCGCCAGAGGCTTTGCCGCGGCGAGGCCGTCCGGCCCCTCGCTTCTGAGCACCTCGCCCACGATGGTGCGCCCGTCCAGATAGGTGCCGGAGGCTATGATGACCGCGCGACAGTCATAGACCGCGCCGGTGTGGGCCGTAACGGAGCAGACGCGCCCTTCCTCCACGCCGACGGAGATGATCTCCGCCTGCCGGACGTGCAGATGCTCCTGCCGCTCCAGCGTATGCTTCATGATCTCCTGATAGCGCCGCCGGTCGGCCTGCGCCCGCAGGGAGTGCACCGCCGGGCCTTTGCCCCGGTTCAGCATCCGGTACTGGATGCAGGCGTTGTCCGCTGCCCGGGCCATCTCACCGCCCAGGGCGTCCAGCTCCCGCACCAGGTGGCCCTTGCCGGTGCCGCCGATGGCCGGGTTGCAGGGCATGTTGCCCACGCTGTCCAGGTTCACGGTGAAGCACAGGGTCTCCAGGCCCAGGCGCGCGGCGGCCAGCGCGGCCTCGATGCCCGCGTGGCCCGCGCCGATGACGGCGATATCGCATTGTCCCGCGTGGAAAGTTCTCATATCCTGTGGTGCTCCTGCATAGATGGTATATGGTCAAACACTATTATTATATCAGCCCCGCGGCAAAAAACAAGCGGGGACAATCCTGCTCCCGACAGCGATTTTATGTAAATTAAGGCTTGACCGCTTCCATCTTTGCGCATATAATTTATTTGTATAATTTTAAGGTTTTTTGCCGAAATTGCTGCGGGAGGCGAAAACAATGAGCAGAGGGAGAAAAAGTCTGGCAATGGCTTTGCTGTCGCTGTGCCTTTGCCTGGTATTGCTTTGTCTGGTTCCGGCGCAGGCCTGCGCCGCAGGATCCGGTGTGATCGACCGCGTGCTGTGCTCGCTCAATTACGAGCCGGTGGTGATGATGGAGCTGCAGTACGTCAACGTCAGCACCTCCTCTGCCAATGCCACGATCACCTCCGCCTGGTGGACGGACGCCTCCGGCGTCGCTGTCAGCGGCCAGTTCGGCAAGGGGAACTACACCCTGAACGTCAACTACGCCGCCAATCCCGGCTACGTTTTCGGCCAGGGCATCCCGGGCTACATCAACAACAAGGGCGATGGCGTGACCGTCACCGTCTCGGCTGACGGCAGCACCGCCACCCTGCAGAAGACCTATCAGGCCATGATCTGGACGCCCACCTCCATCAAAGACCCCACCTCCGCCACGGTGGAGTTCGGCGGCTGGACCTCCTTCGCGGCCTCCAGCATGTATGCCGAGAGCCATGAGTGGATCCTGGTCCCGCCCGAGGGCGCGCCCAACTACGACGTGAGCTCCACCGGCGGTGTTCTCCCCGGGCTGACCTGGTCCGGCGAGGATACGGAGCGCCTGGTGCTGCACAACATCCCGGCCGAGCTCAACGGCTGGAAGGTGATCTGCCGCCACTGGAGCGTGGACCACGTGAACTATGCCGACTCCAGACCGGCCACCATTACCGTCACCAATATCCCAACGCCGGAGCCGACGGCCAACATTACCCCCGTCCCGCTGACTGTGCCGACCGTGACCCCGGCGCTCACGCCGGAGATGCCGGAGTCGCCCGAGGAGGAAGCTGCGTCCTCCGTGGTGCAGGAGCCGGTGGTCACCGCCGTCCCTGACGCGCACAAGCACAGCTACAGCTGGCACAGCGACGCGGACAGCCACTGGTGGACCTGTGCCGGCTGCGACGAGGTCGGGCAGAAGGAGAGCCATCTCTACGTCTGGCATGAGACCTACGCGGCCACGCCTGAGCGCGACGGGGAAGAGACCGGCGTCTGCAGCGTCTGCGGCTACAGCATCACGCGCCCGCTGCCCTATGAGGGCTCCGGCACGCGCTCCGCGCTGGGCCTGGGCGAGAAGCTGGGGATCGACGGCCTGTCCGACGTTCAGATCCTGCTGATCGGCGGCGCGGCTGCCTGCCTGCTGCTGCTGATCCTGTCCGCCGCCCTCTCTCCGCGGAGACGTCGGAGGAGATAATCGCAGAACGCCGGGAGATCAGGCGTTAAATCGTTTTCACATAAGGAGTCCGCAATGAAGAAAAAGTGTATTGCCCTGCTGATCATGTTTACCCTGCTCCTGTCCCTGGGCGTCTCCGCCCTCGCGGAAGGGGAACCCGGCGTGCAGAAAGGGGATATCGTCTACCTCGGCAGCTGGAACGAGCAGCCGATCCGCTGGCTCGTCCTGGATCCGGAGGCGACCAATGCCGGCACCCCCGGCGTCTTCCTGCTGTCGGAACAGGCGCTGACCAACCAGGGCGTGGTCTACAGCTGGGCCAGAGCCGTCTGGCAGGGGAGCGAGGGTCAGGCCTGGTGCCAGAAGCTCTTCAGCGAAAATCTGAGCGAGCTGGAGCAGGCGGCGGTCCCCGCCGTCAGCAAGAGCGAGGAGGCCTTCCAGGCCTACGGGCTGAACTGGGGCGCCGTGAGTCTGGAGGAGGAGCAGATGTTCTTCCCCTCCTCCCAGGAGCTGTCCGATTACATCGGCCCCAAGGACGGAGACGCCGGTCTGAGCACCACCTATGTGGGCGACAATAAGGGCACCTATTACTGGCTGCGCACGCCCCACGGCGCGCACGCCGATTACGCGGGCCTTGTGCTGGAGGACAACCAGGTGCATGACTTCCTGGTCTACGGCAGCTGGGGTACCCGCCCCGCGACCAACCTGGGCGGCGAGGGCTTCCTGTACCTCACACCGGCGCAGGGCAGCCTCTCCGGCCGCAGCATCGGCCCCATGCCCACGTCTGAAAACGGCGAGTGGAAGGTCACCGCAGTGGATCCCGCCATGCATCTGACGGTGGACGGCACGCGCTACTCCGGCGGTCAGCTGACCGTCAACTACAGCGACGCGCCGGTCAACGCCTGGATTTCCGTCCTGGTGCGTGACGCGGAGGGGAAGAATCTCTCCTACGGCTGCCTGGAGCAGTCTGCGGGCGGCATGGGCAGTGTAAGCTTTGTCCCGGAACTGCCGGAGGGGGCCACGATGTACCTCTTCGCGGAGACGGACAACGGCCCGCAGAACGCCAACGGCGCAAGCCCCCTCTGTGCCCTCAGCTGGGTGGAAGAGCCGGATCCCACGCCGACGCCGGCCCCCACGCCCGTTCCCACCGAGGCACCTGAAGAGGGCGGCGGCTCCATCTCCCTGGTTTCGGTGAGCCCGCTTCCCGTGGCCGAAGGCGATACCGGCCTCAAGCCTTTCCTGCGCCAGTACTACATGTTTGCCATCCCCTTCGCGCTGCTCACGATCCTTGCCGTGGCCGTGGCCATCTTCCAGGCCATCATGCGCCGCCGCGCGGAAGAGTATGACGAGGATGATTACTACTATTACGACGAGGAAGAGGAAGAAGAGGACGACAGCGAGGACGATGAGCGTTGACGTCTTGCGTTCTCCAAGAAGCAATCAGAAAACCAAAAAGCCCGGATGCTTTATGCATCCGGGCTTTTTCTCTGGAATTGTACGCAGCGGCGCTCAGATCAGGATGCCGCGCTTTTTCGCCTCGAAACGCAGCTCGTCCCGGTAGTCCGGGTGGGCGATGGCGATCAGCTGCTGCGCGCGGCGGGAGAGGGGCTCGCCCCGCAGATGGGCGATGCCGTACTCGGTGACGATGTAGTCCACGTCGTTCTTGCTGGTGGTGACCACGGCGCCGGGGGTGAGGATGGGCTTGATCTTGCTGATCGTACCGCCCTTGGCCGTGGAGGTGAAGGCGATGAAGCTCTTGCCGCCCTTCGACTGGCAGGCGCCGCGGACGTAGTCCACCTGGCCGCCGGAGCCGGACATGTGCTTCGTGCCCACGCTCTCGGCGCAGACCTGGCCCCAGAGATCCACCTCCAGCGCGGCGTTGATGGAGATCATGTTGTCGTTCTGGCAGATCACATTCGGGTCGTTGACGTAGTCCACGGGCAGCAGGGCGATGCCGGGGTTATCGTCGATGTAGTCGTAGATCCGCTTGGAGCCGAAGGCAAAGGTGGTGACGCTCTGGCCCCGGTGGATCTGCTTTTTGCTGTTGTTGACAGCGCCGCACTGGATGAGCTCCACCATGGAGTCGGTGAACATCTCCGTGTGGATACCGAGATCGTGCTTCTGCTTCAATGCCGCGCCCACCGCGTCGGGGATCGCGCCGATGCCCAGCTGGATGCAGGAGCCGTCAGCGATCTGTTCGGCGATCAGACCGCCGATCTGCTCGCTCACGGCGTCGATCTTCGTGGGCGGCAGCACGGGCAGCTCGTGGCTGACCTCGACGAGCCCGTCCACCTGGCTGATGTGCACCTGCGCGCCGCAGACGGCCCGGGGCTGGTGGTCGTTGACCTCCAGGAAGATGCGTTTTGCCTTCTCCATCATGGCCGGACTGTAGGAGCTGACCGTGGAGAGGGAGAAGTAGCCGTGCTTGTCCATGGGCGAGACGGAGACGCAGAACACGTCATAGTCGTACATGCCGCGGATGTATTTGGGGATGTCCCGGTAGTAGTTGGGGATGATGTCGCCGTAGCCGCCGTTGACGGCCTTGCGGGAGCCGCCGCCGGAGAACCAGGCCTCGCTGGTGAGCTTGCCGAAGAGGCTGTTATCCGTGAGAAATTCCAGCGGATACACGTCCAGCAGGGTCTGCACCCGGACGCCTGTGATCTCATCCCTGCGTGCCCGCTCGGCGACGGCGCTCATGATGGTGGGCGTCTGGGCCGCGCCGGCGTCCATGCCGATCAGCCATCCGCTCCCCACCCGGGCGGCCAGCGCCTCAGCGGTGGTTTTTTTGGCTTCGTATTCTGCCTGATAGTTCATGTTCTGCATCCTTTCGTGGTGTCAGCCTTGCCCCGCCAGTCTCTTGTACTTGGCGTAGCGCTTGGCGGTGAAGTCCTCGGCCTGGGCGAAGAGCAGCTCGGCCCGGTCGGGGAAGGTGCGCGTCAAGGTGGCGAAGCGGTTCTCGCCCATCATGAAGTCCCGCAGCTTGCCGTTGGGCTCGCCGGAATCCAGCAGGAAGGGGTTCTTCCCCTCGTTCTCCAGCTCCGGATTGTAGCGGAACAGGGGCCAGAAGCCGCATTCCGTGGCGGCCTTGCCCTCGTCCATGGCGTGGCCCATACCCTTCGACAGCCCGTGGTTGATGCAGGGCGCGTAGGCCACGACGATGGAGGGGCCATGGTAAGCGGCGGCCTCCTTGAGGCACTTGATGGCGTGCTCGGGATTCGCGCCCAGGTTGATCTGCGCCACATAGATATAGCCGTAGGTGGAGAGGATCAGGCCCAGATCCTTCTTGGGCGTGGCCTTGCCGGCGGCGGCAAACTGTACGGAGGCGCCGATGGGCGTGGCCTTGGAGGACTGTCCGCCGGTGTTGGCGTAGAGCTCGTTGTCCATGACCAGCACGTTCAGATCCATGCCCGTAGCCAGCACGTGATCCAGGCCGCCGTAGCCGATGTCGTAGGCCCAGCCGTCGCCGCCGACCATCCAGATGGCCTTCTTCGTGAGGGTATCCTCACGCCGGCGGATAAAGTCCAGATCTTCGCTCTCCTCGGTGTTCGCCTGCAGTGCCCCGCGGACCCTGTCAGCGATGGCATCGGTCTTGTCCATGTCGTCGCCCTCGTCGAGCCAGAGGCGGAGGGCTTCTTTCAGCTTCTCATCGCCGCTCTGCTCCAGGACGGCGCGGGCGTGCATCTTCGTCTGCTCCCGCAGCTGCTCGGCGGAGAGGCCGATGCCGAGGGCAAATTCGGCGTTGTTCTCAAACAGGGAGTTGGAGAAGGCGGGGCCGAAGCCGCGCTTGTTCACGGTCTGCGGGAAGGTGGGGGCAAAGAAGCCGTAGGCCTGGGAGCAGCCCGTGGCGTTCGCGGCGTACATCCTATCGCCGAAGAGCTGGGTCAGCAGCTTCAGGTACGGCGTCTCGCCGCAGCCGGGGCAGGCGCCGGAGAACTCATAGAGCGGCTGCTCGTACTGGCTGCCCTTGGCGGAGAAGCGGCTCATGGGATTGGGCTTCTCGGAAAGCGTCAGGCAGTGATCCCAGTTTTTCTGCTCCGCGACCACGTCATCCAGCGGAACCATCCGCAGGGCCTTTTCTTTGGCGGGGCATACGTTCACGCAGCTGGAGCAGCCCTGGCAGTCCATCACGTCCACCTGGATGCGGTAGCGCAGGCCCTCGAAGCCCTTGCCCAGGGCGGGCTTGGTCTCGCAGCCTGCAGGCGCGGCCGCGGCCTCCTCCTCGGTAAAGAGGAAGGGACGGATCGCGGCGTGGGGGCAGACCAGCGAGCAGCGGTTGCAGCCGATGCACTTACTGGGATCCCAGACGGGCACGTTGTCGGCCACGCCGCGCTTTTCAAAGCGGGCGATGGAGATGGGCATCACGCCGTCGGCATATTCAGTAAAGGTGCTGACGGGGATATCGTCGCCCTTGGCCCGGTTCATGGGGATCAGGACCTTCTGCACATAACTGGGCAGCGTCGGGTCGACGATCAGCTCCTCATCCTTGAGCTCTGCCCATTCGGCGGGCACTTCGATCTTCACCATGTCGGTGAGGCCCCGCTCGATGGCGGCCAGGTTCATGTTCACGATCTTCTCACCCTTGCGGGAGAAGGTCTTGACGGCGGCCTCCTTCATGTACTTCTCGGCCTCGTCAATGGGCAGCACGCCCGCGAGCTTGAAGAAGGCGGCCTGCAGCACGGTGCTGGTGCGGTTGCCGAGGCCGATCTCGGCCGCAATGTCGGTGGCGTCGATGGTGTAGAACTGCACATGGCGCTCTGCCAGCAGGCGCTTGGCCCGGTTGGGGAGATTGGCGATCAGCGTCTCGCCCTTCCAGCGGGTGTTTAAGAGGAAGATGCCGCCGGGCTTGACTTCGTTTACGATGTCGAAGGTGTGCATGTAGCTCTGCTTGTGGCAGGCCACGAAGTCGGCCATGGTCACATAGTAGGCCGACTGGATCGGCTCGTGGCCGAAGCGCAGGTGGCTTCTTGTCAGACCGCCGGATTTCTTGGCGTCGTACTGGAAGTAGGCCTGCACATACTGATCGGTATTGTCGCCGATGATCTTGCAGGAGTTCTTGTTGGCACCCACGGTGCCGTCGGAGCCCAGGCCCCAGAACTTGCAGGAGATAATGGACTTGCCGGAGGTGACGATGTTCTCGCCCACGGGCAGAGAGGTGAAGGTCACGTCGTCGGTGATGCCGACGGTGAAGTGGTTCTTCTGCTCGCCGGCCATGTTGTCGAACACGGCCTTGATCTGGGCGGGGGTGGTATCCTTGGAGGACAGACCGTAGCGGCCGCCCAGGAGCTTGATAGAGAGACCGGCCTCCAGCACGGCGGCGCTCACGTCCTCATACAGCGGCTCGCCCAGAGCGCCGGGCTCCTTGGTGCGGTCGAGCACGGAGAGGACTTTGCAGCTGGCGGGGATAGCGGCGGTGAAGTGCTTGAGAGAGAAGGGGCGGTACAGGCGCACCTGGATCAGGCCCACCTTCTCGCCGCGCTCGGTCAGGTAATTCACGACCTCCTGCGCGGTCTGGCACACAGAACCCATGGCCACGATCACGCGCTCGGCGTCGGGCGCGCCGTAGTAGTTGAAGAGCTTGTAGTCGCGCCCCGTGAGAGCGGACATCTTCTCCATGTACTCCTCCACGATGGCGGGGAAGGCGTCGTAAGTGGGGTTCGAGGCCTCGCGGTGCTGGAAGAAGATATCGTCGTTCTCGCCGCTGTTGCGGATGGTGGGGTGCTCCGGGTTCAGGGCCCGGTCGCGGAACTTCTGCAGCTCGTCCCAGTCCACCAGCTTGCGCAGATCCTCGTAATCCAGCACGTCGATCTTCTGGATCTCGTGGCTGGTGCGGAAGCCGTCAAAGAAGTGCTGCACGGGGACGTGGCCCTTGATGGCGGAGAGGTGGGCCACCGCGCCCAGATCCATGCATTCCTGCACGCTGGAGGAGGCAAGCTGGGCCCAGCCGGTCTGGCGGCAGGCCATCACGTCCTGATGGTCGCCGAAGATGGAGACGGACTCGGTGGCGACAGAGCGGGCCGCCACGTGCATGACAGCCGGGACCAGCAGGCCGGCGATGCGGTACATGGGCGGGATCATCAGCATCAGGCCCTGGGCGGAGGTATAGGTGGTGCCGAGAGACCCGGCCTCCAGCGCGCCCTGCATGGCGGCGCAGGCGCCGGCCTCGGCCTGCATCTCCATGAGTCTCACGGTGCTGCCGAAGAGGTTCTTCTTTCCTCTGGCGGACCACTCGTCCACGTGGTTGGCCATGGGGCTCGACGGGGTAATGGGGTAGATGGTTGCAACTTCGGTAAAGGCATAACTCGCGTAAGCGGCGGCTTCATTGCCGTCCATGGATTTCCTCAACATGGGAAAGCCTCCTGATATGTATATAGTATATAGGGAATTCTTTCACGCAGGGAAGGATTCTCGCACGGAACGCTTCGTCGAAATTTCCAAAAATCGCCTCCGTTATTTCAAGTTTTTTATATTATACACCCATTCCACGCAGGAAGAAAGGGGGCAGAGCCGCTTTTCTTATATTTTCTTTGTATGAAAAGACGACTATGCCCAAAATGGAGCGGCGGGCGGCAGGGGGCGGATACGAGAATACGGAACGTCGTCCCCTACTGGCCACTAACCACTGGCCACTGCCCACTCATACCGCCTTTACTTTCCTGCCGGGATTCGGTATAATCATTTCATCTTATGCCGAAATGGAGGGGGCGCGATGGACTTCAAGGCGATCTGCGACGAGCTGGAAGAGCGCTACCCCCAGTGGAGCGGGCGCATCCGCCTGCTCTCCTTCCGGGAGGCGGCGTCCGCCCGCCCGGTGGACAACGACGGGCGGCAGATCCTCTATAATGAACGCCTGCTGAAATACTACACCGACGAGAGCCGCCGCTTCTATGTGGCCCAGCAGCTGCTGCACCTGCAGCTCAACCACTTCGGCCGTGGGCGGGGGAAGGACCGCCGCCTCTGGAAAAAAGCCAGCGACGCGGTGGTCAACGCCATGCTCAGGGAGGACGGTTTCGCCCTGCCGGAGGATGCGATCTGGCTCCCCGGCGCGGGAGACCAGAGCGCGGAGAGCCTGTATGAGAGCTTCCGGCAGAAGCAGGAGGAACAGGGAGAGAGCGACAAAGAGACCGAGCCCATGATCCGCGAGGTCCGGCCCGACGAGGAGAGCAAACAGGCCGGCAAGGAGAGCGAAGCGCATTTGCGGGCCATCGAGGACCCGGGCCTGGCCGTCCTTGTGGCGGGTCTCGCGGAACTGCTGGAACCCAGCATGCAGCTGGACTTCGACTGGTTCCCCGGCACCACCATTCGGGACGGGGTCATCGGCCATGAGTTCCGGGCCTACCCGGTGGCCCACGCGGAGATTTTGCTGGACACCAGCGCCTCCGTGGACGCGGAGCTGCTGCGCGCATTCGTGCGCGGGGTCAAGGGTCTCCTGCGGCAGGACGCGGTGGTGCGCGTCGGCTGCTTTGACACCCGCTTTTACGGCTTTCAGGACGTGGTGACCGAGCAGGACATTGAGAAGCTGGAGCTCTCCGGCGCGGGAGGCACGGACTTTCACGCCGCGATCCACGCCTTCACCGGCGACGCGGAAAACCGCATCATCTTTACCGACGGCTTCGCCGAAATGCCCGAGGAGCGCTGCGACGCGATCTGGGTGGTCTACGGCAACACGACGATCCACCCGAAGGGCGGCCGCGTGATCTACAGCCAGCCCAATGAGGAGAAAGAGAAACATGAAATCGATTTTCTTATCACTTGAACAGGTTTTTACGAAGCCCCTGCCCGTCTTCGCCAAAGTGGGCACCGCCGCCCCGGCCACCGATCTGGCCCTGCTGACTGCGGAGGACGACGGCTTCCTGCACGAGAGCGGCGGCGGGATCAACTACTATCTCGCCGACGGCTGCGTGGACCGCTTCGGCCGCGCGGCGAACTGCGCCGTCTGCGCGCTGCGCCCGGCGCTGCTGCTGGACGAGGGGGAGGAAAAGCGCCTGCGTCACATCGTGTCGGAGGGCGGTGTCACCACTGCCGAATACGGCAGCTACCCCGCGGTCATCCTGGACCCCAGCCTGCGGGAGATGGCGGCGCGGGAGTATCTGCGCGAAAGCCTGGCCGACACCGGACGGCGCGTGACGGTGAGCGGCGAGAAGCTGCCGGTCTACCGCCTGGGCGCCAAGGAGATCGTCCGCGTCACGCTGCATCAGGGCGGCGTCAACGGCTATGTGCAGCTCTCGGACGGGACACTTGCGGGCGAGGGGGAGCAGGTTTTTCTCGAGCTGCGGCCCGTGCGCTGGCTCTATGACGCGGAAAGCGGCCTGCTTCTGAGCTGCCGGGCCCTCTTCGGGGGCATGAGCCGGGAGGAGGCCGCGGAGTATCTGCGGGAGGACTTCCTGAAAGAGCTCTGCCCGCCTGAGGAGGGCGGCGTCCAGGACGTGCCTTTCCGCGTGGAGCAGCACGACGAGCTGAGCCTGATCCGTGCCTATGTGGAGGCCAACATCCCGGTCTTCCTCCACGGCCTCTCCGGCGACGGCAAGAGCGACCGCGTCCGGCAGATCGACCCCCAGGCGCTGGACATCGAGCTGGTGAACGAAAACCCGGAGACCATCAACGGCCGCGCCGTTTACAACGAAGCGAAGGACGAGATCGTGGACATCAAGCCCGTGTGGCTGGTGAAGCTGGAGCGCCTCTGCGAGGATGGAAAGCTGCACATCCTCTTCTTCGATGAACTGACCAACGCCACCAAGCAGACCCAGTCGGTCATCTTCAAGATCGTGCTGGAGCGCTTTGTGAATAACCGCTGGCCTTTGCCCGCGAACGCCCGCATCGTGGCCGCCGGCAACGACCGCTGCGAGTCCAGCGCCGCCCACGACCTGGCGGAGCCGCTCTTCGGCCGCTTTGCCCATATCTACATCCGCACCACCGTGGAAAACTGGATGCCCTGGGCGGTGCGGACGCGCATCAACCCCTACGTCATGGAATTCCTCGCGAACAACGACCTCTACCTGCGCACGCCCTTCACCGGCGCGGAGGGGAACGCCGACCCGCGCCGCTGGGAGATGGTCTCCAAGGCGCTGGACAGCTCCGGCAACGACTTCTCTCTGCTGGAGCCCATCGTGGGCAGGGAGACCGCCGAGAGCTTCATCCGCTTCTTCAAGGCCCAGCAGCAGCTGGCCGCCCTGGGCGAATATACGGACGAGGAGCTGGCGCGCTTCAGCGTGGCCCGGCGCTACCAGCTGGCACAGCAGTGCCTGTACCTGGCCGCCGCCCGGCCGGAGGAGGCCCGACAGCTGGTGGAGCGCCTCGGCGCCGAATTCGTCGCCTGGTTTGACTACATGCTGGAGCGAAAGAGCCTGCTGTAAGAGAAGAGAACAGACAAGCCCCTCGGATTGTTAACCATAGAAAAGAACTACGGTTGACAATACAAGGGGCTTGTGCTATCTTGTGACAGGAAAAAGGCAGGTTTTTAATATGGCTGCCTGCAGGCCGTAAGCTGCGTATTTCAAGAACCATTTCTCTTTCCTGTTCGCGGAAAGAGAAACGGTTCTTACACTCCAAAGAGAAAGGCGACCAGAGGAAGAGTCCTCTGGACTCCTCGCAGAAATGGGGAGTCTAAGGGAAGAACACAGGTCGCCGCTTTAGCAAATACGCGTGGCTGCTGTCCCCGCCTTTCGCTGCCGCTCCACGGTACTGCTGACTGAGATTGTGCCCCGCACGTTACCGCGGCTCGCTGTATAGAAAAATTCGGGTCGTCGGGGACGCCAACCCCTACAAGCATAACACATCTGTGTCGAGCCGCCTGTACGGGAGAAGTATACGCTGCGTGATGCATACCATAGCGGCAGCGAACACCGAAGTTGACCAGACAGTCCACAATTAGGATGGCGGCGAATATGGTTTTGACCGCAGGCTGTCACCTGCGACCAAACCAGCGCCCTTTTCTTTCTTACACCGCCGCGCGGCGCGTTCTTTCTTTTCGGCAAGACGAAAAGAAAGAATGGGGGGCGCATTTCGCAGGTAGATGTTTGCGTTCAGCTGAACAGGAAATCATACCTTTCAAATCACAGAGAACCAAAGGAACCAACGACATGAATACAAAAACCACGCGGGAACTTGCACTCATCGCCATGGGCGCGGCACTGATCGCCGTCTGCTCTTGGATCGCCGTGCCGACGGCCATCCCCTTCACGCTGCAGACCTTCGCCGTCTGCCTCGTGACGGCGCTCTTCGGCCTGAAAACCGGCCTTGCCGCCGTGGCACTCTATCTGCTGCTGGGCGCTGTGGGGCTCCCGGTCTTCTCCGGCTTCAAGGGCGGCATCGGCGCCCTGCTCGGCACCACGGGCGGCTACCTGGTGGGCTTTCTCTTCACGGCCCTCATTGTGGGCCTCGCCGTGGACAGGCTCGGCAGAAAGCTGCCGGTCCTGATCGTCTCTATGGTGCTGGGCATCCTTTTGTGCTATACTTTCGGTACGGCCTGGTTCGTCCTCGTCTATACCCGCAGCAGCGGGCCTATCGGCGTGGGGACGGCGCTGGGCTGGTGCGTGCTGCCCTACCTGCTGCCCGACGCGGTGAAGATCGCGCTGGCCAGCCTGCTCACCGGGCGGCTATACCCCGTCTTGAACAAAGGGTGATCCTATGACGAAAGATACCGTGCTGGCACTGCTGCGTCAGCATGCGGGGAGTTTCCACTCCGGCGCCGCGCTGGCGAAGGAGCTCTCCCTGAGCCGCACGGCTGTGTGGAAGGCCATCGAGCAGCTGCGGCGGGAGGGCTATGCCATCGAGTCCGTGACCAACCGGGGCTATCGCCTCGACGAAAAGAGCGACGTGCTCTCCGAGCAGGGCGTGCGGAATTATCTGAAAAACCCGGCGCTCACGCCGAAGGTCTATGCCAGCATCACGTCCACCAACACGGTGCTGAAGGGCATGGCGGCGGAGGGCGCGCCCGAGGGCCTCTGCCTGATCGCGCGGGAGCAGACCGCGGGCCGCGGCCGCATGGGGCGGAGCTTCTATTCCCCCGCGGATTCAGGCCTGTACATGAGCCTGCTGCTGCGCCCTCAGCTTCCGGCCGCGGAGGCCGTGCGCATCACGGCGGCCGCCGCCGTGGCGGTCTGCGAGGCGATCGAGGAGCTCTCAGGCCTGGAGACGCAGATCAAGTGGGTCAACGATGTGCTGGTGCACGGGAAAAAGGTATGCGGCATCCTGACCGAGGCCTCGCTGGACTGCGAGAGTGGGCAGCTCCACTACGCGGTGGTGGGCATCGGCATCAACACCGCCGTCCCGACAGGGGACTTCCCGCCGGAGCTGCGGCCGATCGCAGGCGCGGTCTTCGGGGAGGAAAAGCCGCCGGAGCTGCGCTGCCGCCTGGCCGCGCTGGTGCTGGATAAACTGATGGCCTACAAGGATCGGCTGGACGACCCCGCGCTGTTTGCGGCCTATCGGCAGCGCTCCCTGGTGCTGGGAAAAGAGATCAACATCCTCGCCCCCGGGAAAGAGCCGGAGCCCGCCGAGGCTGTGGACCTGGCCGCGGACTACGGCCTGCTCGTCTGCCTGCCTGACGGCGGTCTGCGCAAGCTCAACTCCGGCGAAGTCAGCGTGCGAGCACAGTAGGGGAGCAGCGGTCAGTGGCTAGTGGCCAGTGGCCAGTAGGGGCGAGGCTTGCCCGTCCCGCAGACACGGCCCCTACACACAAAACAAAAAGAGGCACGGCTTTTGCCGTGCCTCTTTTGCTCAAAACTCAAAACTTACTCTTTGTCCTCGCCCAGGTCGAACTCCAGGACCTCGCCGCAGTTGGGGCAGGTGATGCTGCCCTTCTCCAGCGTCTCCTCGTCGAAGCTGATCTCCTCGCCGCAGCTGGGGCAGGTCACGTCGTACATCACGCCGTCGTACTCGACTTCCTCATCCTCGTCCTCGGCGTTCTCGTCCTCACCGTCGTCCTCGTCAAAGTCGCGGATGCCGTAGTCGGCCAGGTCGTACACGTTGTCGTCCTCGTCGTCGCCGTCGAAATCGTCCTCATCCTCGAGCTCGTCGTAATCCTCGGGCAGCTCCAGATCGCTCGTCAGCTCCTCCAGATAAGCCAGATCCTCGCAGATATCGTCGATCACGTCGGCGTAATCCATGCTGGACGCCTGGAGGTCCTCGATCTCATGCGCCATGTCGGACAGCAGATCGTTCAGCGCGCTCCAGAGCTTTCCGTCCCGGGATTCGGGCTCCACGCCCAGGCCCTCGGTCAAACCCTTCAGATAGGCAGCTTTCTCAACAATCGTCATCTCAGAACCCTCCAGTCGTTTTTCGTACAGATTAAAAAGGGGGGAGATATTGAAACCTCCCCCGTTTTTCCGATGATGCGAACCGCTTACGCTCTGGACAGATACTCGCCGGTGCGGGTATCGACCTTGATGCGCTCGCCGCGGTCGATGAAGAGGGGAACCTTGATCTCGGCGCCGGTCTCCAGGGTGGCGGGCTTGGTGGCGTTGGTGGCGGTGTTGCCGGCAAAGCCGGGGTCGGTATCGGTGACCTCAAGCTCCACGAAGAAGGGAGGCTCCACGTTGAAGACCTTGCCCTTGTAGGAGTAGATGGTGCACTCCATGTTTTCCTTGACGAACTTGAAGTTGTCGCCCAGGACGGAGCCGTCCACCGGCTCGAGCTCGTAGGTCTCGGGGTTCATGAAGTAGTAGAGGTTGCCGTCATTGTAGCTGTACTCCATGGTCATGCGGTCAACGGTGGCGTTCTCGAACTTGGCGGTGGGGTTGAAGGAAGTCTCAGTCACGGCGCCGGTGATGACGTTCTTCATCTTGGTGCGGACAAAGGCCGCGCCCTTGCCGGGCTTGACGTGCTGGAACTCGACGACCTGCATGACCTGGCCGTCCATCTCAAAGGTAACGCCGTTTCTGAATTCGCCTGCAGTAATCATAAATTGGGTCCTCCCGATATAAGTTTATCTGTTACAATAGTATTAGCTGGTTTATTTTACAGTATAAACGTCCGTTTTGCAAGCCCTTTCTGCGCACTTGCCCGGGCTCGCGGCAGAAAAATAAGAAATTTCCGCTGATTTGAAAAATTTTTCTTGCAATTGCCTGACCCTTCTGCTAATATAAATGAGCTGTTTATCAGTAATACGCACAGCCAATTGCGGAAATCACGCAAAAGAGGGGCGTACTTACCCGGGGAATTACAATTTGTTTTTGACGTAGCTCTGCCACGGCAAAAACACCCTGAGGCGAGCTACGCGAGCTCTCGCGCCGACCAAGCGAGGCGTTTCTTCGCCAGCCGAGCGCGATGAGCGCGAGTCCCTCAATTGTGAAGCGATGCTTCGCAATTGACTGAAAACACGAGCAAGGAGGTGCTTCAAGCTATGGCAAAATGCCAGTTCTGCGACAAGGATGTTGCCTTCGGTATCAAGGTCAGCCATTCTCACAGACGCTCCAACCGTACCTGGAAGCCGAACGTGAAGCGCGTCAAGGCCATCGTGGACGGTTCTCCCAAGCATGTTTACGTCTGCACTCGCTGCCTGCGCAGCGGTAAGGTCACCCGCGCTGTGTAATTGAACATTACCCGAAACAAAGCCTGTCGAACAATCAAACGACGGGCTTTTTTCGGTTTAAGGAGGAAAGAGCCATGAAACTGTTGGAAGATCGCATCCTCTCCGAGGGCAAGGTGAAGCCCGGCGGCATCCTGAAGGTGGACAGCTTTTTAAATCACCAGATGGATCCCGAGCTGCTGTTTGAAATGGCGCAGGAGCTCAAGCGCCTCTACGAGGGCGAGGGCGTCAACAAGATCTTTACCATCGAGGCCTCCGGCATCGCCATCGCGATCCTGGCGGGCTATGTCTTCGACTGCCCGGTGGTCTTTGCCAAGAAGAGCAAGACGAAGAACATCTCCGACGAGCTCTACTCCGTGGAGGTGGAGTCCTTCACCCACGGCAACACCAACACCGTCGTTGTGTCCAAAGAGTACCTCGGGCCGCAGGACCGGGTCCTGATCGTGGACGATTTTCTCGCCACGGGCGCTGCGCTGGTCGGTCTGAAGAACCTGGTGGAGCAGGCGGGCGGCACCGTGGTCGGCGCCGGCATCGCCATCGAGAAGGAGTTTCAGGGCGGCGGCAACCTGCTGCGCGCACAGGGCATGCGCATCGAATCCCTGGCGAAGATCGCCTCCATGAGCGACGACAGCCTGGAGTTCTGCCGCTGAGGGCGGAAAAGCGCGCCAGTCCGGGGAATATCCGGATTTTGGGCTGGAAAAAACTTTCAACATTTTATACAAATTTCTGAAGCATAAAATGTTGAAAATGGCCAAGTTTTTACTTGACATTTTTCGGCCGGACTGTTACTATACTGTCATAATTCCATAGCGTTCGATATAAGCAAATAATA
>CAMOXI010000020.1 GCA_946628965.1 uncultured Clostridia bacterium | reverse complement strand
CCTGGCTCACGCTCAGGAAGGTCCAGGCCGCCGTGCCGGTGAGCCAGCTGTTCTTCCCTTCGCCGAAGCTGGGGGCGTCGATGCCGGCCACCATCTGGCTGTAGACATAGGGCTCGGTGCGGTGGATCTCGCTGATGTCCTCGATGTAAGCCGGGCAGGTGCGGCGGTAGACCTCAAAGGCCCGGTCGCCGTGGCCCAGCTCCGTCTCCGCGCAGACGATCCAGGGATTGTTGTGGCAGAAGATGCCTGCGTTTTCCTTGTATCCGGGGGGATAGCTGGAGATTTCGCCCAGCTCCAGATGGTAACGGGTATAGGCCGGCTGCAGCAGCACGATGCCGTACTTGGTATCCAGCCGCTCCTCCACGCTCTTGAGGGCGCGGGCGGCTTCGCCGCTCTCTTTGCCGATCCCGGCCATGACGCACATGCCCTGGGGCTCGATGAAGATCTGGCCTTCCTCGCACTCCTGCCCGCCGACCACGTGGCCGAAGGCGTCATAGGCCCGGCGGAACCAGGCGCCGTCCCAGCCCGCATCCAGTACGGTCTTTTCCATGGCGGCAACGGCCTGCTCCGCCTCTTCGGCTTCGTCTTCCAGGCCCAGATGGCGGCAGATCTCCGCCCAGGCACGGCCGTATTTGACGAACATGCCCGCGATGAACACGCTCTCGGCCACGGGGCCCTCACTGGGTCCCGTGATCTGGAAGCTCTCGCCCGGGTGGGCGGAGAAGCAGTTCAGGTTCAGGCAGTCGTTCCAGTCGGCCCGGCCGATCAGCGGCAGGCCGTGGGGGCCGAGATGGGTGCAGGTATAGCGGAAGCTGCGCCGCAGGTGCTCCAGCAATGGTTGGGCAAGGCTCGGATCGTTGTCAAAATCGCAGACTTCATCCAGGATGCTCCAGTCCCCGGTCTCACGCAGATAGGCGTCGGTGCCGGCGATGAGCCAGAGCGGATCGTCGTTGAAGCCGCTGCCCACGGCCAGATTCCCCTTCTTGGTCAGGGGCTGGTACTGGTGGTAGGCGCTGCCGTCGGGAAACTGGGTGGCGGCGATGTCCAGGATGCGCTGCCGTGCCCGCTCGGGGATCATGTGCACAAAGCCCAGCAGATCCTGGCAGGAATCCCGGAAGCCCATGCCGCGGCCCATGCCGCTCTCAAAATAGCTGGCCGAGCGGCTCATGTTGAAGGTGACCATGCACTGGTACTGGTTCCAGATGTTCACCATCCGGTCCAGCTTTTCCTCGCCGGTCTCCGCCTGATAGCAGCCGAGCAGCCCGTCCCAGTATGCGCGCAGCCGCGCGAGCGCACTGTCAAAGGCCGCGGCGGTTGCATAGCGGGCCATCATGGCCTCGGCGCGTTTTTTGTTGATCACGCCGGGGGCGGAGAACTTCTCCTCCTCCGGGTTTTCGATGTAGCCCAGGCCGAAGAGCAGCACGCTCTCTTCGCCGGGGGCAAGCTGCAGGTCAAACTGCTGGGCGGCGATGGGCTGCCAGCCGTGGGTGACGCTGCCCGTACAGCCGGCGCCCAGCACGGCCTCGGGCTTTGCCGGGCTGCCATAGACGCCGAGGAAAGCGTCCCGCGACGTGTCAAAAGCGTCCGGCTCCTGGTCGGACCAGAAGACGGCGTAGTGATCCCGCCGCTCCCGGTACTCGGTCTTGTGATAGATGGCGCGGCCGACCACCTCCACCTCGCCGGTGGAGAAGTTGCGCTGGAAGTTGGAGGAATCGTCCATGGCGTCCCAGAGGCAGAACTCCACATAGGGGAAGACGCGCAGCGCCTTCTCTGCGCCGCTCTCGTTTTTCAGCGTCAGGCGCATCAGCAGGCAGTTGTCCCCCTGGGGGACGAAGAACTCCTGCCGGGCAGTCACGCCGTTTTTCCCGCCTTCGATAACCGTGTAGCCCAGGCCGTGGCGGCACTCATAGGAATCCAGCTCCGTCTGCATGGGCTGCCAGCCCGGGTTCCAGATCGTCTCCCCATCTTTGATATAGACACGGAAGCCCTCGGAATCCAGGGGGCTGTTGTTGTAGCGGTAGCGGGTCAGGCGGCGCAGACGGGCGTCGCGATAAAAGCTGTAGCCGCCCGCGGTATTGGAAAGCAGCGTGAAGAAATCCTCGCTGCCCAGGTAGTTGATCCAGGGCAGGGGCGTGCGGGGCGTCTGAATCACGTACTCCCGCCGCGCGTCATCAAAATGGCCGTATTTCATTGTGGATCCCCTTTTCGTTTTTGACAGGTAATCGTTTTCGTGTCTGGTGTGCACTTATAGAGTAGTGTATTTTGCCGGAAAAATCAAGACTAAATCGCAGTATTTCGCGTTGTTTTCGCCAAAGCGACGGATATCCCGGGGTTTTCTTGCGGCTTCTATGCAAACAGCACAAATTTTCATCCGGAATCTGTGCGTATCTCACAAAAATGATTTCTACTTGCAATTTTTTCGAAACAAAGTCTTGCTTTTTTTCGGGATATACGCTATTTTGAAGCTGCGAAAACGTTTAACAAGCGGAGGTGGTCCCCCTGGTATCTCTGAAAGATATCGCCGAAAAATGCCAGGTCTCCGTGGCCACCGTGAGCAAGGTTCTCAACGGCCAGCCCGGCATCGGGGATGCGACCCGGCAGCAGGTCCTGGCCGTCGCCAAAGAACTGGGCTATACGGCCAACTCCGCGGCCCGGGCGCTGAAGACGAACCGCACCTACAATCTGGGCGTCGTGTTTGTGGATCTGCAGAACAGCGGCTTCATGCATGAGTACTTCGCCTCCATGCTGAACTATTTCCGCATCGAGTCGGAGAGCCGGGGCTACGACCTCTGCTTCATCAACAGCAACGTCGGCCTGCAGGGCAGAAGCTATCTGCAGCACGCGCTCTACCGGGGCGTGGACGGCGTGGTCATCATCTGTGCGGATTTTCAGGATCCGCTGGTGCAGGAGCTGGCGCTGTCGGACCTCCCGGTCGTCACGCTGGATCACGTCTATCACAACCGGACGGCGGTCCTCTCGGACAATGCCCAGGGCATGATGGCCCTGGTCCGCCACGTATACGGGATGGGCCACCGGCGCATCGCCTATATTCACGGAAACCATACTGCCGTCACGGAAAACCGCCTGACCGGGTTTTACCGGGCCTCCGAGGAGCTGGGTCTCCACGTGCCGGAGGAATGCATCGCCGAATGCGAGTATCACGAGCCGCAGGGCTGCTATGAGGCGACAAAGGCCATCCTGGCCCTGCCGGAGCGGCCGACCTGCATCTTTTTCTCCGACGACTATTCCTATATCGGCGGCGCCGCCGCCATTGCCGAGGCGGGCCTCCGGGTCCCGGAGGATATCTCCGTGGTGGGCTACGACGGCATCCACATGGCGAAGGTGGTCAGCCCCCGGCTCACCACCTGGGAGCAGAATACAGAGGAGCTGGGGCGCATCGCCGCCGACAAGCTCATTGAGCGGATCGAGCATCCGCGCACCGCACTGCCGGAGCACATCGTTGTGCAGGGCAGACTGCTGGAAGGCGAAACCGTCAGGCGTTTGGGCTGAGGGAAGCCACAGGAATTGAGGAACATGGCATGACACGTGAGCAGGCGACAAAACTGGCCGAGGAACTGGTCTCCCGGATGAGCGTAGAGGAGCGGGCAAGTCAGCTCCGCTTCGACGCCCCCGCCATCGAACGGCTGGGCATCCCCGCCTACAACTGGTGGAACGAGGCGCTGCACGGCGTGGCCCGCGGCGGCACCGCCACCGTTTTCCCCCAGGCCATCGGCATGGCCGCCATGTTCGACGATGCACTGCTGGAAAAGATAGGCGATGCGATCTCCACCGAGGCCAGAGCCAAATACAACGCCCTCTCCGCCGAGGGCGACCGGGACATCTATCACGGGCTGACCATGTGGTCTCCCAATATCAATATTTTCCGTGACCCCCGCTGGGGCCGCGGCCACGAGACCTACGGAGAGGACCCCTACCTGACCGCCCGCCTGGGCAAGGCCTTTGTGCGCGGGCTGCAGGGGCAGGGTGAGACGCTGAAGGTCGCCGCCTGCGCCAAGCACTTCGCGGTGCACAGCGGCCCTGAGGCCCTGCGCCACAGCTTCAACGCCCTCGCCTCCGAGAAGGACCTGGAGGAGACCTACCTGCCCGCCTTCCGCGCGCTGGTGCAGGAGGCCGGTGTGGAGGCTGTCATGGGTGCTTACAACCGCGTAAACGGCGAGCCCAGCTGCGCACACCCGGCGCTGATGGAAAAGCTGCGGGGCGAATGGGGCTTTGCAGGCCACTTCGTCTCCGACTGCTGGGCGATCCGGGACTTTCACGAGAGCCACAAGGTCACCTCTCAGCCCACCGAATCGGTGACCAAGGCGCTGAAGGCCGGCTGCGACTTAAACTGCGGCTGCACCTACCAGCACATCATGAACGCTTATGCGCAGGGCATGATCTCTGAGGAGGACATCACCCGCTGCGCCGTGCGCCTCTTCACCACGCGCTTCCTGCTGGGTCAGCTTGGCGCTGGCAGCGAATACGATGCGATCCCCTACAGCACCGTGGACTGCGAGGAGCACCGAAAGCTCAATCACCGGGCCGCGCTCGCATCCTGCGTGCTGCTGAAAAACGACGGGCTCCTGCCCCTCGATCCCGCAAAAGCCGGGACCATCGGCGTCATCGGCCCCAATGCCGCGAGCCGCACGGCGCTGATCGGCAATTACCACGGCACCGCTTCCCGCTACGTTACAGTTCTGGAAGGCATCCAGGACCTCTGCGCCGGCGCAAACCGGGTGCTCTACTCCCAGGGTTGCGACCTGTGCCGCGACCGGGTGGAGCCGCTGGCCCTGGCAGGAGACCGCCTGGCCGAGGCTGTGGCCACGGCGAAGGCCAGCGACACGGTGATCCTCGTCATTGGGCTGGATGAGACCCTGGAGGGCGAAGAGGGTGACACCGGAAACAGCTATTTCTCCGGCGACAAGGAGGATCTGCTGCTGCCGCAGTCCCAGCGCATCCTGCTGGAGCGTGTGCTCGCGGTCGGAAAGCCCACCGTGATCGTGCTGATGGCGGGCAGCGCCATCGACCTGGAAGCGGCACAGGATAAAGCGGACGCGATCCTGCTCTCCTGGTATCCCGGCGCCCGCGGCGGCGAAGCCGTGGCGGAGCTGCTGTTCGGCAAAGCCTCCCCTTCCGGGAAGCTGCCGCTCACCTTCTATCGGAACGAGGCCCTCGCCGAGATGCCGGCTTTCACCGACTACCGCATGGAAAACCGGACCTACCGCTATTACCGCGGCGAGCCGCTCTACCCCTTCGGCTACGGACTGAGCTACGGCGACTGCGTGATTGAAAGCTGCAGCGCCTCCCGGGAGCGCGTGGAGCTGCGGGTGAAGAATATCGGCCGCTTCGATACCGACGAAGTTCTGGAGCTCTATCTCAAAGATAACGGTTCTCCGCTGGCTCCGCCAAATCCGATCCTCTGCGGTTTTCAGCGCATCCATCTGGCAGCCGGTGAGGAAGCCGACTTCACGCTCATCCCCGACCCGGCCGCATTCACCGTGGTGGACGATGCGGGCCGCCGCATCCCCGGCAGCGGGAGCTGGACACTCTATGCAGGCTTCGGCGGGCCGGATCCGCGCACTGAAGCGTTGAGCGGCAAAAAGGCCGTCGCCAGCGAAATCGCATAACCCCCCATCCCATCGGAAGAACTTGGCCCAACGCAGCTCCGTCCCCCTGGGCAGAGAACGGAGCCGCGCAGCCCGGATCTTATAAAAGATATTTTTACAAGGAGGAGCATCATGAAAAAAATTCTGTCTCTCGCCCTCGCACTGTGCATGATCGTTGCACTGTTTACCGCCGCCCCCGTGAAGGCCTACGCCGATGATGAGGTCACCCTGACGCTGTGGTCCATCGCCACCGAGAGTGACTCCAGCCACCAGGCCTTCGTCGACGCCATCGCCGCTTTCGAAGCCGAGCACCCCGGCGTCAAGATTGAGCATGTCACCACCGAAAACGAGGCCTACAAGACCAAGATCAAGGCCGCTATGTCCTCCGGCGAAGGTCTGCCCGACATTTTCTTCACCTGGGGCATGGGCTTCCTGGGCGAGTTTGTCAATGCCGGCCGCGTCTACTGCGTGGACAAGGAATATGAGGCCTACAAGGATGAACTGCCCGAGGCCATGACCGTCAACGTCCGCTACGGCGACGACAACAGCATGTACGGCGTTCCCTACACCATGTCCCTGATCACCCTGTATGCCAACATGGATCTGCTGGCTGAAGTCGGCTACGACGAGATCCCCGCCACCTATGAGGACATGATGGCCTGCTGCGACGCGCTGGTTGCCAAGGGCATTATCCCCTTCGGCGTTGCCGGCAAGGAAAAGTGGTGCCTGTCCGAGTACGTTGAGCCCCTGGTGATCAAGTCCGTCGGCGGCCAGGCCCTGCGCGACATGTACAACGGTGAGGCTTCCTGGAACAACGAAGGCGTTGTCAAGGCCATCGAGGCTTTCCAGGGCATGGTCGACAAGGGCTACTTCGATCCCAGCGCCAACGCTCTGAGCAACGACGAAGTGAAGAACAACTTCATCGCCGGCAAGTACGCTTTCTACCAGAATGGTTCCTGGAACAACAAGGACATCGGCGAGCAGGCCCAGTTCAATGTCAAGGCCGGCACCTTCCCCGTGCTTGACGATTCCATTCCTCTCTACTCCATGATCGGCGGCCCCAACAACACCCTGGCCGTCACCGAGTCTTCCGAGCACAAGGATCTGGCTGTCGAAGCCGCCTTCTTCCTCGCCCGCTACATGTCCGACGCCGACTACAAGAGCGGCGCGAATCTGCCCTGCTGGGCTGCTGATCCCAACGCGGAAGTCAACGAGCTGATCCAGGTCGCAGCCGACATGGCCTCCAAGGCTGAGGATATGGTCCTCTTCGGCGACAACTTCCTGAGCGCCGACGCCGCCAACACCTACCTCGATTACATCGAGATGGCCTGGGCCGGCGAAGTCACCCCGCAGGAGTACGTCGAGGGTCTTGACGCTGACCTCGGCTGAGCAAAGGCTCTCCGCTCATCTGACTGACTGATACAGGAACGGGGACGGTTCCCGGCATCGGGAGCCGCCCCTGTTTCCTACATTGTATCGCAAAGGAGAGAGACGATGAATAAATCGTTCCGATACAAGCTCAACATCTTTCTGTTCCTGCTGCCTGCGCTGGCCCTGTTCGTGACCATCCTGATCGCCCCGATCGTCATGTCCCTCATGTACAGCCTGACAAAATGGAACGGCTTTACGACGCCGGAATTCATCGGCTTCAAAAACTACGTTGAGCTCTTCACCAGCAAATCCATCAACATATCCAGAGCGCTGAAAAACGCCTTTTTGCTGGCGCTGCTCTCCTGCTGCATCCAGCTTCCCTTCGCGCTGTGGCTGGCGCTGCGTCTGGCCAGGCCCATCAAGGGAAAGACGGCGCTGCTGTCCATCTATTTCATGCCCGTGCTGATCTCCACGGTGGTCATCGGCCAGCTGTGGCTGAAGATCTACAACCCGGACTACGGCGTGCTGAACGTCCTGCTTCGCGCCGTCGGGCTGGAAAAGTGGACGCAGATCTGGCTGGGCGACAAGAAATACGCCCTTGGCGCGGCCTTCGTGCCGATCCTGTGGCAGTATGTGGGCTATCACATGCTGCTGATGTACGCGGGCATCAAGGGCGTTCCGACGGAGCTGACCGAGGCCGCCCTGCTGGACGGCTGCACGCCCTCGCAGGTCAACCGCTACATCATCATCCCCTACATCCGCCCGATCCTGCGCGTCAGCGTCATCTTCGCGGTGACGGGCTCTCTGAAATCCTTCGACCTGATCTACGTTCTGACAAACGGCGGTCCGAGCCATACGACGGAAGTGCCGAGCACGCTGATGATCAGCATGCTGTTTTTGCGCAACCGTTACGGTATGGGCTCCACCATCGCCGTCATGCTGATCATCCTGTGCTTCTTCTTCGCGCTGGTGATCAACGCGGTTTTCAAGGAGGAAAAGTGAGATGAACAGCCTGTATGAGAGCAAACCGAAACGGATCCTGATCTATTGCCTTCTGATCCTCTGGGCGCTGATCAGCATTTTCCCGGTCTACTGGATGCTGACCTTCTCCCTGAAAACCAACGCCGAGATCTTTGGCGAGAACGTCGCCGGTCTCCCGCGGGAATGGGTGTGGAGCAACTACACGCGTGCGCTGCACACGGGCAACATGCCCCGCTATTTCCTCAACAGCCTGATCGTCGCGATCGCAACGATCTTTATCACGCTGGCGGCCTCCGTCATGGCCACCTACGCGATCACGCGGTTGCGCTGGAAGGGGCGCAAGCGCATGAACAGCTTTTTCATGCTAGGCCTGACCATCCCCATCCACGCCTCCATCGTGCCGCTGTACACGACACTGGCCAAGATCAAGCTCCTGGATACCCTCTGGGCGCTGATCATCCCCTATTCCGCCTTTTCTCTGGCCATGGGCATCCTGGTCTGCACCGGCTTCATGGGGGATATCCCCTATGATCTGGACGAGGCGGCCATGCTGGACGGCTGCGGCACCTGGGGCACCTTCTTCCGCGTCATTGTGCCGCTGATGAAGCCCGCCGTCGCCACGGTCGGTATCTATACCTTCCTGCAGTGCTGGAACGAGCTGATGTTCGCCAACATCTTCATCAACTCAGACAAGTGGCGGACGCTGCCCGTCGGCGTGCAGTCCCTGTCCGGTCAGTACACGACCGACTGGGGGCCCATCGGCGCGGCGCTGTCCATAGCGACGATCCCGACTCTGATCTTCTATGTCTTCATGAGCAAGAAGATCCAGGACAGCTTCATCGCCGGCGCCGTCAAGGGCTGAGGCAAAAAGGAACAGCGAAAAAGCGCGTCGAAATGACGCGCTTTTTCCTTGCCCGCAGACGCGGTCACTCTTCCGCGAAGAGGCAGGCGCCGTTGGATTCGATGACGTCCCGGTACCAGCGGGCGGAGTCCTTGGGGATGCGCCGCTGGGTGGCGTAATCCACGTACACGATGCCGAAGCGCTCGTTGTAGCCCTCGCTCCACTCGAAGTTGTCAAGGAAGCTCCACTGCAGATAGCCCCACAGATCTGCCCCCTCCTCGATGGCCTTGTGCAGCTCCAGCAGGTAGCGGTGCAGAAAATCGATCCTCTCGGGGTCGTGCACCATCCCGTCGAGAAAGACCCTGTCATTGCAGGACTGGCCGTTTTCCGAGATGATCATGGGCAGGCCGTAGCGCCGGTACAGGTTCAGCGGCCCGTAGTGCATGACCTGGGGCGTGACGGGCCACTTGCAGGCCGTCAGCGGGAAGCCGGGGCCGTTGGGCACGGCCTTCCCTTCCGCATCCACCGCCTGGCCGTTGTAGACGTTGATGCCGATGAAGTCCGGCGTCTCCATCCGCTCCCAGTCCCCGGCCGGGATCGTCGCGGCAAAGCGGCGCACGGCGGCCGGCGCGGATGCATCATAGTGCCGGAGGATCAGGCTGTCCAGCAGGATGTTGAAGGTGAAGCCCCAGCCCTCGTGGTTCAGATCGAAGGTCGCGCGGTAGGCGCTCTCCCGGTTCTCCGGCGTGTCCTCCGCGGGATAGCAGAGCCGTCCGCAGGGCACGATGCCCACCTTCGCCTCGGGGTCGACGGCCTTGATGCGCCGCTGGGCCTCGCTGTGTGCCAGGGCGATGATGTGGAAAATGCGGGCGTGTTTCTCCTCCCCCAGCTTCCAGCCGGGGGCGTGGAGGCCGTTTCCGTAGCCGAGCACGGTGACGCACTGGGCCTCATTGATGGTCATATAGCGGCGGATACGGCCCCGGAAATGGGCGGCGAAAAGCGCCGCATAGCGCCCGAAGGCCGCAATGATGTCCCGGTTGAGCCAGCCGCCCTTGTCCTGCAGCGCGGCGGGCAGATCCCAGTGGTAGAGCGTGGGCAGCGGCTCAATGCCGTTTCGCAGCAGCTCGTCCACCAGTTCGTCGTAAAAGCGGAAGCCCGCCTCGTTGAGCTCTCCGTCCCCGTCGGGGAGGATACGGGGCCAGCTGACGGAGAAGCGGTAGGCGCGGATGCCGTGCGCCTTCATCAGCGCCACGTCCTCCCGGAAGCGGTGATAGCTGTCACAGGCCAGATCGCCCGTGTCCCCGTTTCGGATGTGCCCGGCGCTCTTGTCATGGCAGAATTCGTCCCAGATGCTCAGGCCCTTGCCGTCCTCGTCCCAGGCGCCCTCGCACTGGTAGGAGGCACAGGCCACGCCCCAAAGAAAAGAATCGGGAAACTGCTTCATAGTTCCTCCTCTATTGAGAAAGCCGCCGGAAGGGCGGATTTCTCAGTCTGTAGGCAACCCTTCGCCCGTGCGGCCAAGCATGGACACACATGGGGAGAGCGCGAGAGGGGATTGGTTATTCCCTCTCGCATTTGATATACTCAAAAATGAGAGCTTTTTCGAAAGGTCTCATTTTTGATTCTCAAGATGTCGGCTCTTTGTCGACATCTTGAGAAAGCCGCAGGAAAGGCGGCTTTCTGATTGTCAGTGTCTATTCAGTCTTCGTTGAGCTGCTTGAGGATCGCCTCCAGCGCCGCGGGATCTGCCTTTTCCCCCGCGAAGCTCAGCAAGGTTCTGAGCGGCATATAGCGCAGCATGGCCAGGTTCATCGCGTCGGTGATGGCCTCATTCGCCGCGTCGCTCTGCTCGCTTTGGCCCTGAGAGAAGCCCTCCTGCATGACCTTCAGCAGCGGGGCGATGATCTCCCGGCCTCTGGGGTCGTCCAGGATGTCCATGAAAATGCTGTTGATGTCATAGTGCCGGGGCACTCTGACCGTGGAATTGACCTTGACGACGGCCGTCTCGGCAATGTCCCGGGAGGAATAGCCGACCTCGATCGCAAACTCCCCGGTCTCCACGTGCCAGTCGTGCAGCTGTGTGTTCCAGTAGGCGAAGGCGCGCTTGTCGAGTGTGAAGCTTACTTCCTTCTCCTCGCCGGGCTGCAGCTCCACCTTCTCAAAGCCCTTCAGCTCCCGCACCGGGCGAAAGACAGAACTCTCCTTATCGCCCACGTAGAGCTGCACCACGGTCTTGCCTGGGCGGCTACCTGTATTTTTGACCTTGACAGTTGCAGTCAAAGCCTCCCGATCGCTGATCTCCGCCGCGCTCAGATGCAGATCGAAGAAGCAGAAGTCCGTGTAGCTCAGCCCAAAGCCGAAGGGGAAGAGCAGCTCCGTCTCCTTGCGGTCATAGTAGCGGTAACCCACGAAGATGCCCTCGCGGTACTCGGCCACGTTGCCCTCGCCGCCGTAGAAGAGATAGGAGGGGTTGTCGCTCAGCTTCTTCGGGAAGCTCTCGGGAAGTCTGCCGCAGGGATTCATGTCCCCGAAGAGGACGCGCACGGTGGCCGTGCCCACAGCCTGGCCGCCCAGATAGGCCTCCAGCACGCCCTTCACGCTGTCGATCCAGGGCATCTCCACCGGCGAGCCGTTGTGCAGCACCACCACGGTGTTGGGATTGGCCGCCGCCACGGCCTCGATCAGCCGGTTCTGGCAGTCGGGCATGCGCATGTGGCTGCGGTCATAGCTCTCAGACTCGTACACGTCCGGAAGGCCCGCGAACACCACGGCCACTTTCGCCGCCCTGGCGGCCTCCACCGCCTCGGCGATCATCTCGTCGCTCGCCATGTCCTTTGCGGCGTCATAGCCCCGGGCATAGCGGATGTGAAGGCCCTGTGCCGCCTCGAGGGCGCTGGTGGTCTTGAAGCAGTTGATGTGGGAACTGCCGCCGCCCTGGAAGCGGGGCTTCTCGGCAAATTCGCCGATGAAGGCGATCTCGTCCTCTTTGCGAAGAGGCAGGATGCCGCCCTCGTTTTTGAGCAGCACCATGCATTCGGCCGCGATGTCGGCAGCCAGCGCATGCTGCGCCTCCTTGTCCCAGGGGGTGTCGGGCTTTGCATGCCCGGTATAGCGGAAGACGATGTTCAGAATGCGCTCGGCAGCCCGGTCGACCACTGCCTCGTCCAGCGTGCCGTTCTGCACGGCCTCCACGATCTTGCGGTCATTGTAGCCGCCGGAGGAGGGCATTTCCAGGTCGAGGCCCGCCTTGAGGCCGGCCACGCGGTCCGCCACGGCACCCCAGTCGCTCATCACATAGCCCTCAAAGCCCCACTCCTTCCGCAGCAGCTCGGTCAGCAGCCAGGGGTGCTCGGAGGCAAAGACGCCGTTCAAGCGGTTGTAGGAGCACATGACCGTCCAGGGCTGCTCCCGTTTTACCGCCGTCTCAAAGGCGGGCAGATAGATCTCCCGCAGGGTCCGCTCGTCGATCTCGGCGGAGGAGCTCATGCGGCGGTGCTCCTGGGAATTGGCGGCAAAATGCTTGATACTGGTGCCCACATTCCGGCTCTGCACGCCGTGGATGAAGGACGCCGCCATCTCGCCGGCCAGATAGGGATCCTCGGAAAAATACTCAAAGTTGCGTCCGCACAGGGGCGAGCGCTTGATGTTCACCGCGGGGCCCAGCACCACGGAGAGCCTCTCATGCTGGCAGGCGTCGCCGATGGCCTCGCCCATTCGGGTGACCATCGCACGGTCAAAGGAGGCCGCGGTGGCGCAGGCCGCCGGGAAGCAGACCGCCCGGATGCTGTCGTTGACGCCCAGGTGATCCACCTTGTCGTCCTGCTTGCGCAGGCCGTGGGGGCCGTCGCTGACCATGCTGGCGGGGACGCCCAGGCGCTCCACCGCCTTGGTATGCCAGAAGTCCGCGCCGGAGCAGAGCCCGGCCTTTTCCTCCAGCGTCATCTGGGAAACAAGGGCCTTGATGTCCATGTCTTCCTGTCCTTTCTCTTATTCTTCCGCTTTGAGGTCGACGGTGCTCAGGTCCCACTCCTCGTGGATCTTGGGCACGTCGCTGATCAGGCGTTTGGTGTAGGCGGCCTGGGGATTCAGGATGACCTTGTCTGCCGGGCCGGATTCCACGAATCGGCCGTGCTCCATGATATACACCGTGTCGGAAATATAATAGGCAAGTCCGATGTCATGGGTGATGAAGATGATGGTCATGCCAGTCTCGTTGCGCAGCTCCAGCAGCATGTCCAGGATCGTGGCGCGGGAGCAGGCGTCCACCATGCTGGTGGGCTCGTCCGCCAGGAGGATCCGGGGCTTCAGGAGGAAGATGCGCGCGATCATCAGCCGCTGCATCTGGCCGCCGGAGAGCTCAAAGGGATACTTGTTCGTCAGCTCCGCAAACTTCAGGTTCACGAAGCTGCAGGCCTCCGTCATCATCTCGATCTTCTTCTCCCTGCTCAGCGCACGGCCGCCGCGCATGTTGATGCAGTCGAGCAGCACGGAGTCGATCTTGTGAAAGACATTGTAGGAGGAGAAGGGGTCCTGGAAAATGGCCTGGATGCCCTTCCAGTATTCCCGCTTTTTGCGGCCGCTGGAGATGTCCCGCGGCTTGCCCTGGAAGAGGATCTCGCCCTCCGTGGGATTCAAAAGCCCCAGCAGCATCTTGGACAGGGTGGTCTTGCCGCTGCCGGACTCGCCCACGATGGACACGAATTCGCCCTCGTGGAAGTCAAAGTCCACATGGTCCACGGCCACGGTCTTTTTATCGCCCAGGCCGAAGACCTTGGTCACGCCCCGGCCCGACAGGCACAGCGGGCCGTCGGAAAAATCCCTGCGCACTCTCGGCTCATTCATTCTCGTACACCTCCCGCAGTTGATCGACGCTTCTCAGGCAGCGATAGCTGCGCCCCTCGCCGAAGGGCTTTTCGGCAATGGCGTGGTAGCGGCATTCGTCCGTGGCATAGCGGCAGCGCTCGGCAAAGCGGCAGCCCTGGGGCGGCTTCTTCAGGTTGGGGGGCGTGCCGGGGATGGCGGTAAGCCTGCTGCCGCGCGTCCCCTCCTCCGGCACCAGGATGGAGCCCATCAGGCCATGGGAATAGGGGTGCACTGGGTCAAAGACCATCTCCTTCGCCGTGCCCTTCTCCACGATCTGCCCGGCGTACATGACCATGATATCGTCCGTCACGTTATACAGCAGCGGCAGCTCGTGGGTGATAAACAGCATGGACTTGATATAGCCCTTCTCCATCAGCTCCCGCATCATCTTGATGACCATCTTCTGGCTGGTCACATCCAGGGCGCTGGAGGGTTCGTCCGCGATCAGCACCTTGGGCGAGAGGATCGTGGAGACGGCGATGACCGTGCGCTGCTTCATGCCGCCGGAGAGCTCCACCGCGTGCTTGTCCAGCACGTCTTTGGGAAGGCCCAGCTCGGCAAAGCGGGCGGTGGCCCGCTCCCGGATTTCCTTTTTGTCCGCTTTGGGATCGTGGGCGCGGATCACGTCCTCCACAAAGCGGATGATCTTCTGGGTCGGGTTCAGGGCGTTCATGGCCGCCTGGGGGATGTAGGCGATCTCGGTGCCGAGAATGGTCTTGCGCACCGTGTCCGGATCCATGCCGGAGATGTTCTTGCCGTCGATGATGATATCGCCGCTGATGTAGTGCAGGGGCGGGAAATAATAGCCCATCATGCTCAGCGCCAGCGTGGACTTGCCGCAGCCGGATTCGCCGGCCACGCCCAGGCTCTTGCCCTCCTCGATCTGGAAGGATACGCCGTCCACGGCGTAGACATCCTCGTGGAAGCGGGTGACGTATTTGGTTTTGAGGTCTCTGACCTCCAGAATCACTTTACCCATCGTATCCTCCTTAATCCCGCAGGGTGGGGTTAAAGACCTGATCCAGGCCGGTGTTCATCAGGTTCAGGGAGAACGAGATGAGCGTGATGGTCAGGATCACGGGGAAATAAGCCCACCAGGAGCCGTTGGTGTGCGCCGAGTAGAGCATGGCCCAGTTCATCATCAGGCCCAGCGTGGGCGTGACGGTGGTCTTGGGTCCCAGGCCCAGCAGCGAGAGCTGCGCTTCGCTCAGAATGCCGGAGGAGACCTGCAGGATGAAGGCCATGACCACATAGGAGGCGATGTAGGGCAGAATGTCGGTGACGATGATGCGCACCAGACTGTGGCCTGAGAGCTTGGAGAGGTTCACATGGTCGCGGTTTCGAAGGCTGATGACCTGGGAGCGGACGGAACGCGCCGTCCAGGTCCAGCTGGTAAAGCCGATGACCAAGGCCACCACGCTGGCGCCGCGCTGCTCCTGGCCGATGGAGTAGGAGATCAGGATCAGCAGCACAAAGCTGGGAATGACGGTGAAGATATTTGTGATAAACATGATGACATCGTCCACCAGGCCGCCCACATAGCCCGCAAGCAGGCCCAGCGTCAGGCCGATCAGCGTGGCGACCACGCCCGCGATCAGGCCGATGACGATGGAGGTGCCGGTGGCCGAGACCAGCTCTTTGAGCACGTCCCGTCCGAAGTTGTCCGTGCCCAGCGGCAGGAGCTTGACGTTTGCCACATCGCCCACGTTCACATAGTCCGTCTTGGTGATGGAGGAGCGCTCCACCAGCTCATCCTCTTCGGGATGCATGACCTTCAGCGTGTCCGCCGAGCGGATCTGGCGGATGGATTTGTCCAGCCGCTTGAAGAAGTTGCGGCGGGCCTGGGTCATGCCCTTGGGCTTGATGGCGGGATCGTAGTTTTCAAACCAGAGATCCAGCAGGGCGTCGGTGTCGGTGGCGTCCAGCTCGCTCACGTCGATGTCCATGATGCCGAACCACTCGATCATGGCCACGCGGTCGGCGTCGCTGAGCAGGTAGGCCACGCGCTTGTCGTCCGCGTCGGGCAGGCGCAGGGTCTCGGTGCGGGTATTGACCGCGTCATAGAGCGAGACGTAGGTGCCTGGCTTGGCGAAGGTGCCGACGCCGATCATCTCCAGGGGATTGCCGGGGTTGATCAGCAGCGGGTAGAGCCACACGGTCAGCAGGATCAGCGCGAAGATGATGAAGCCGACCAGAAATTTGGAGGAGTGGAAGACCTGACGAAGTGTGTTTTTCATTGTCTTTTCCCTCCTTACGCGTCGAACTGCGCGGCCTTGACGCGCGGATCGATGAAGCCATAGATGATGTCCAGCAGGAAGGTGACCACCAGGACCATGATGGTGATGATCAGCGTCGTCGCGGAGATGAGCGGATAGTCCGCCGCGGTGACGGCGGAATACATCGTGCTGCCGAGGCCGGGGTAGGAGAAGATGATCTCCGCCACCAGGGCGCCGCCGATCATGGTGCCGATGGACAGGGCCAGGCCCGTGACCTGGGGCAGCATGGCGTTGCGGAACACGTAGCCCACGATCTTGCGGTCCTTGATGCCGAGGAAGCGGGCGTACTTGACATAGTCCGCGTTCAGCTCGTAGATGGACATGGAGCGCATGCCGATGGCCTGGCCGCCGATGGAGACCAGCACGATGGACCAGAAGGGCAGCTGATAGTGCGAGATGACGGATTTGAGGAAGCGCCAGCTCATGTTCGGGATCATGTCAAAGGCGTAGCCGCCCGCGATGGGGGCGATCTTCCACTTGACCGCGAAGAGCACCAGCAGCGTGACCGCCATGCCGAAGGCGGGCACATTGCTCATAAACAGCGCCACCGGCAGCAGCACCTTGTCAAAGCCCTTGCGGATATAGGCCGCGAGAGCGCCCAGGACGTTGCCCAGCAGCCAGCCCACCAGGATCGCTGGCAGCTGCAGGCAGATCGTCCAGCCGATGGCGCTGGAGATGATGTTGCTGACCTTGCGGGGGTACTGGCTGAAGGAGGTGCCCAGATTGCCGTGAAACAGGTTCTTCACGAAGATGAAAAACTGCTGGATCAACGGCTTGTTGGTGCCGAACTCCGCCTCATAGCGTTTATAGATTTCCTGCACGGCCGACGCGTCGGTCATGCCCGAGGCCATCTTGCCTGTGATGGCGGAGACGGGATCGGCCGGCATCAGACGGGGCAGGATAAAATTCAAAATCACTGCGGCAACAAGGGTGATCAAAAACCAGAGGATTTTCTTGCCGAAGTACTTTCGGTAGCCTTTCATGTTCTATTTCCCCTTTCGATAAGAAAGGGGCCATGCTCCCCGCAAGGAGCATGGCCGCCTTTTACACAACGGGATTATCCGACGAGCTCGAGCTCATACAGGGCGGCGATGCCGTAGCCGTCCGTGCAGTCGGCGGGCGGGATCTCGCGGCCGTCATCGCCGGCGGGGAAGTTGGTCCACACGCTCTCATTGACAGCGTGGAACAGGGAAGGACGATACATCAGGGAGAAGCTGGGAACCTCGGTCAGGTAGATCTCGGTCAGCTGGGTGTAGAGATCCTTCAGGGCCTCTTCATCGGTGGTCAGGGGGATCTGCTTAATGAGCGCGTCAGCCTCTTCGTTGACGTACTGGCCCCAGTTGCCGCTCCAGTTGTTCTCGACGCCCACATAGTCCTTGCCCAGGAACTGGTTGACACGGGTCCAGGGGTTGGAGGGAGAAGCAGCCTCGGGAGACCACATGAAGATCGCGTACTCGGTCTGGTTGGGGTTGGTGAACACGGTCTGGTAGATATCCCATTCGGGGTAGAGGGTGGTGATTTCCACGCCGATCTTGTCACCGGCAGCGGCGACGACTTCCATGGAGGCCTGCCAATCGGTCCAGCCGTTGGGGCAGACAGCGTTCAGGGAGATCTTCTCGCCGTTGTATTCACGCCAGCCGTCGCCGTCGGTATCGACCAGTCCGGCTTCGTCCAGCATGGCGATGGCGCCTTCGATGTCATTGCCGGCCCACTGGAGATCGGCAACAGCGTCATGGTTGTAGAGGGCCTGCTCACCGTCGGTCGGGTTCATCAAAGAACGGGGCACGTCGGCGAAGCTGGGGCTCTGGTTGGTCATAGCGTTGGCGATGATGGTGTCATAGTCAACGGCGATGGCGATGGCCTTGCGCAGGGCGGCATTCTCAGCCAGCACGGGCAGGTTCATGTTGTACCACGCGGTGGGCATGGTCAGGCAGACGCCGTAGGGGGCTTCCTCGTAGTAGGTGGAGATGGGCAGACCGTCCTTCAGCCACAGATCCTGGACGTTGCCGATGAACTGCTGGCAGACGTCGACTTCACCGGCCTTCAGAGCCAGCTCGCCGGCGGGGTTATCGGCGTAGATGGTGTGGGCGATGTACTTGGGAACAGGCAGTTTGCCCCACATGGAGGCGTCCTGGCCCCAGTAGTTGTCGTCACGGATCAGGACGACCTTCTGATCGTCGGAGTAGTACTTGGTGTAGGGGCCGGACCACACGACGTCCTCGCCCGGATCGTTCAGGATGGAGACAGCGTCGCCGCCGTTGCGCTCAACCAGCTTGTCGATCCACGCGGCCTGGGCGATGGGAGAGCCGGTCAGGAAGTCGGTGACCTTCAGGGGGTTGACAGGACGGCCTTCGGCATCCAGCTTGGAATGGATGATAAAGGTCTTCTCGCCGGTGGCCTCGATGGAGTCGATGTAAGCGCCGTAGGTGGTGCCGGCGGTGTTGCCGATCTCAACGCTCACGTCCCAGGTCTTGACCACGTCCTCAGCGGTGACGGGCGTGCCGTCGCACCACTTGGCGGCGTCCTTCAGAACGACGGAGACCTCGGTCAGGTCGTCATTCCACTCATAGCTGTCGCCCAGCAGGCCGATGATGTCGCCGTTCATGAAGTTGTACATGAACAGAGTCTCAAACATCAGCGTGCGGTAGCCGGAGGGGCCGCCGGCGATGGCCATGGAGTTATTCTGGTTGGTGCCCATGATGTTCCAGCTCAGGACAGTGCCCCACTGCTGACCCGCAAAATAGAGGGTCTCCTCGCGGGGCAGCTCGCTGACATCATTGTCGGCATAGGCGGTGGCGCCCAGCGCGACGAGCATGATCAGAGCGAGCAGCAATGCGATGATCTTTTTCACGATTGGTTCCTCCTGTTTTAATTTTTTGTAATGGCCTTCGGCCAGTACTTACTCTTTGAGACTGCGCACGGTCTCGCCCACAATCAGGCTGCCGGGGATCAGCGTGCGCCGCTTGACGAAGCCCTCTCCTTCCTCGATGGCGCGGGCCAGCTCCTCGGCGGAGCAACGGCCCATGGCCTCCGCATCCTGCCGCAGGGTGGTCAGCTGCGGGTGGATGGCCTGGCCCACCAGTGTACCGTCATAGCCGGCGGCGCTCACATCCAGGGGCACGCGCCTTCCCTGCCGCTCCAGCTCGGCGATCCCGCTCATACAGGTGATGTCATCCGGGTAGAGGATGCAGCTGGGCGGCTCCGGCAGAGCCAGCAGCTGCCGGGTAGCCTCCGCGGCGGCCTCCGGTTTATGGTAGAGGCTGGAAACGATATATTCCTCCGGGATCGCGATCCCCTTTTCCGCGCAGACCTGGCGGAAAGCCGCGATGCGGGTGCGGGTCACGAAGCTGTTTTCCCCGTGGATAAAGGCGATGCGTCGGTGGCCGCAGCCGATGACATGCTCCAGCAGCGCCTGCATGCCCTGCTCGTTGTCTGACTGCACGCTGCAGCAGCCGCCGTAGGAGGCGTCGATGGACACCAGGGGTATATCCGTCTCCGCCAGCTCGCGCACGGCAGGCTCATCCGCGTCGGTACCCACCACGACCAGCACCCCGTCCACATTGCGGTAGCGGGCATGCTCGGCAAAGCCGATCCGTCGCCTGCCCAGGTGGTCGCTGATAAAGCAGATGTCGTAGCCCAGCTCGCCGGCCCGGGTCTTGAAGCTGTTCAGGATGCGGGAGAAAAACTCATGGGTAAGGCCCTGCTCCGCCGCAGCGGCAAACAGGATCCCGAGGATATAGGAGCGCCGGGTCTTGAGCGCCCGCGCCGCCGCATTCGGCATATAGCCCATCTCCTCGGCCACGGCACGGATGCGCTTGGCGGTCTGCACGCTCACGTCCTCCGCGCCGTTGAGAGCCTTGCTCACCGTGGAAGCCGACACGCCGCAGCGTTCGGCGATCTGTCGTATCGTTACCATTTCGTCTCCTTCCGGGATGCTTCGTCCCGTTTGCTTTGATCCGGAGCAGCGCTGTTTGAATACCATTTGTTTTCACGGCAGTGGCTGGAAGCGCCCGGCTGCAGGCCGTTCCGCAGCTTTCGTCCCGTGCAGGCGGGAATCCGCTTTGGGAATAAGCGATGCTCAGGCTGTCTGGGGAGGCTCCATGTTTCGAAACTGTTTCGTAAAAAACACCGAAAAGTTTCGAAAAATCAAATTTACATCGTTTTCGATGCCATTTTAGCACCAAAAAGTTTTGTTTGCAATTGTCGATAGTTCCAGTATTTGTTTCATTTTTTCGGCGAAATGACCATTAGACATTTCGAACCACCTTCCCGCCACACGGTCAGGCGCTCCGGTTTCGAAGAGAAGCACGTTGAACCTGTTCCAGACGTTTGATTACTATCTGTAATATTACCAGTTTCCCGCTCATCCTGTTTTCACCCGGCAATTGTACCCTCTCTCTGCTGTCGAAACGCCGGTCTTTGCCGCCCCTGAAGGCATAAAAAATCCCACTGCTCACAAAAGAGCAGTGGGGTTGGATTCGTATGATTTTACAGGCACTTGAGCTCGCCGATCTCGGGGCTCACGGGGCGGGGCAGCGTCGATGCGACGACGTCCGGATTCTCCTTGCCCAGCAGGGTCTGGGCGTTCGCGGCGCTGTTTCTCTTCAGCAGATCGCGCAGCAGACCGCCGAGCCAGCCGTTGAGGTTGAAGGGGTGGATGTTCTCGTCCCCCTGAAGGGACTTGCCGCCGGCCACATGGCCGAGATCGTCATCTTCCAGGGCCTCCACGGCCTCGCCGCGGGCAGCGTCGTGGAACTTCACGCCCAGCGCCTCCGCGCCGCGGCGCAGAAGCTCGCCCTCATCCTGTACGCCGCTGCGGATCAGGCCCTCCACCACGGAGGTGAAGCTCGCCTGCAGAGTCTGGTCGCTCTGCAGCGCCTGTTCAAAATCCATCCAGGTTCCCATATCAAACATAGAAGTGTCTCCTTCTCTCAGTCCGCCAGGATCCCGTGCAGCGCGTCCAGCGCCGCCTTGTGCTGCCGCTTGGTGACGCCGTAGGAGAGATCCATCATCTCGGCGATCTCCTGCAGGGTCTTATTCTTATAGTAGCGCAGCACGATGAGTTCCCGCTGCTGTTCCGGCAGGGCTTTGAGCGCCTCGGCGAGACGGGAGAGCGTCTCCTCCCGGAGGAGATTCTCGCCCATATCGTCCTCGACGGCCATGGTCTCCGGAATGGGGGCAAACTGGCGGTGGGTACGAAAATAGTCAAAAACGGTGTTGCGGGTCACCGTATAAAGGAAAGAGGAAAAGCCGGAGCGGTTCTGCGTATCGATGTGCTCCCACGCTTTGCGGAACACCTCGCTGCACAGATCCTCGGCATCCTCCGGATTGTTCACATGATTATGGATATAGCCGGAAATTTTCGGTTGATACTCCCGATATATTTCCTCAAAGAAGGCCGTGTCCGTCATGCTCTGTGTCCTTCTTCCCTTCCTCGGCGTTCCTGACGCCGCCGGCGGCCAGTTCCAGGTCCTCATCAGAGAGGGAGAGGATCAGGCCGTCCGGGTATTTTTCTTCTACTGCCTCGATCACCGAGCGCAGCTGCTGATTGTTTTCAAAACGCTGAAAATCAAAAAGCGTTCTCAAGGCGTTTTCCAGCATTCGATCTCCTCCTCCAGGCGAATCGCCAATGGATAAGGTTCCGCCACGCCGCAGGAAGCAATCACATCCTGCAGCCTGTACAGAACATTGTATACTTTTTTTGCCGCGAGGTCAAGGTTCAGCTGTATCTCCCCGCCCTCCTTCGACACGTAATTCTCCAGCCGGCCGCCGGTGTAGCCCTCCCGGCTGACGCCGAGAAACAGGGCCGCGGTCTCCGCCTCATAGCGGCCGAAGGCGGCAAAGAGCCCCACCGCGTCCGCCACGATCTCATCCCAGACCGGGTCGATCTTCTCGGGAAAGAGGCGCCGGCAGATAAAATGTGTGCACTCGTGGGCCTTGCGGATCTCGTGAGAATACGCGAGCCACTCCTGCTCCTCCAGACCTATGCTCCCGGCGCTGACAGCGCTGTATGGCCCGTCGGACAGGACGATCAGCGCGTCCGTGTAGTTTCGCTTGTCCGCGGTGAAGCGGCGAAACTCCGCCGGCCAGTCCTCTTCGCTGCCGCCGGAGGCAAAAAACGCGGCCCTGCGGCTGCGGATCTTCGTCCAGTTGATAACGCCGTCCAGAATGGACGCGCCCTGGGTCGCCGGGATCTCCTTCTCCCTGCAGCGAAAGGCCATGATCTGCAGGAAGCGCTCAAAGTCCGGCCGCTGATGCAGGGTGATCACCTGCACCTCACCGGCTGGCGTCTCCTCGATGGCGCAGGAATCCCGCTCATCCCCCAGGAAATGGCGCAGATCCCGTGCAGGCGCGGCCTCGCCGTACTGGACGATGCGCTTGTAGGCCTCGGCGCTCTCCTCCCCGGGGCAGAGGTTCAGCTGGGGATAGATTGCCGCCAGCGCGGACAGAACGTCCCTGCCCCGCGCTGTCGGCATCGTCTCCTGTGTGTAATTCAGCTCGTCTTCCATTGTTGTATCCTGCCGCAGATTGCTTGAGGGAAGCCATAAAGCTTCCCTCAAGCAAGCAAAATGATCGATCTCAGTACAGCTGGTGGTCCAGGAGGATGTTGTTGACCAGGTCCTGCACCGCGTAGGGATTGTAGCCGGCGGCGCGCAGGTTGTTGATGCGGGCGTCACCGTTGCCGTACTTGCCGGCGATGACGTCCTTCGCCACGCTCTCATACTTCACCAGTTCGTTCACCAGGTTCTGCACACGCGCCGGATCATAACCGGCAGCGCGCAGTCTGCGCACGCGCTCGTCACCGTTGCCGAACTCGCCGTAGAGGCAGGAATACGCGGCTCTCAGCTCGGGCGTAACGCCGCCCGCGATCTGCTCCAGGGATTCCTCGGACAGCTTTTCAAAAACCAGTTCGCTCATGTTTGTCGTTCTCCTTCCGCACTTGGCGTTGTCGGTTCCCGTTTCGAATCAGTACAGCTGATGATCCAGGACCATGTTGTTGACCAGATCCTGCACGACGTAGGGGTTGTAGCCGGCGGCGCGCAGATTGTTGATGCGGGCCTGATCGTTGCCGTACTTGCCGGCGATAACGTCCTTCGCCACGTCCTCGTACTTGAGCAGGGAGTTGACCAGATTCTGGACTCTCTTGGCGTCATAGCCGGCCCAGGTCAGGCGATCCATACGCTCCTGGCCGTTGCCGAACTCACCGCGGATGACGGCGTAGGCAGCGCGCAGCTCGGGGGTGGTGCCGCCGGCGATCTCAGCCAGGGACTCATCAGACAGCTTCTCAAAAACCAGTTCGCTCATTGTTTCATTTCTCCTTTTTATCTTTGTTTTCTGGGTTTTTCATTCATTTCCCCGTGCGGCAGCCGCCGCAGGGTCAGGGCTCTCTTGGCCTTTCATTTCTTTATACGATACTTTTCGGGATTTGTCTACCTGCTCCCGGGTATTTTTTCAGGTATCCAGACGCTGGCGGGCGACAAGCTCCGCGAAGAGGCCGTTTTTCTCGATCAGCTCGTCGTAATTGCCGTCCTCCACGATGTGGCCCTTGTCCAGCACCAGGATGCGGTCGCAGTGGCGGATGGTGGAGAGTCGGTGGGCGATGACGATGCGGGTGCACTTGAGCCGGTCCAGCGCCTCGGAGACCTTCTTCTGCGTCCGGTTATCCAGAGCGGAGGTAGCCTCGTCGAAGATCAGGATCTTCGGCTTGGGCGCGATGGCGCGGGCGATCATCAGCCGCTGCTTCTGGCCGCCGGATATGCCGCCCTGGCCCTCGGAGATGATGGTCTGCATGCCCATGGGCATGGCGCGGATATCGTCGGCGATGTCGGCGATCTCCGCCGCCTCCCAGGCCTCGTCCAGCGTCAGCTGCGGGGCGGAGATGACGATGTTGGAGTAGATGTCGCCCTGGAAAAGGCTGCCGTCCTGGGTCACAGTGCCGATGCGGCAGCGCAGGGAGCGCAGGTCCAGCTTAGACAGGTCCTTCCCGTCGAAGTAGACGGCGCCCTTTTCCGGCGTCTCAAAGCCCAGCATCAGGCGCACCAGCGTGGACTTGCCGCAGCCGGTGGTGCCGACAATGGCGATGTACTCCCCTGCACGGATCTTCAGGCTCATGCCGTCCACCACATAGGGCATGGAGTCGGTGTAGCGGAAGTAGACGTTGGAGAGCTCGATGCTGCCGGAGAGAGAGGTGACCATACTCTTATTCTCGCTGGACTCCGGCTCCGCCTGCAGGATCGGCTCCGCCATCTCCAGCACGGGCTTGATATTTGCCACGGACAGCGCAACGCCCGTCAATGCGCCGAAGGCGCCGGACACCACACCGAAGGCGGTGTTGAAGGCGATGTAGTCCGAGGGGCTGACGCGGGTCTTCACCGCGAGGTAGTACAGTACGATCGTGCCCGCGAGGGACACCGCGGTCTGGATCACGTTGTTGACCTTGATCCACAGCGGCGGATTGTAGGACAGCTCCGCCACCTGGGCGTAGGATCTGGCCCAGCGGGCAAAGGCGCGCTTCTCGGCGCCGGCGAGCTTGATCTTCTGCACGCCGGTGATCAGCGCGTAGCTGAGACCGGCTTCCTCCGCCTGGGTCTCCATGATACGCTTGCCGATCTTCATCTGCGTGAGCGAGGCGGCGAGACCCACCGCCAGAGAGGTCACGATAATGAGCAGCGCGGGAGCCACCAGAGCCGGGGCAAAGCGGAAGATCTGCGTCACATACAGAAGGGACAGCACAGAGCTCAGGCCCGTGGAAAAGACCGTGTTCAGCAGCATGCTGCACAGCTGCGTCACCGCGCCGAAGCGGCTGGAGAGCTCACCGGAGGAATACTTCCGGAAGAAGTTTGCCGGCAGGTTCATCACGCGCATCATCAGCGCCGCCTCCACCGAGAGGGAGGTCTTGATCTCAATGCGGTTCATGGCCAGATCCCGCACGGTACCGATCAGCTGATTGGAAATCACGCAGCAGACCATGAAGACCGCCGTGCCCGCCAGCAGCGGCACGCTGCCGCTCTTGAGCACGAAGCCGGTCAGAGACTTGGTCACCGGCGTGAGCAGCATGCCCACCAGCACCACCAGAAGTGACAGGGCACCGATCAGCACCGCGTCGCTCAGATCCAGGCAGTCCTTCAGGTATACGATCAGATCGGGGATGCCGATCTTCCGCAGCGGCAGCGGCCGGTAGAAGCAGATGGCCTCCGTGTCCAGCAGGGCCGCGGTCTGTTTGTTCACTGTGATGAGATTCCCGCTCTCCGGGTCGCGGAAGGCGTAGCCGTGGAAGGTCTTCGGCAGCAGCGCCACCGGGCGGCCGCTCTCCTTGATGGTGCCCAGCATGGGTCCGAAGGCGTCGCGGTACCAGCCCTCTTCCAGCTTCACGTTCCGTCGCATCAGGCCGTGGGGCCGCAGGCAGTACTCCAGCTGCTCGTCCGGATCCGTGATGGTATCGGGGATCTCCGTGGGCTTGATGCGGTAGTATTTCAGGATATCGTCAATGGCGGCCTTGGCCAGCACCCGCGCGTCGGCGGCGGCGCTGACTGCGGAGTGGCCCAGCACGACCGAGGCCATGCGGAACATGGAGTCTTCAAAGATCTCCTGGTCGCTCTGTTTTCTCTGTCGGATCTGTTCGTCAAACCAACCCATCATCCCACCTCCTCAGTCGCTGGCGATCAGGTCGGCGTAGAAGCCGCCCTTCGCGTAGAGTTCGTCGTGGGTGCCGCGCTCGATCACCTTGCCCTTGTCCATGACGATGATCTCATCGCAGTCGCGGATGGTGGAGAGGCGGTGCGCGATTACGATGCAGGTGATGCCGCGGTCCTTGACCGCCTTCACCAGCTCGTACTCGGTCTTGGCATCCAGGGCGGAGGTGGCCTCGTCCATGATGATGATGGAGGGATCCTGCGCCAGGACGCGGGCGATCTCCAGCCGCTGCCGCTGGCCGCCGGACAGGTCCTTGCCGCCTTCGGTGAGCTTGCCGTAGAAGCCGCCCTCACGGGCCATGATATCGTCGTAGATCTGGGCGTCGCGGGCCGCGAGAATCATTTCGAAGTCCTCGATCGACTCGTCCCACATTTTAATGTTATTGGCAATGGTGTCCTCAAAGAGGACAATGTCCTGGTCCACCACGGCCACAGAGCCGGTAAAGACGCTGCGGTCGATGTCCCTGATAGGCTTGCCGTCAAAGAGTATTTCCCCGCTCCAGGGCACATACAGGCCGGAAATGAGCTTGGAGAGCGTGGACTTCCCGCAGCCGGAGGTGCCGACAAAGGCTACGCGGCTGCCGGGCTGCATGGACATGGAGAAGTTCTCGATCAGGGGCTTGCCCAGGCGGGAGTAGCCGAAGGTCACGTCCTTGAGCTCCACCCGGCCGGTGAGCTTGGAGTAGTCCTTGTCGTCCTGCAAGGGCTCGTCGGAGTAGTTCGGGTCCGTGGGGTACTCCATCACGTCCTCCACGCGCTCCATCTCGGTGCGCATCTCCTGGATGGTCTGCCCGGCGCTGACCAGCGTCATCGCGGGCGACATGAAGGAGGACAGAAAGCCCTGGAAGAGCAGGATCTGGCCCAGGGAGAACTTGCCCTGCATGGCGAGCAGCACGCCCAGGATCAGCACCGCCGAATTGGCCAGGGTCCCCAGCAGAGAGGGGATCGTGCCCAGATAGGCGTTGAGCTTTGCGTATTTGACGCCGGCCGCGTTGACGGAGGCCTGGTAGCCGGCCCACTTCTGGAAGTAGCCGTTTTCCGCGCCGCTGGCCTTGATGGTCTCCACCATCTGGATGCCGGAGATCGTGGCGGCGGACAGCTTGCCCGCGTCGCGCATCTGCACGCGGGTGATGTTCACGCGCTTGCGGGAGATGATGCGGGAAACGATCAGGTTCAGCACGATCGTGCCGATGCCGATCATGGTCAGCATCACGCTGTAGCGCAGCATGAAGGCCAGGTACACGAACATCATGATCGTGTTGAGCAGCAGCGGCGTGAAGGTGTTGACCAGCGTGGAGGCGATGGCCGCGTTGGTGCCGGAGCGCTGCAGAATGTCGCCGGACATGCGCTGGGAGAAAAACTCCATCGGCATGCGCAGCACCTTCCACATGAAGCTGCTGCTGCCGTAGAGCGTCATCTTGCCGTTGATCTTCAGGGCATAGATGGCGCGCACCCAGTCGATGACGATCTGGCAGAAGCCGAGAGCGATCATCAGCCCCAGGAAGGGCATCAGCAGCTCCCGGTTTTCACCGGTGAGCAGCCGATCCATGAAAAAGCGGGAGAGCACCGGATTGATGATGCCGAAGAGATAGCCGATCACGGTGGACAGCAGCACGAAGGCCACCGCCGCGCCCGCGCCGTGCAGGCGCTTGCGCGCAAAGTCCAGCGTGCTCTTGCGCTTGCCGCCGGGCTGGAAGCCCTCCCCCGGCTCGATCTGCAGAACGATGCCGGTAAAGGACTGGTCAAACTCCTCCAGCGGAACCTTGACCTCGCCGCGGGCGGGGTCGTTTATGTAGGCGAACTTTCCCTTGAAGCCGTCCAGCACCACGAAGTGGTTGAAGTTCCAGTGGATGATGCAGGGGAAGGACATGCTGGTCTTCAGCGCGTCCACCTCGCAGCGGAAGCCCTGGGCGGTGAAGCCGTAGCTTCTGGCCGCCATCAGCACGTTCTTGGCGTTGGAGCCGTCGCGGGAGACGCCGCAGTCCAGCCGGACCTGCTCCAGCGGGACCCATTTATCATAATAGGCCATCACCATGGCCAGCGACGCGGCGCCGCACTCCAGCGCCTCCATCTGCATGACCACGGGGGCCTTGGCAACGCCGTTTCTCACGGGCTGCCGGATCTTTTTCTCAGCCATCTGCACCGCCCTCAGTTAAACAGCAGGGACCGGACCTGCGTGGTCTTGTACACCACGTGCACAGGGTAGCTGCCGTCGGCAAGCGTGGTCTTGGCCAGGGCAAAGAGGCTCCCGTCCTCGGCGACGCCCACGTTGCTGACCGTGGCGCTGTCGTTTCCGACGGCGACGGTCATGCCCGCCTTCACGCTGCGGGCGATCTCGCTGTCGTCAAAGCGGATGGTCATGACGCCGTCCTGCACCGTGCCGGTGCCGGTGGCAAAGCTCTCCAGCGTAGCCGTGGAGCCCCAGATGATGACGCCCGCCAGCAGCAGGATCACCGCCGCCAGCACCACCCACACTGCGGGGCTCGTGACGCGCAGATAGTCGTTGAGCTGTTCGGGCGAGGAAATGCGGTCCAGACTTTTCTGTCGAAAGATCGAGCTTTTTTCTTCCATTGCTTCTGTCTCCTCCGTATTTTGGCGCTCCGGACAGATCCGGAGTAAAAACTATGCATAACTTAACTATTATAGTTTACATAAATTCTTCTCTGAAATCAAGTACCACGGCGCAAAATGAAGCGGCTTTTTTACAGTTCGGAGAGCCGAAAACAAAAAAGCTGTGAAAGCAACGCTTCCACAGCTTTTTCGTTTTGCTTTTGCTTATCTGGCCAGATAGGTCCGCAGCAGCTCCTGCAGCAGCTCGTCCCGGTCGATGCGGGTAATGAGCGTGCGGGCGTTGTTGTAGTTGGTGATGTAGGTGGGGTCCTCCGACAGAATATAGCCCACGATCTGGTTGATGGGGTTGTAGCCCTTCACCATGAGGGAGTTATACACGGACGATAGAATTTCCTTCATCTCGGCCTTGCTGTCCAATGCGGTGAATTTTCTGGTTGCGTCCTCCATGTCTTTCCCTCCTTTTTCCTTCTCTCACCCTGTATTATACCAGATAAAAGCCACAAGTAAAGTCGAAAATGGGGGAAAAAGGATTCTTTTTCCTGAAATTTTTCCGGCAAATGGTGAAAACCGCCCGTAATCCGACCTCCGTCGGCTCAGCGCATCACGGCGCCGAAGCTCTGTTCCAGCGCGGCGAGGACCTTTTTCACGGTCTCCTCGGCGTGCTCGTCGGTCAGGGTCTGGTCGTCAGCCCGCATGGTCAGAGAGAAGGCCACGGACTTCTTGCCCTCGGCGATGTGGTGGCCGGTGTACACGTCAAAGAGCGCGCACTCCTTGAGGTACTTGCCGCCGCTGGCGAGAATGGTATCGATCATGCGCCCCACGGGGATGGCGCTGTCGCAGACCACGGCGATATCGCGGCTGACGGAGGGGAAGCGGGGCAGCGGCTGATAGACCGGCGTGCCTCCCTGCAGAGCAAAGAGCGCCTCGAAGCTGAGCTCGGCGCAGTAGATCTCCGCGTCCACGCCGTAATTCTTCGCGACGGCGGGATGGATCTGACCCAGCACGCCCAGCTCCACGTCGCCCACGCTCAGGCGGGCGTAGCGGCCGGGATGGTAGGACGGGTTCTCCCGCTCCTGCTCGTAGTGGGCGGCGGGGGCGCCGAGCGCCTTCAGGATCGCGTCCACCCAGCCCTTGAGCACGAAGAAGTTCATCTTCTCGCCGTAGGCGCCGATGGAGAGGATCTTCGGCTCGTCGGCCAGGCCGTCCTCGCGCTTCTTGTAGATGCGGCCGATCTCATACAGGGCCGCCGCCTTGTTGCGGTAGTTGTAGTTGCGGCTCACGATCTCCAGCATGGAGGGCAGGATCGTGGTGCGCATGATGGAGGTGTCCTCGCCGAGAGGATTCAGGATGCGCAGGCTGTCGCGGCGGGGATCGTCCTTCGGCCAGCGGATTTTGTCATAGTAGCTGGGGCTGATGAAGGAGTAGGTGATGATCTCGTCCAGCCCGAAGCCGCGGCAGAGCTCGCCCAGCTTCCGCTCGCACTGCTGCACGGGGCTGAAGCCGCCGACGGTGGTGCCGGTGCTGGTGAAGGCCGTGGGGATCTCGTTGTAGCCGTAGATGCGGGCAACTTCCTCGGCAATGTCGGAATAGTGCTCCACGTCGCCGCGCCAGGAGGGCACGATGATCGTGTCGCCCTCAAGCTTGAAGCCCAGACGCAGGAGAATGTCGCGCATGGTCTGCTCGTCGATGTCGGTGCCCAGCAGGGCGTTGATCTTCTCCGGCTCCAGCTTCACGGTCTTGGGTTCGGACTTTCCGGGATAGACGTCGATGACGCCCTCCACCACTTCGCCGCAGCCCAACAGCTCCACCAGCTCGCAGGCGCGCTGCACGGCCAGATAGGTGTTCTCGGGGTCGAGGCCCTTTTCGTAGCGGGAGGAGGCGTCAGTGCGCATGCCCAGTGCGGTGGCGGTACGGCGCACGGAGGGGCCGTTGAAGTTTGCCGACTCGAAGAGCACCATCGCGGTATCGCCCACGATCTCGCTGTTCTCGCCGCCCATCACGCCGGCCACGGCCACAGGCTTGTCGGTGTCGCAGATGCAGAGCATGTTGGGCGTGAGCTTGCGCTCGGTGCCGTCCAGGGTGCGGATGCTCTCGCCTTCGCGGGCCAGGCGCACATGGATCTCGCCGTTTTTGACACAGCTGAAGTCAAAGGCGTGCATGGGCTGGCCGTACTCCAGCATGACGTAGTTGGTGATGTCCACCAGGTTGTTGATGGGGCGCATACCCGCGTTGCGGATGCGCTCGCGCATCCAGGCGGGAGAGGGGCCGATCTTGACGTTGCGCACCATGCGGCCGATGTAGCGCGGGCAGAGCGCGGGCTCCTCGATGATGATCTTCGCCATCTCGTTGATGTCGCCGCCGGCTTTGGCCTCCACCACGGGGGTGTGCAGCTTCAGCTCCTTGTTGAAGGTGACGGCCGCCTCGCGGGCAAGGCCGATCATGCACAGGCAGTCGGGGCGGTTCGGCGTGATCTCGAACTCCACCACATGGTCGTCCAGCCCCAGGAGCGCGCCCATGTCGTCGCCGGGCTTCCCCTCGTCGCGCAGGATCAGGATGCCGTCGTCAATACAATGGGGGAACTCCTCAGCCTTCGCGTGCAGATCCGCCGGCGAGTAAATATGCGGATGGGCCGTGTCAAAGGCGACAAGGTCGCCCTCGTGCAGATTGCTGCAGTCACTTACGCATTTCGTCTCCGTCTCACCGAGCGAGAGCCTGCAGTCCCAAAGAGCGTAGTTTCTTCTCGTAATGCTGGTTATTCTCGCCGTGGCGACACTGCCGAAGATCCTGTCGCCCGGCTTGATATCGGGCGAGATCGACGGCTTCGCCGGATCAAGCGGGTGATAGTCGCCGAGGATCGCAGCGGGTATGATGCTCGCATAAGGGAAGTCATGCAGGGTCATGCCCAGTTCCTTGAGGGAGCAGAGCATACCGTAGGAGGCGACGCCCCGGAGCTTGCCCTTCTCGATCTTCGCCCCGCTGGGGAGCAGGGATTTGTGCAGCGCCGCAGGCACCAGGTCGCCCACATGGACGTTCCAGGCGCCGGTGACGATCTGGACGGGTTCCGCTTCGCCCACGTCCAGTGTGCAGACATACATATGGTCGGAATTGGGGTGCTTCTCCATGGAGAGCACGCGCCCGACCTTCACGTTATGAATTGAGGTGGACAGGTCCTCGGTCACTTCGACCTTGGAGCCGGAGATGGTCATCGCCTCGTCAAAATCGCGGTCGCCCACTTCGCTCAGGGGCAGATCCACGAACTCAGTAAGCCATTTTCTGGATAGTTTCATATTCAAATCCTCCTTATTGGCTCCCCTGTGTAAGGGGAGCTGTCAGCCCTATGGCTGACTGAGGGGTTGGCCTGTCTTTCTCACAACCCCTCCGCCCCTGCGGGGCAGTGCGGACTAAAATTGTTCGAGGAACCGTACGTCGTTTTCGAAGATCAGACGCAGGTCCGTGATCTTGTATTCGCCCATGGCGAGACGCTCCAGGCCCATGCCGAAGGCCCAGCCGGAATACACCTCCGGGTCGATGCCGCAGCCGGCCAGCACCTTGGGGTGCACCATGCCGGCGCCCAGCACCTCGATCCAGCCCTGCCACTTGCAGGTGGGGCAGCCCTTGCCGCCGCACTTGTGGCACTGGATATCCATCTCGCAGCTGGGTTCGGTGAAGGGGAAGTGATGCGGACGGAAGCGGGTGACCGTGCCCTCGCCGTAGATCTTCTCCACCACCAGGTTCAGCGTGGCCTTCAGATCGGCCATGGTGACGCCCTTATCGATGACCATGCCCTCGATCTGGTGGAACATGGGAGAGTGGGTGGCGTCCACCTCGTCCTTGCGGTAGACACGGCCCGGGGCGATCATGCGGATGGGCAGGGGCCGGGTCTCCATGGCGTGCACCT